>JBJMGS010000177.1:0-7542 GCA_045807785.1 Pyrinomonadaceae bacterium
CTGTGGCCTTCTGTGCACAACATTGTTTTATTACTGCAAAACCTTTATTCGTCGGTTCGATTCCGACCGCCGCCTTCATGGAATCAATGAGTTACGAGCAGCTGTCTAGCTGCTCGTTTTCGTTTGTGTGCGGCTTGTGTGTGAGCTTTTATGAAGCTTCTCTGGCAACTCTGAAAACTCCCGCGCTGGATGGCGACCAAGCACGCTTGGCTTGAACTCCTCACTAGACCCTGGGACCGGGCCGGGCACCAAAGTTTACCGCCGCTATCGTCAGAACACGCCCCGCTGGTACAATGCCGCCGCCCTCCATCAAATTCTCTCAAGGAGTCGCCTGTGTACCGTCCCCAACTGTTACCCACGTCCGCCCGGGATGAGCAGTTCGCCGGCGTCACTTACCACCTGGACGGGGAGCTCGTGCCCGTCCTGACGGTGGAACTCGCGCCCGAGGACTCGATCTATTTCGAACACCACATCCTGCTCTGGAAACACCCTAGCATCACCATTGATTTGAAGCCGATGAAGGGCGCGCTCAAGCGCATGATGGCAGGGATGCAGGTGTTCGTCACCCAGGCGAGCGGGCCGGGTCAGATCGCCTTCAGCCGCGACGGGGCGGGCCACATCTTCGCGCTCCACCTGCGGCACGGCGAGGAGGTGCACGTGCGCGAGCACCAGTTTCTCGCCGCCACCTCTAGCGTCGAGTACACCTTCGAGCGGGTCAAGGGCGCCGCCAACATGCTGTTCGGCGGGACCGGCTTCTTCATCGACAAGTTCCACGGCGCCGGGGGTGACGGCATCCTCTGGCTGCACGGCTACGGCAACGTCTTCGAGCGAATCCTCGCGCCGGGCGAGCAGATCGACGTCGAGCCGGGGGGCTGGCTCTACAAGGACGCCGGCGTGCGGATGGAGACCAACATGCAGAGGATCACGGCGGGCCTGTTCGCCGGGGTCAACCTGATCACGAACCGCTTCACCGGGCCGGGCCGGGTGGCCATCCAGTCGATGTACCTGCACATGCCGACGGGGACGTAGTCGCCGCCCCCTCGGGCCGGCACGTCTTTCAGGGCTCCGGGCTCTCCGGGTTCACAGAACTAGATCGACCTCAAAAGGCTCCACGTATGAAGCTCTTCGTCGGCGTCACCGACTACGAATGGTTCAGCCTTCACGCCTCGAAGGCCTTTGTCGAAGAGGTTAACTTCTGGCGGCCGTCCCCGGACGCGACATTCAAAGTCCTCCGGCCCGGCGAGCCCTTCCTCTTCAAGCTGCACGCCCCGCGCAACTTCATCGTCGGCGGCGGATTCTTCATCAGGTTCCTGCAGCTCCCCGTCAGCCTCGCGTGGGAGACGTTCGGCGAAGGCAACGGCGCGCGGTCGCTTGAAGAGGTACGGGCGCGCATCGCCAAGTACCGCCGCCAACCTGTCAGTATTTACGAAGACCCCGTCATGGGCTGCATCATCCTGGAAGAGCCGTTCTTCTTCGACGAGCCGGATTGGATCCCGGTCCCGCCGGACTTTAAGCTGAACATAGTCTCGGGTAAGAGCTACGACCTTCAAACGGGTACAGGGTTATCACTCTGGAAGCAGATCGGCGAGAGGCTCGAACGGATGAAGTTCAGGCACGCGGTTGCCGGGCCGGCCACCATTGCGGCATCTGAGAGTGCGCGCTACGGCAAGCCTACTCTTGTGGCTCCCAGGCTCGGGCAAAGTACTTTCAGGGCGCTGGTGACGGAGGCTTACAAGCGGCGGTGCGCGATGACGACCGAGAAAACACTCCCCGTCTTAGAGGCGGCTCACATCCGGCCGTACGCCGAAGGCGGCGAGCATGCCCTCGGGAACGGGCTCCTGTTACGCAGCGACCTGCATAAACTCTTCGATCTGGGCTACGTGACCGTCGAGCCGAACGAGCGCCGGATACTGGTCAGCAGGCGGATTCGCGAAGAGTTCGAGAACGGGAGAGAATACTACGCCCTGCACGGGAGAAAGATAGCCGAGCCGACTGACACTGCCAGCTCACCCACGACCGAGAACCTGCTCTACCACGCAGAGAATGTTTTCCGCACCTAGACCCTGTCCACGCCTAGAATTCAGGGGCATTTCAGGGATGATGTATCCATCCCCCTAACGCTCCGAAATGCCTAGGGCGCGATCCCGCCTCAAAGGGTTTCATACCTCAGACTGACTCCGGTACTGGCACATGTCATTTCCACCAGTTGAATCTCCCGGCCCTGTGCCTCTATGATTTGAGCGAGATGTTGAACCTCAGATCACCGTTCCTGCTCGCGCTCCTGCTTTTTTCCGCCGTCAACGCCGCGGCACAGTCCGCGGACGACCGCTACCCGATCGTGAAGGGCGGCAAGGTCGGGTTCATCGACTCTCAGGGCAACGAAGTCATCCCGGCACAGTTCAGCAGCGCCGGTGACACAGCCCACTTCAGCGACGGGCTCGCCCCCGTGTGGGGTGCCGACGGGGGCGGCTACATCGACACTGCCGGCAGGTTCGTCATCGGCCCGCAGAAGGAATGGGGGGCGGCGCGCCCGTTCCGTGAGGGCGTGGCGTGCGTCCTGCTCTGGGGCAAGAACGGCGCGCAGAACCAGCCCGCCTGGATCGACCGCGGCGGCAAGGTCATTCACGTGGGCGGGCCCGAAGGCTCCTACTTCTCCGGCGGCATGATGACGCTGGCCGAGGGCGGGAAGTGGGGCTACGTCGATAAGAACTTCAAGTTCGTCATCGCGCCGCAGTTCAGGTGGGCCGAGGCTTTCTCGGAAGACAGGGCGGTGGTGGAGGTCGGGAACAGGTGGGGTTTCGTCGACAGATCGGGCAAGGTGGTGATCAGGGCGAAGTACGACCTGGTCTGGCAGTTCCACGACGGGCTGGCGCGCGTGCGCTACGACGTCCCGCGCGGCAAGGTGATGACGGTCGAGGGCGAGCAGACCGATTACAGCTACAAATACGGGTTCGTGGACCGCGACGGCAGAGAAGTCATCCGCCCACAATTTTCCGAGGCGACCTACTTCTCCGAAGGGTACGCGCTGGCGGCGCCGCCCGGCTCCGACCGGCTTGGGATCATCGACAAGGCGGGCAACTTCGTCCACCCCCCCGAGTACGAGGATGGTGAAGAGTTCCAGGAGGGGCTCGCGCCGGTGATGGTGGGCGGCAGGTGGGGGTACGTCGACAGGAGCGGCGCGTGGGTCATACAGCCGGCGTTCAGCCACGCCGAAGTATTCTGGCACGGACTGGCGCGGGTGGCGTGGGAGAGTGGCGCTTACGGTTACGTCAATAAGGAGGGGAAAGCAGTTTGGAAGAGCATACCCGACACGTCTGAAGCCGACGGTCGGCAGCAGCGGGAGGGTAATGCGGGGCGTCAGCCACTATATTGAGATTCACAATGGGCGATAGCCGGGTGAGGGTTGAAAATTTCATCGGGGTCATCTCTGACACTCACGGCCTTGTTCGCCCGGAGGCTATAGATGCGCTCCGGGGGGCGGACATGATCCTCCACGCGGGCGACGTCGGTAATCCGCAGGTGCTCGAAGCTCTCAACGGCATCGCCCCCGTCGTCGCGGTTCGCGGGAATAATGACAAGGGCGAGTGGGCGGAAGAGCTTCCTCGTTGGGAAGTAGTGGAGGTAGGGGCCATCTCCATTTACATGTTGCACGACCTTAAGGAGATCGACATAAGCCCACCGGGGGCGGGGTTCCGAGTGGTGGTCAGCGGCCATTCCCATAAACCATCGGTCGAGGAGAGTAAGGGGGTGCTCTACGTGAATCCGGGGAGCGCCGGGCCGAGGAGATTCAGCCTGCCCGTCAGCATGGCACGGTTAAGAGTTGCCGGGGAGGCGATAAGTGCGCAGTTGATAGAACTCCCTGTGTGACGCGCCTGTCCGCTTTTTTTACGCGCGCGCCGCTCAGCCCTCGCGCAGGCTGCGGAAGGTGACGGAGTAGCGCAGCTCGTTGACCGGCGGGATGCTGTGCTCCCACCCGTAGCGCGCCGGGCCGTCCAGGTGGTACGCCGAGCGGGGCTCGGCGGTTAAGTTCACGCGCTCCCACTTCCCTTTACCCAGCGGCCGCCTCATGCGCAGCACGCACGGCGAGAGTAGCGAGACCCCCACGACTTCGCCGAACACTCCCTTGTCGCGGTGCCAGCCGATCCCGGCGCCCGGCCCGTACTCCGTGACGAGTGCGTGCTGGAACTGCCCCGGCTCGACACCGGCGAACGCCGCGGCGACTTCCCGCAGAGGCAGGAGGTAGTCGGGCATGTCGTCAGCCTTTTGCAGCCCGCGCCCGGTGAAGTCGTAGCGCCAGCCGAAGGAGACGACGCGCCGCTTGCCCGTGTGGCCGTGGAACTCGAACTCCCGGAATGGGAGGTCGCGCACGCGCGCGAGGAGCGCGCCCTCGTCAGCCGGGCCTATCAACTCCGGGCGGTAGCGGAAACCTTCGGGGAGATGCCGCATGGCTGTCACCTCAGTCGGCGCGCATGATACCCACGAAAGAGAAAAAGGCAAGGGTTTACTTCGCCCCGTCCCTCCCACTCGTGCCTTAACTTGCGGCTAATGGACAAGCCATGAAGATTAACTACCGGCCACCGATCGCTGCGGCGATCGCAGCCTGATCAGCGTTCCGCCGCTTCCAACGTCCAGTAGGCGTAGTGATCGTCTTCGAGCCGTCGCCGTTCCCCCATCAATGCTTGTAAGGCTTCTTTTTACCTTTGCGCTCCGCCCGCCCGCCCTGTCCATCCTTGCCGTAAGCGCCCGCGCTGCCCGCGCGGGAATCATCCCGCCCGCCTCCGCCCGCCTCCGCCAATCGGACGTTCGCGTTGTGGTTGCGGATGCGCTTGCCCTTCATCCTTTCGAGCACCTGCCCGACGAACTCGACCGGCAGCTCGACGAGCGTGAAGCGATCGTGGACGTCGATCGCGCCGATGGCTTTGCCGGGCACGCCCGCCTCGTTGGCGATGGCCCCGACGATGTCCGAAGGGCCGACGCGGCTCAGCCTTCCGACGTCGATGAAGAGGCGCACCAGCCCGTCGCCCGGCCGACCTAACTGTTCCGGCTCCGGCTCGAGCCCGACTTCGAGGGGTTTATCGCCGCCCGCGAGGTAGGCGGCCGCCGCGGCGATCTCCGCCACGTCGCGCCCGCTCTCTTCCGCCAGCTCTTCGACGAGTGAGAGGTACAACTCAAGTTGCGCTTCCTTGAGCGTCTTCAAGATGCGCTCCTTGAAGAGCGCCACGCGGCGCGCCGCCACGTCCGCGCCCGTCGGCAGCCGCATCGGCTCGATGCGCTGCCCGGTGTAGCGCTCGATCTCGCGCATCATGCGCTGCTGTCGCGGCGTGACGAAGAGGACGGTGCGCCCTTCCCTTCCGGCCCTGCCGGTGCGACCGATGCGGTGGACGTAAGACTCCTCGTCGTTAGGCATGTCGTAGTTGACGACCCACGCGATGCGCTCCACGTCGAGCCCGCGCGCCGCCACGTCCGTCGCGACGACGATCTCGACCTGCCCGCCGCGCAGGCGCCGGATGACCGTCTCGCGCTGCGCCTGGCTCATGTCGCCGTGCATCGCCTCGGCGGCGTAGCCTCGCGCCTGGAGTTTTTCCGTCACCTCTGCCGCGCCGATCTTCGTGCGGTCGAAGACCAAGACCGCCTCGCCGGGGTTCGCCTCGGCTTCGAGGATGCGCGTGAGGGCGTCGAGCTTCTGCCCCTCGGAGACGTTGACGTAGTGCTGTTTGACCGTGGGGACGGTGAGCGTCTTGTGCTCGATGTGAACGCTCGCCGGTTCGTTCAGGTGGCGCTCGGCGATGCGGCGCACCTCGCGCGGCATCGTCGCGGAAAAGAGGGCGGTCTGCCGCGCCGCGGGAGTGTGTGAGAGTATCCACTCCACGTCCTCGATGAAGCCCATGCGCAGCATCTCGTCCGCCTCGTCGAGCACGACGAATTTCAACGCCGCGATGTCGAGGGTCTCGCGCCGCAGGTGATCCATGACGCGGCCGGGCGTGCCGACGACGACTTGCGCCCCGCCGTGCAGACGCCGCAACTGCTGCTGGATGGGCTGCCCCCCGTAGACGGGCACGACGCGCACGCCCCCCAGATGTTTGGCGTAGGTGTGGAACGCTTCGGCGACCTGAATCGCCAACTCGCGCGTCGGCGTCAGGACGAGCGCCTGCACGTGGTTGCTCTTGGCGTTGATCCGTTCGAGTATGGGCAACGCGAACGCCGCCGTCTTTCCCGTCCCGGTCTGCGCCTGACCGACCACGTCCCTGCCCGACAGGAGCAGCGGGATGGTCTTGAGTTGAATGGGCGACGGCGTCTCGTACCCCACGTCGCCGATAGCTTTGATCAACGACGCTCCCAACCCGAATTGATCGAATGAGTCGACGCTCCCCGTCACCTTCCCCTCGCCCGCTTCCGTTTTAGCCTTCATCGCAAAGTCACCCTTGTAGTATCAATTTCATCGTCGCTAGCTGGCGCGAGCCGCTTCACGGGCGCTGGTAGCCGATGACTTCAACACTCGCCACCGACAGGGCGCAGCGCAGCGTACGCTAATAATTTTGTCAGCGCCGTCGTGCGAATACGAATAGACACGGCTCCGCTCGCCTTTATAGAAACTGTCTACGCCCTGCAAGTCCCGCTCGACAAAATCCGCGGCCACTGGGAGAATCTCGGATGCGTGTGAACCGTCGCCGTCGTGCCGGCGGCGATCACAGTGATGGGCTACCGGGTAACTTCCTAAGAGGAGCTACCTTCCAGTATCCCGCATGGCTAGGCTCGCCGGAACGCGCGGCGAGGGCGCGTATCAGAGCACTTGGGCCGCATAAAGTACAGGCGCGAAGCTCTCAAAAGCTGCCGCGCCTGTCCGTTTTTAATGATTGGCGTTTTTCGGCTACCCGGCGGTACTACTCCCCGCCGCCGGCACCGCCCCTGCCGCCGCCGCCAGCCGGATTGCGTGCGCCGCCCCCACTCTTACCACCACCTCCGCCTTTACCGCCGCCTTTGCCGCCGCCCTGCTTACCGCCGCCGCCGCCTTTACCGCTCCCGCTGCCGGAGCCGCCTTGCCCTTTAGTTGTCATGACAGATTCCTCCTTGACTCGGTAGTCGCCCGCCGCTGAACGGGTTGAAAACGGATGGGGGATTATTTGGGTCGCCGATAGTTAACAAGAACGGCCGTCGCCCGTCTGTCCGATTCGGTACGGCGTGCGGTGGCAGGGCACGGGCGGCGAGAAGATCCGCCTGAGGTCGCGTCAACGTCCTCACACCGCCAACGCGGGGCGCGTCACGTCCAGCGACCCCATGAACGCCATGCGAACCCATGAACGCTTTTTCGCGCACGCCCTATCGGGTCTTAATTTCGCTTTATTTCGCCACTAAAAAAAGACTTGGATTCAACTTGTAAGTGCAACTTTGAACTTGGTCAGTGACGGGCAAGCTGCGATAGCATCAGTGCGGCAGTGCCACTTCAACGACCAAGCCAAAGGAAGCACCGATGACCGGCTATCAGCAGCTCACCCAGGAGCAAAGATACCAGATTTACGCCTTGATGAAAGCTGGCTTCAACTA
>JBJMGS010000178.1:0-6999 GCA_045807785.1 Pyrinomonadaceae bacterium
GACGAAGCGCCCGGTCGTCGCGACCGAGGAAGAGTTGGCGGAGAACCCGCGGGCGCGTAGCGCGAAACTTCGCGCGTGCCTGAAACTCGCCGCCGGCGAGTGAGAGACGTGGATTTCAGTAACGAGCACGGGGGAAGCGGAAGGTGAGCAAGCGCAAGTGCTGGAAGTAGTCCCCGGACTCCTCGCCCGAACGCCCGACCAGAAGTTGATAGTCAAAGTCCGAGACTGAACAGTGATGATGAGAAGGTTGCCCCCAACACCGTACGGGAACCCTCGTGTCCTGCGCAAGCGCGACTGGCGCGTGGTGCGACGCCAAGTCGTGCTGCTCTGCTGCGGGCTGCTCGTGGCCGGCGGCTTCGTGTTCGCCGTCGGGCAGCGCTTCGCGGCGGTGCGCTACGGCTACGGCAGCGAGCAACTGCGCATGGAACGCGCGCGACTCCTCGCCGAGCGCGAGCGACTGATGCTGGAACTCAACGCGGCGACCGCGCCCGGCTCGCTCGAACAAGCCGCGCGCCAGATCGGGATGCAGCCGGCGCGCGCCTCGCAGATCGGCGGCGGGCGTCTGGATGAAGAGCGCACGCAGCCGCGTCAGGCGATGGTCGTCGCCGCGCGCGTCGGCGGCGTCATGCGGCAACGCTGAGAGAGTTTCCGCAGCGCGCTCGCCCTCCCCGCGAGCGGCGCGAACGAGGATCGTAAGTCAGTTGAGAGAGTGACGTCCAAAGCTATGCCGGAACGCTCCCACGCGCGCGCCAACACCCGACCCGACAACTCGCGGCAGCGAACCACTTTCGTCGTCATCGGCATTGTCCTCTGGATGCTCGTCATCGGCGGGCGGCTCGCCTACCTGCAACTCTTCCAGCACGACTTCCTGAGCAACCGCGCGCGGCGGCAGCAGCAGGCGGCGGTCACGCTCAACGGCGAGCGCGGCTTGATCCTCGACCGGCAGGGCCGGGAACTCGCGCACAGCCTCGAAGTCGAGTCGTTCTTCTACGCGCCGGACGACAAGACGGACGAGCACGCAGCGGCGCGCTCGCTCGCGCCGTTGCTCGCGGGCGCGGACGCCGTCGCGCTCGAAGCGAAACTGAGTGAGGCGAAGGCGTCGAAGCGCAAGTTCGTCTGGCTGGCGCGCGAGCTGGAGCCGGAGCAGGCGGAGAAGATCAAGGCGCTCAATTTGAAGGGCGTGGGGTCGGTCAAAGAGTCGAAGCGCTACTACCCGAACGGCTCGCTCGCCGCGCACGTCATCGGCTTCGTCGGCCTGGACGACGCCGGGCTCGCAGGCCTCGAGGGTTTCCAGAACGCCTCGCTCAAGGGCGACTCAGGGCGGCTGACGGTGAGTCGCGACGCGCGCCATTCCGCGTTCGAGAGCGCCGTCGTCGATCCGAAGTCGGGCAAGTCAATCGTGCTGACGATTGATCAGAACATCCAGTATCAGGTCGAGCGGGCGGTTCAGTCGGCGCTTGAGACGACGCACGCGAAGTCTGCGTCGGCGCTCGCGCTCGACCCGCACACGGGTGAAATCCTCGCGCTCGCCAACGCACCCTCCTTCGATCCGAACGCGGCGAAGGACGCCTCGGCGGACGTGCGCGCGAACAAGGCGCTGCAATACACCTACGAGCCGGGCTCGACGTTCAAGGTCGTCGCCTACTCCGGCGCGATTGAAGAGAAGCTCGTCAAGCCGACCGACATGATCGACTGCCAAATGGGCTCGATCACGATCTTCGGTCGCACCATCCACGACTCGCACCCGCACGGCACGCTCACCATCACGGAGGCGCTGGCGCAGTCGTCAAACGTCGCGGCGATCAAGCTTGGCATGAAGCTCGGCGACGCGCGGCTCTACGATTACGTCAAGCGCTTCGGCTTCGGCGACAAGACGGGCGTCGAGTTGCCGGGTGAGACGAAGGGACTGCTGCGCCCCGTCGGTCGCTGGGATAAGACTTCCATCGGCTCGATTCCGATGGGGCAGGAGATCGGCGTCACGCCCGTGCAGGTCGCGGCGGCGTTCGCCACCATCGCCAACGACGGTGTGCGCATCGCGCCACACATCATCAGGGAAGTGCGCGACGAGTCGGGCGGCGTCGTGCCGCGCGCGCAGATGGAACAGCACCGCGTGGTGAGCGCTGAGACGGCGCGCACGATCCGCTCGATGCTCGAAATGGTGACTTTGGACGGCACGGCGAAGGCGGCGCGGCTCGACGGCTACACGGCGGCGGGCAAGACCGGCACGGCGCAGAAGATCGACCCCAAGACGCACGCCTACTCAAAGACGAAGTACGTCGCCTCGTTCGTCGGCTTCGCGCCGGTGGATAACCCGGCGGTCGTCATCATCGTCGTCTTAGACGAGCCGGGCACGGCGATCTACGGCGGCACGGTCGCCGCGCCGGTCTTCAAGCAGATCGCCGAGCAGATCTTGCCGTATTTAGGCGTCGCGCCCGACACGGACACGAAGCAGACGTCGCC
The DNA here is from genome assembly GCA_045807785.1 of Pyrinomonadaceae bacterium. GTDB lineage: Bacteria > Acidobacteriota > Blastocatellia > Pyrinomonadales > Pyrinomonadaceae > JAIVGV01. The sequence goes on from JBJMGS010000178.1 coordinate 2,461, forward strand.
GCACCAGCAGGATCAGATCGCAGAGTTGAACCACGCGGTGGCGCAGGTTGCCGCGTCGCGGCAGAAAGATTCGGATCAGCAAGTTGCCCCAGCAAGCTTGCCGTTGGTCGTCGAGGGGGTGCGAGAGAGGGGTGAGGTGCGGGAAGTGGTGTACGCGCCCGCGGGCGAACGCGCGTTGTTGATGCCGGACATGCGCGGTCGCAGCGTGCGCGACGCACAGCGCATCTGCGCGCAGTTGGGACTCGAACTAGAAGCGCGCGGCGAGGGGCGCGGCGTCGCACAGTTCCCCACGGCGGGTGCGGCGGTCGAAGCCGGGCGTAAGGTTCGCGTCGAGTTCGCGCGCAGCGACTGAGTCGCGCCGCCAAAGCTCAATCAGGCGGCGCTCGCGTTTCCTTCATATTGCAGACTGTTGAGGAGCCAGGAACGTTCATGACACTTCCCCCGCAGGGCAGCCCACACTACGAACTGAGGCGCAGGATCGCGGGCTGCCGCGAACGTTTGAGGAAGAATCGCTCCGTGCACAGAGAAGTCGAGGGCGGCGCGAACGCGCAGGCGAACGAAATTCACGGCGGCACAGCGCCCGCCGACGACGGAGAGGAGGACGCGCGACGAGCGCGGAGGTTAAAATCGCGCGGGCGCTAACGGCGCAGACAGGCGCGGACGGCTTCGGCGTCCGTCGGAATAATCGTCGCGGAAGGAAGATCGCGAAAACGTGAAACTCGAAACGGCAGCGCAAAGAATGCGTGCCACCGTGCCCGACTCACCGCAGTCGGGCTCTGGAGAGTTCTTTGACAAAGAGTTGACAGGCTATGCCATCGACTCGCGCACGGTCGCGGCGGGCGATCTCTTCTTCGCGCTCGCGCCCGAAGATTATCGCCGACACTTCTTCACCGCGAAGGAGTTCGACGACGGTCACCGCTTCATCGCGCAGGCTCTCGGCGAGGGGGCGGTCGCGGCGGTCGCGCGCCGGGCGCGGGTCGATGGCGACGCGGAGCTTGAACCGCTGCGTCACCGGCTGCTCCTCGTCGAAGACGTGATCGCCGCGCTGCAATCGCTCGCGCACGAGACCCTCGTCGCGTGGCCGGGCAAGACGGTCGGCATCACGGGCAGCGCGGGCAAGACGACGGCGAAGGACTTGACGGCGCACGTGCTCGCGGGCGCGGGACGCCGCGTGTTGAAGACGCGGAAGAACTTCAACAACGAGCTGGGGCTCGCGCTCTCGATCCTGCAAATGGAGTCGGGCGGCGCGCGACCGGAAGACTTCGACGTGGCGGTGCTGGAAATGGGTCAGTCCATGTTCGGGGAGATTAGCCGGCTGTGCGAGATCGCGCCGCCGGACGTGGGCGTCGTCCTGATGGTCGCGCCCGTGCACCTCGAATTCTTTGACTCCGTCGAGCAGATCGCCGAGGGCAAGGCGCAGCTCGTCGAAGGAATCAAGCCCGGCGGCATCGCCGTCTTGAACGCCGACGACGCGCGCGTCGCCGCGATGCGCGCCAAGCACGACGGGCGCACCGTGACCTTCGGCATCGACCACAGGGCGGACGTGGCGGCGGCTGACATCGAGACGCCGCGCTTCGGTCTGACGCGCTTCCGTCTGTGCACGCCGCTCGGCGAAGCGGTCGCGGAGCTGGGGCTCCCCGGTCGGCATAATTTAATGAACGCGCTCGCCGCTGCGACGGTCGCCACCTGCTTCGGCATCACGCCGGAAGTCATCGCCGCTGCGCTCGCGACCGCCGCGCCTTCGGAGATGCGCGGCGAGTTGATCGACTTCGCCGGGGGCTTTAGCGTGATAGACGACTCATATAACTCGAACCCGCGCTCCCTGCTCAGCATGGCGCGCTCGCTCGTCGCGGGGCGGGGCGAAGCGGGGGAAAAGGCGCAGCGGACGATCGTCGTCGCGGGCGAGATGTTGGAGCTGGGTAAGGACGCCGAAGCGATGCACCACGACGCCGGTCGAGAGATCGCGGGGTTCGCGGTCGATCTGCTCTGGGGCGTGCGCGGGATGGCGCGAGAGATCGTCGCAGGCGCGCGCGCGGCGGGGATGGACGAAGCGGCGGCGCGCTTCTTCGAGACGACGGACGAGGCGGCTGAAGCGATCTTAAGCGAGCTGCGCGAGGGCGACCTGCTCCTCGTTAAAGGCTCGCGCGGCGTACACACGGAGCGAGTCGTCGAGGCGATTCGCGCGCACTTCCCGGCAGCCGGGGAGACGGGGGCTGGGGGTTAGAGGCCGGGGCTGGGAAGCAGAGGGGCGGGAAAGTTTTTATCTTCCTCAACCCCTGATACCCGACACTCGATCACGCGAAGCAGATGATCTACTACCTCCTCTACGAGTGGCTCTACCGCAGGCTCTCCGCCGGGGGCGAGGAGTCGTACTTCGTCAAGGCGCTGAACGTCTTCCAGTACGTCACCTTCCGCACGGCTTACGCGACGGTGACGGCGCTCCTGATCTCGCTCCTCTTCGGCGGTCGCCTCATCCATTACCTGCGCGATTTGAACATCGGGCAGCAGATTCGCGAGGAGGGTCCCGCCTCGCACATGGCGAAGCGCAACACGCCGACGATGGGCGGGCTGCTCATCATCGGCTCGGTGCTCATCTCGACCTTGCTCTGGGCGCGGCTCAACAACCTCTACGTCTGGATCGTGCTCGTCGCCACGGCGGCCTTCGCCGTCATCGGATTCTTAGACGACTACGCGAAGGTCGCCAAGAAGCAGAGCCTCGGCTTGACGGGTAAGCAGAAGCTCGCCGCGCAGTTCGTCATCGCCGTCGCGGTCTGGGCGGCGCTCTACTACTTCGCGAGCGACAGCTACTCGTGGAACCTGAGCCTGCCGTTCTTCAAGCAGACCGACTTTCGCGGCGTGACGCACATCGGGCCGTGGCTGTATCTGCCGTTCATCCTGCTCGTCCTCGTCGGCTCGTCGAACGCCGTGAATCTGACGGACGGGCTCGACGGCTTGGCGATCAGCGTGACCTTCATCGCGATGGTCGCGCTGACGGCTTTCACGTATGTCAGCGGCGACGAGCGCTGGGCGCGCCTGCTCTTCATCGAGCACCGCGCGGGCGTCGGCGAATTGACGGTCTTCTGCGGCGCGATGGCGGGCGCGAGCCTCGGCTTTTTGTGGTACAACGCGCCGCCCGCGGACGTCTTCATGGGCGACGTCGGGAGCCTCGCCATCGGCGGGGCGATTGGCACGATAGGGATTCTGACGAAACAGGAGTTCATCCTCCTGCTCGTCGGCGGCGTCTTCGTTATCGAGGCGATGTCGGTGATGCTGCAAGTCTCTTTCTTCAAGTTGACGAAGCGGCGCAGCGGCGTCGGGCGCAGGCTCTTTAAGATGACGCCCTTGCACCACCACTTCGAGATGCAGGGCTGGCGCGAGTCGAAGGTCGTCTTCCGCTTCGTGATCCTCGCGATTCTGTTCGCGCTGCTGAGTCTCTCGACGTTGAAACTCAGATGATTGAATGTGATTTAAGATTTGGAATTTAAGATTTCGACTTAACACACGGATGGAGCTGAGCGGCAAAAAAGTTCTGGTATTGGGCGCGGGGTTGAGCGGCGCGGCGGCGGCGCGCTTCCTCGCCGCGCGCGGCGCGGTCGTCGCCTTGAACGACCGCAAGCCACTCGAAGAGTGGACGGAAGAGGCGCGCGCGTTGAAAGAGCTGGGCGTCGGGTTGGTGCCGGGCGACGCGCCCGTGTGGCTGCTCGATCAGATTCAGTTGGTTGTCCTCAGTCCGGGCGTGCCCGCGAAGTCGATCCCCGTGCGCTACGCCGAGCGCGCCGGGGCGGAAGTCATCGGGGAGATAGAACTCGCCGCGCGCTTCCTTCGCGGTCGCCTCGTCGCCATCACGGGCACGAACGGCAAGACGACGACGACGACGCTCGTCGGCGAGCTGCTGAAGGGCGCGGGGATCACGACACAGGTCGGCGGCAACATCGGCACGCCCTTAACGTCGCTCGTCGAATCTTCGAGCGACGACGGCTGGACGGTCGTCGAAGTCTCAAGCTACCAGTTGGAGACGATCCGCGAGTTTCATCCGCAGGTCGCGATCGTGTTGAACCTGATGCCCGACCACATGGATCGCTACGAGAGTTTGATGGACTACGCGGCGGCGAAGCACAACATCTTCCGCAACCAGAGGGCGGGCGACGTGGCGATCCTGAACGCCGACGACGAGACCGTCTCCTCCTGGGCGTCGGGCCTGAACGCGCACGTCACGTTCTTCAGCGTGCAGCGCGAACTCGAAGACGGACTGTTTTTGCGCGCGAACAGCGAATTAGTTTCGCGCACGCGCGACGGCGAGCGAGTCTTGATGACGCGCGACGAGATCAAGCTGCTCGGCTTGCACAACGTCGAGAACGTGCTCGCCGCGCTCGCTGCGGGGCTGGCGTGCGGTGCGTCGGTGGATTCGATGCGCGAGACGGTGAGCAACTTCAAGCCGGTCGAGCACCGTCTGGAGTTCGTCGCGGAGGCGGGCGGCGTCCGCTTCTTCAACGACTCGAAGGCGACGAACGTAGACGCGGCGATGAAAGCGGTGGAGGC
>JBJMGS010000179.1:0-28351 GCA_045807785.1 Pyrinomonadaceae bacterium
CAACATTGAAAGCCCGCGCCTCTTTTTCTACGCGCATCCGCGTGGTGGGCAGGGACGAGCAACTGCCCGTACAGTCCCCAATCTTCATGCCGCGCTCACGACAGATTTCTCTCCCGCCTCTAGCTCCGCAATCAGTTCGACGAGCAGCGGTCGGCAGTCTTCGGCGCTCAGGTAGTCTCTGCCGAGCATTCGCGCGAACTTTCTCTCGCCCAACTCGCCGTCCAACTCCTTGCGGATCGCACGTAGAAGCGCGGCGACGACTTCCGGCGCGAACTGCTTGCCCGAGTTCTTCCGCAAGTCCTCGATGACCTCGTTGAACTCCTTACGCCGCTTGTAGGTGCGGTCGGTCGTCATCGCGTCGAACGAGTCGGCGAGCGTGACGATCTTCGCGCTCAGCGGGATTTGCTCGCCCCGCAAACCTTCGGGGTAGCCACGCCCGTCAATGCGCTCATGGTGATAGCGCGCGACGGTCGGGATGAGCGCGTCCGTCTCGTGCAGCGGCGAGAGAATCTCGAAGCCGGCGGCGGGGTGACGGTTCAACTCGGACGACTGCTTGGCGTCGATGCGGTACGGCGCGTTGATGATGTCGCGCTCGACGACGAGCTTGCCTACGTCATGCAGGTAACCGCCGATGGCGATCTCCTCGACCGCTTCCTCTGACCAGCCCATTTCGCGCGCGATGATCTCGCTGTACTTGCCGACCCGCTCCGAATGCCCCTGCGTGTACTTGTCCTTGCAGTCAATCGCCGCCGCGAACGCGCGCACCGTGTTGCGGTACACCGAGCGCAAATCTTCGTAGAGCTTCCGGTTCTCGACTGCCTTGCGCTCGACCTCGCGCACGAGCCGGTGGTTATGGATGCCGACGCCGATGTGCCGCGCCATCGTGCGCACGACCTCCAAGTCTTCCGGCGTGAACGCCTCGTCGGTCGCCTTGCCGCCGAGCAGGATGACGCCGACGAGTTCGGCGTGGACAACGAGCGGGACGACGAGCTCGATGCGCCAGCGCTCAAGCCCCGCCTGAAACGTGCGCCTGATCTGTCGCTCGAAAAACTCGGACGGCTTGGCGGAGTCGCGCAGCGCTTCGTCAAGGAGTCGCGCGTCGAACGGCAGTTGGGCGGGAGCGGTGTCACCCATGCCCCACGCGGCGACGAGCTTGAGCAAGCCCTCCGCGCCGTCGAACTCGGCGACCGCGCCGCGCCGGATGCCGAGCGCGCCGAGGACGACGTGTAGCGTCGAGCGCACCATCTGCTCGAAGTCGCGCGTGGCGGCGATCTCTTCGCCGAGGTCGGCGAGGGCGGAGAAAGCGTGAAGTAACTTGGTGGTCTCGGCTGAGGGCATGGGAAAAGCTGTTAGCTGTTAGAGAGGAGCTGTTAGCTAATAGCTGTTAGCTGTTAGCAATACTTCAAGCAAAGTTAAGGGTGTCGCGAACAAATAAATTTCGATTTTCTTCCGGCTGAAAGCTAATACCTAACAGCTAACAGCTATTAGCTACTCACCAACGGCTTTATAGTTCGCCGCAGCACGGACGGGTGCGGGATGGTTAATCAGTTCGAGCGCGTCCCGCTTGTCGCTCGCGAGTTTGACGTGGCGCGTCAGTCCGAGCAGATCGAAGATTTGCGCGGCTTGCGATTTGACGCACGAGAAGACGAGCGGCGCGTTGCTCTGTTCGGCGGCATCAATGACGCCGAGCAGGATCGAGACGCCGATGCTGTTGACCATGCCGGTGTGCCGGAAGTCGATGACGAGCGCGCGGCAGCCCTCTTCAAGCTGTCGCCGGCACTCGCGCTCGACACGCTCGCCGCTCAGCTTGTTGAGGTAGTCACCGACGTAAACGACGGCAACATCACCGATGCGCTCGGAGCGCACCGGCTGCTCGCCGATCTTCTCTGTCATGTCGTTGTGCCCTTCTAGTGGGGGAGAAACTTGGTCATCCGCAGCCGCGTGCCGTCGTCAACTCTCTCGAACTCAACTTCGTCCATCAGCGTGCGGATCAGCTTCAAGCCCCAGCCGCGTCGCCCGGTCGCGTCGCCGTTGGCTTCGCTCCCGTTGGAACCCGGACCCTGCGTCGTTGCGGGCATCCGCACGCCGCGGCTTGAAACTGTGACGACCAATTTATCACTTTCTACACGAAAACGCTGATAAATTTTCCGGTCGGGCGAAAGAGAATGTTCCGAGGCGTTGATGCACGCCTCGACGAGCGCCGTCTTGATCTGGTTGATCGCCTCCGGCTGGAAGTTCAAGCGGCGCGCGATGTGCTCGACCGTATGCGCTGCGATCAGCTCGGTGTCACCGCCCATCGGGATCACCATCTCAAACTCGTCGGGCGGCTCGTCCGTCGCGCCCTCCGCCGCGCCGCCTTCGGGGCTCAGGCGCGCCGTCAACATTTCCAACTGCCGCCGGCTCGATCCGAACGCTTCCCTGTCGTTGAGCAGTTCCGAGGCTTCCGCCGTGAACCCTTCGGGCGAGGCGAGCCACAGCCGCACGCGGCGGAAGCCGCAGGCGCTCGCGACCTGCGCCAGCCGGACGCACCAGACTTCCGTGAGCGCGCGACCGACCTCCATCTTCGCGTCGATCTCGGCGGCGAGCCAGACGATCTCGTTGGCGTCCGTGTAGGGCGTCGCGTCAAAGCCGTGCGCGACGGCGCAGCGCTCCTCGTCGCAGACCTGCCGGAGGGGCGTGTGGAACGACTCGCCGCTCGCCGCGTGGACGACCTGCGGCAGACGCACGAGATCGGTTTCGGCGTCCAGACCTTCGGCGACCTCTTCGGCCTCGGCGCCGCGGTACGTGCGGCTGAAGCGGTCGTAGTGCAGGAGCGAGGCGGGCACGCGCTGCGCGTCGAAGCGCGAGAGCAGTTGGCGTAGTCCCAGCGCGGACGCGCGCCGGTAGTGACGCGCCATCGTCTGCGGGGCGCGCTTGAGCGTTTCAAGTAGTGTCTCGGCGACGACGAGAGCGCGCGGCTCGGCGGCGACCTGAAGGCGGTAGCTCGCCTTGAGATAGTCGCGCCAGACAGGGTTGGTGCTGATCTCCATGAACGTCGCGTTGAAGCTCGCCAGCTCGTGCGTGTGCAGCGCGTTCATCACCGGGTAAAGCTGTTCGGGCTCCAGTTCCAAACGCCTGCGCCAGGCCTCTGCGGGCGACTTGCCGCCCGCGTTGACCGCCGAGTCGTAGAGCACGCGCACGAGCGCGCGGCGCGTCGTCAGCACGGGCGCGATCTCTTCGAGGATCGAGTTGAAATGCCGGTTGATGCGCCCGCCGAGCAGCTCATCGACGTAGAGCTTCTGGCAGTTCAGGTAGTTCGTCAGCTCGACGCCAGCACGCTGCGCGGCCTGGACGAACGACGAGAGGTAAGAGACGCTCCCCGCGAACTGTTGCACGATGAGATCGCGCGCCTGATCGCTCATAGGTACGCGGCGCGCGAAGGCGGCGCGTTCGACGAGCGTGCGCGAATCCGCCTCGCCGAGGTGGTCGAGCTTGAGCGTGCCGAACTGATCGAAGCGCGTCGGCGAGTCGCCGCCGTTCAAGGTGTCGAGCAGACCACGGCGTAAGCCTGAGAGGACGAAGGGCACATCGGCGTGGACGGCGACCTGCGCGATCTCGGTGCCGAGGTTCACTTCGCCCTTCAGCTTCTCGACCGTGTGAACATCGTCGAAGAGGATGAGGCTGCGCGCGCCGCGCGCGGCGGCGAGTTGCGGCGCTGAAAGGCAGAGGTGGACGAGCGTGCTTTCGTCGCCGCCGTCGCGCGCCCGCTCGAAGGCTTCGACGAGGCGGTCGATCCATTCGTAGTCGGACGGGTCGGCGAGGTCGATCAGATCGCGCAGCGGCGGCGGCGCGTTGACGTAAGACGGATCATCGCGGCGGTGTGCGACGAGCTGCGCGAGGAAGGTGTGCAGGAAGCGGCGCGCGGCGAGCACGACCGTGCGATCCTTGCGCGACCACTGGAAATAGATCGGCGAAGCCGCGCCATGCTGCTGAAACAACTTGTCGTAAGCCTGCCGCAGCAGCTCGCTCGCCCCGGCGGCAGGCGCGGCGAGCACGAGCAGCCCGCGTGCCCCTGCGGCGTGCGGCGCGAGTCCGACAATTTCGGAGAGCGCGCCGGTGCGACCGACGAACGCTTCGGGCGCGACCCGGCCGAGGATGCGCCGTTGCGCGGAATGTGGGGTGGGGGTTTCGGTGGACATGGCTTAGGGGGGTGTCTCAGTAGCGGGAGTGGCCGGCGGGAGGTAAGGTTCGACGCGGTTCTTGCCGCGGCTCTTCGCCAGGTAGAGGGCTTGATCGGCGGCGCCGATCATGGTTTCGGGCGTGTCGATCTTCGGGGCGAAGGCGGAGATGCCGATGCTCACCGTCACCGCGCCGCTCGGCTGGCTCTCGCGGTGCGGGTATGGGGAGCGCTCGACGCGGCGGCGGATGCGCTCGGCGATGACCTGCGCTTCAGTGAGCGAGGTCTGCGGGAGCAGGACGCTGAACTCCTCGCCGCCGTAGCGCGCGGCGACATCCGCCGAGCGCAGGGCGGCCTTCAAACACTGCGCCGTCATTTCCAGCGCCGCGTCGCCCGCCTGATGACCGTTGCGGTCGTTGTATTCCTTGAAGCTGTCGATGTCGATCATCAGGAAGCTGACGGGGAAACGGTGTCGCTTCGAGCGTTCGAGTTCTTCGCCGAGACGCTCTTCGAGGTAGCGACGGTTGAGCAGTCCCGTCAGCGGGTCTGTGATCGAGAGCAACTGGAACTGTGTCGCCTTCTGGTGCCACTCGGCGCGGTCGAGCGCGAGCGCCATCTGTGGGGCGAGCAGATCGAGCAGGTTGAGATCGGAATCGTCGTAGTAGCCCCCGCCCGCCTTATCCGTCATGTTGAGGACGCCGACGCGCCGTCTCCCGATGATGAGCGGGTAGCTGATGAACGAGCCGGTCTTGTACTTGCGCTCCGAAGGCGCGGGCTGGTGACCGGCGGCGGCGAGATCGCGCACCACTAACGGTCGCCCTTCGCGGATGACCGTCCCCGAAATCCCCTCGCCGTATCTTTGCTTGGTCTCGCGCGCCGCCTTCGCCCGCGGCCCCACCGCGGCTTTCACCTGTAGCTCATTGGCGGTCTCGTCGTAGAGCAAAAGCGAGGCGCGCTCGGAGCGGAGCAGCTCGGTCGAGTGGCGCAGGATCGTCGCGTAAGCCTCGTCCGGATCGAGTGAGTTGACCTGTTCGGTGAACGCCTGAAGGTGATAGGCGACGCGCATCCGCCGTTCCAACTCTTCGCGCAGGCTGAGCAGTTCGAAGGGCGCGGCGATCTTCATACAATATTCACCGATGGCTCGCCGACTGGCATCGCTGAGCGACGGGTCGCCCACGGCGAGCGCGCCTTTGATCTCGTCGCCTTCAGCAAGGGGGAAAACGTGCGTCGCTTCCGACGGATCGAACACGATCTGCGCGGAGGCAGACGCCGCGGCCTTCGCGCGCGAAGTCTGACCGCCAGCGCCCGTCTTGCGTCGGGGCGAGAGGCGCGGCGGCGTGACTTTAAATTCTCCGGTGGCGCAGACCGGGACAAACACGTCCTTGCTGCGAAGGTAGAGCGCGAGCGTCGTTAAGCCGTGCACGTCGGCAACTGTCTGGAGGGCGTGCCGGCAAGCCTCTTCGAACCCACCACTGAGCAGGAAGAAGTCAGTCGCCGTCTCGTCCTCATCTTCTCCGAGCAGCGTCGGCTGTTTCTCGACATCTGAGGGACGCGCGTCCGGCGTGCGCGACGACACTCGCGACGCCGCTTCGGCGACGCGCTGCGCCAGACCTTCAAGTTCGAACGGAGTCGTGAAGAGCACGTTCTGAAACAACTCCGGCTTGAGCAGATCACGTAGGTCGCCGACGCGGAAGCGTTCGACGATCTCGCGGTAGTCTGCAGCGGCGGCGAACGCCCGCCCGCCGATGACGGCGAGCCGCCTTCCCTTCTTCAGCTCGACCGGTGCCGCGAAACAATGGAGTCCCGCGTGACAGCGGTAACGATCGGCGCCGCCCCCCGTCTCGTAAGCCCTCCGGAAAGCCTCACCGCAGTACGGCTCGCAGAGGTGTGCGTGGGCGGTCGAAGACTGGAACGTGTGACAGATCGAGTTATTGTTTGAAGTAACGAGTTGCGGCGGCTGATGCCCCTCAATGAGTAAGAGCGCGAGACCCGACTCCGCCGCCAGAGAGTCCTGTGCGGACTCCCACTGGGGCGGGATATTCGGATCGGCCTGTTGGCGCGGCGCGGGGCGCACCGCTTCCGTGCTCTTCTCCATTGTTGCTCAGTTGGCGATTGCCGTCGGGGCGGTAAGTGACGGGGCGAAGGTTGAAGAAAAAGTGATGCTTTTTCGGTACGCCTTGCTCGTTTCGGGCGCGATCAAAGCCTCGACCGCCCGACTTGAAAGTATAGGTGCCGCCCCCGCTTCGGACAAGAGTTTCTGGTCAGAGACTTAAGTCCCGCCCCATAACAGTTTAAGTAAATCAGCCGGAAAGTTTGGACTCCCGTTTAATAAACGCGGAATGGTGCTTTTTTTTCACTTCACTTGACCCCAAACATCCGGCTGACGCCCTTCGAGCGCCTCCGTACGGAAGTCAACAACCACAGCTTGACCATGAAGATGTTGAAGTCACGGGCGGGGTTGGATAGAAGTTACGAGCTACTTGAAAGGTGTAAGCACAGACTCAGCGCCCGACGCCGATCACTACGTTCGACTGCGGCTTCGGCAACTGCCAACCCGTGTCGATACGGACGCGCTGGAGCGAGTAGGCGTCGAGCATGTTCGCGTCCAGCCCGTTGACGTAGGGCTTGACGAGCGCGAAAGACGATGCGAAGTAGATCGGGATCGCCGGGATGTCGCGCAGCGCCTGCGACTGTGTGAGGACTTCCGCGGCGTGAGCCGCCTTCGCCGTTTGATTCTCTCCACGCCGCGCGGCATCCGATGGCGGCGGCGACACCGCCCCACGTCGCGCCGCCCCGTTGATGTCGCCCGAGTCAAAGGCGAAACGGTCGGGCGAGAACATCGCGAGCAGGTTCTGCTGCTCGTCCGGCGTCTGCATGAGCGCGCTGCGCTTCGCCAGATCGTACTCACCCGCGCGCAGCTTCGTCTCGTACTCGTCCCAGCCCTTCAGCTCGATCTCCGTCTCGACCCCGAGCACCGTCTTCCACATCTCCGCGACGGACTCCGCCACCTGCCGGTGCTGATCGTTGCGGTTCACCAGCAGACGCACTTTCGGAAAGCCGTAGCCGCCCGGATAGCCCGCCTCAGCGAGCAGTCGGCGCGCGCGTGTGGGATCGTATTTCAAGGCACGAGCATCGTCGTCCCCCGACTCACTCGCGGGCGGTAAGAACTCTTCGGCGGGGACGGTCGAGCCGCCGAGCGTGTCGTCGCTCAGGCGCTTGCGGTCGATGGCGAGCGCGAGCGCCTGCCTGACGCGCGGGTCATCGAAGGGCGGGCGCGTCGAGTTGAAGTCGTAGTAGGTCAGCGCACCGTAGGTCGTGCGCCGGAAGTCTTTGTAAGAGGCGAGCAGCTTGAGCCCGGCGGGCTCGATGTTGGCGTTCGTCACGGCATCAACTTCGCCGTCACGGTACGCGCCCAGCGCCGCCTCGGCGTCGCGCGTCCCGACGAAGCGCACTTTGTCGAGCGCGACGTGCGAGGCGTTCCAATAACTCGCGCCGCGTTCGAGCACCACTCTCTGATCACTCGCTTCGGCAAGGCGAAACGCGCCGTTCGAGATGATCGGCTGAACCGTCGTCCTCGCTTTGCCGTTCGCGTCGGGGATTAGCTCCGAAGCCGCGCTTTCATTCTCCGCCGCGATCAGGGACGCGTGGACGGGACGAAAGACCGGGTGCGCCAGCAGCGACGGCAGATCGGGGTCGGGCCTTTGCAGGCGCACGCGCAGCACATGATCTTCGACTGCCTCGACAGCGAGCGCTTTGTCCGCCGCGCCATTCTTGCGGTTCGCTTCCGCACCCTCCGCCGATTCTCGCTCAGGCTTCGGCGGCGCTTCGACGCGGACCGCCTGCTCGCTCGTGCTCGGCTCTTTCGGCGACTGATCGCGTGCCGTTGGCTCGGTCGCTGACTCGTGTTGGGCTTCCGGTTCGCGTTCTTTCGCCGCGAGCAGGTTGCGCATGAGCGCGACGTGCGGCGCGCCTTCGCCGAGCCGGAGCGCCCTCTGCCAGGAGTTCAGGTAATCCTGCGCGGTCACGGGATCGCCGTTCGACCAGCGCGCTTCCGGGCGCAGGTAGAACGTCCACACGCGGTTATCTTTCGACGACTCCCAGCGGTAGGCTTCCGCCGAGACGGGGCGGAGCGTTTGCGGGTCGTAATCGGTCAAGCCTTCGTAGAGGGCACGCACCGCGTCGGTGTCGGGCGGCGCGGCGGCGCGCGCCGGGTCGAAGATGCGCGGCAGCCCGCCGTCGCTCCAGCGAAACTCCTGCGCGCGCGGCACGACGACGCGACCGTAAAATGCCTCGCCGTCGTCGCTCGTGAAGCACGCCCCGCCGGTTGCCGCGAGCGCGACGACCAGCGCGCCGCAGACCTTCGCCGGGCGGCGCAGCGGGCTGAAAACGATTTTTGAAAGAAGCCTCTTCATCTAAAACGGTGCGGGCAAGTCTTGCCAGCTCTTGCCGCGACGCGCCGAGCGCGGCGACGAGCTATCGCTGCCCCTCGCTCTTTTCCGACGCAAGTGCCAAGAGCTTTTCGTAAACGGCTTCGACCTGGCGGCGCGTGTCGTCGAAACCATCGGAAGTGTCGATGAGAAAATCCGCGTGGCGCATCTTCTCGCCCTGCGGCATCTGCGCCGCGATGCGACGCTCAGCCTCCTCGCGCGAGAGTTGGTTGCGACTCATCAGTCGTTCGAGCTGTACTTCGGGGCGGCAGTGCGCGACGACGACGCGGTCGAAGCGCCGGAAACTCCCCGTCTCGATCATCAGCGCCGCGTCGATGACACAGACGCCGCGCGGCGTCTCCCGCTCGCGCTGCTTCATCCACTCGTCCTGCGCCGCGATGATGAGCGGGTGCAGGATCGAGTTCAGCCGCTCGCGCTGCTCCGCGTCCGCGAAGACTATCGCGCCGAGGCGCGCGCGGTCGAGTTCGCCGCCCTCGCTGAGGACTTCCGCGCCGAACGCTTCGACAATCGCCCGCAGCCCGACTGTGCCCGGCGCGACCACCTCGCGTGCCGTCTCGTCGGCGTCGAGCACCGCGCAGCCCAGTTCGGCGAGCGTGCGCGCGACGAAAGACTTGCCGACGGCGATTGAACCTGTGAGTCCGACGCGCAGCATCCCAGCGCCTTCAGATTTTCGCCGCGCCCAGGCCGCGTCGCCGCCGCGCCGCCGTCACGGTGTTGCGCATCAGCATCGCCACCGTCAGCGGGCCGACGCCGCCCGGCACCGGCGTCAGGCGACCCGCGACGCGCCCGACTTCCGCCGGGTGGACGTCGCCGACGAGCGTGTAGCCGCGTCGCCTGATCGCCTCGACGCGCTCGTCGCCGCGTTCGCCGAACAGAGCGCGCGCCTCCGCCTCGTCGGTCACGCGGTTCATGCCTACGTCAACGACGACCGCGCCCGGCTTGACGTGCTCGCCGCGCACGAGACCCGGAATGCCGACGGCGCAGACGAGGATGTCCGCGCGGCGCGTGTGCTCGGCAAGGTCGGGTGTGCGCGAATGACAGATCGTCACGGTCGCGTCGGCTCTGAGCAGTAGTTGCGCCATCGGTCGCCCGACGATGTGGCTGCGCCCGACGACCACGGCGTGAGCGCCGCGCAGCGCGACGCCTTCGCGCACGAGCAGCTCGTAAATCCCCGCGGGCGTACACGGGACGAGCGAGGGCTCGCCTAAGATCGTGCGCCCGATGTTGAGCGGGTGGAAGCCGTCAACGTCCTTCGCGGGATCGACCGAGTCGGTGATGAGCCGCTCGTCGATGCCCTTCGGGAGTGGCAGTTGCACGAGCACGCCGTCAACGTCTTCGCGCGCGTTGAGCGTTTGCACTGTGTCGAGCAACTCGCCCGCCGCCACGTCAGCCGTCAGCGTGTGGTGCTCAGAGAGCAAGCCCAGCTCGCGCGACGTTTTGACCTTGTTGCGGACGTAAACCTCCGACGCCGGATCGTCGCCGACGCGCACGACGGCAAGACAGGGCGTCACACTGTGCTCGCGTGCGAGCGACTCGACCTCAGCGGCGACCTCGCGCCTGATCTCTGCGGCGACGCGGTTTCCGTCGAGAATTGACGCTCGCGTCTCTCTTTTCTCTGCGCTTTCCGTCATCAGCGCGAATCCTATCACTTCGCTTCGCCGCCCGCACGTGGGCGAAACGTCAGGCTAACTTTTCGTCGAGGTTGATTGATTGTAATCTATCAACCTCATGAGCATAAATGTCTTCAACGCGTTCCGACTGCTCCCGCTACTCGCGCTCGCCGTCGCGCTCGGTTGCACGAGTTCGCGCCCGCGTGCCGACGCCAAACGTTATGAGCTGAACGGCACGATCGTCTCCTTCAACAAGGATCAGCAGCAGGTCGTCATCTCGCACAAAGAGATACCGGGGCTGATGGAGGCGATGACGATGCCTTACACGCTCAGGGAGCCTTCGGCTTACGACGTGATGAAGGCGGGCGACGCGATTACGGCGACCCTCGTCGTCGAAGGTGATCGGTCGTGGATCGAGAACCCGGTCGTCAGCCACGTCGAGGCCGATCCATCCGCGCCTGCGGCGACGGCGCAGCCGCGCGATCCGGAGCCGGGCGCTCAGGTTCCCGACATCACGCTCACGAATCAGGACGGGAAGAAGATCAGGCTCGGCGACTACCGCGGTCGCGCCCTCGCGCTCACCTTCATCTACACGCGCTGCCCGCTGCCGGACTTCTGCACGCTCATGTCGAACAACTTCGCCGAGATCAACCGCGCGCTCGATAAGGAATCCGAACTCGCGGGCAAGTCGCACCTGCTCAGCGTGAGCTTCGATCCGGCCAACGACACGCCGAAGGTCTTGCGCAGCTACGGCGCGGCGCACACGGGCAAGCTCTCCGACGAAAAGTTCGACCGCTGGGAGTTCGCGACCGCCGAGCCCGCCGAGTTGCGCCGGCTCGCAGACTTTTTCGGCCTCGTCTATCAGCCCGACGGTGATCAGATTGTCCACTCGCTGCGCACCGCCGTCATCGCGCCCGACGGCAAGCTATACAAACTCTATGACGGCAACCAGTGGAAGCCAGAAGAAGTCGTGACAGACTTCCGAGCGCTCGCAGGCGAGAAATGACGGCAGGCGGCAGGTGTCATAAAGAAAGGGCGACAGTCATCGCGCGACTGTCGCCCTTTTAATCATCCGGTGCTGTGAAGCCTGTTTAGCCTTTCAACTTCTTAATTTCTTCTGTGAGCACGGGCACGACCTCGAACAGATCGCCGACGATGCCGTAGTCGGCGATGTCGAAGATCGGTGCCTCCGGGTCTTTGTTGACGGCGACGATGGTGCTCGCGTTCTTCATGCCGACGAGGTGCTGGATCGCGCCGGAGATGCCGAGCGCGACGTAGAGCTTCGGCGCGACTGTCGGTCCAGACGATCCGATCTGACGGTCAATCGGCAGCCAGCCCGCGTCGCAGATGGGACGCGAGGCGGCGAGTTCCGCGCCGAGCGCGTCGGCGAGTTGCTGCGCGAGTTGGAGGTGCTCCTGCCCCTTGATGCCGCGCCCCACCGCGACGATCACCTCCGCCTTCGAGAGATCGACGGCCTGCTTCACTTCCTGGAACGGCGCCTCAGGCTTCATCCGCACTTCGCCGACTTCGACCGCCAGCGACTCGACGCTCGCGCCCGCGCCCTTCTCCGCCTGCTCCGAGCGGTACGCGCCCGATTGGAAGGTGGCGAAGACGGGCGGCTCGCCGCTGGCGACGACATCGGCATCAATCTTGCCGAGGAAGATGCGACGCGAGAAAGTGACCGAACTGTTCTCGACCGAGGCACGCACGCAGTCGCTAATCACGTCCTTGCGGAAGCGCGCGGCGAGCTTCGGCGCGAAGTCGCGCACGAGATAGGTGTGCGGCATCACGACGTATGCCGGGTCGAGCGCGCGCACGGCCTGTTCCATCGCGTCGGCGTAGGCGTCGGGCGTGTACTCAGAGAGCTTCGCGTTCTCGACCGAGACGACTTTGTCTAATTTGTAGCCCGCGATCTGCCCGGCGAGGCTCGCGTCCGTGCCGAGCACAACGGCTGAGACGGGCTGACCCAAGCTCGCGCAGAGTTGCTGACCCGCCGCGACCGCCTCGAAGGTCGTCTTGCCGAATGCGCCGTCGCGGTGTTCCGCGAAAATCAAGATTCCGTTAGGCATGGTTAGCTGTTAGCGATTAGCTGTTAGCTGTTAGCAAGCAGTCAGAAGAATTTTTTCCTTCTGGCTAAAAGCTAATGGCTAACAGCTAATCGCTCCTCAAAATATCCTCGCCTCACTCCTCAGTTTCTCGGCCAACTGTGCCGCGCCGGCTTTGCCGTTGCCGTCGCCGAGAAACTGTGTCTGCTTGGTCTTTTGCGGGAAGTAAATTTTGGTGATCTTCTGGCTCGCGGCGGCGGCGTCCGCCGTAGCGGGCGCGACTTCCCTGATCTCTTTCTTCTTCGCCGCCATGATGCCCTTCAAAGTCGCGTAGCGAATCTGGCTGATGCCGGACTGGATCGTTAAGAGGGCGGGCTTCGGCATCGCGTACCACTGGTACCAGCCGCTCTCCAGCTCGCGCTTGACGCGGAGTTGTTCGCCCGAAGCGTCAACTTCGATGACGATGGTCGCGTGCGGCAGGCCGAGCAGTTCGGCGAGGATGACGCCGGTCTGCGCGAAGCCGTTGTCGTCGGACTGCAAGCCCGTCATGACGAGGTCGGGCTGCTCGCCGCGGATCGCTTCCGCCAGAATCTGCGCGCCCGCGAAAGGCGTCAGCGTCAGCAGATCGTCTTTGACGACGTGGATGGCGCGATCCGCCCCGCGTGCGAGCGCGTCCTTGATGACCGACTTGGCGCGCTGCGGCCCCATCGTACAGATGACGACCTCGCCGCCGTGCTTCTCCTTCAGCCGCAGAGACTCTTCGAGCGCGTAGCCGTCCGACTCGTTGACCTCGAAGGAGAGATCGCCCTCCTCGATCCACGTCGCGTCTTTATTGATGCGCAGGATCGCGTCCTTGTTCGCGACCTGCTTCATGAGAACGATGATTTTCATGGGTAGCTGTTAGCCGTTAGCTGTTAGCTGTAAGCCAGCAGCCCTTTGTTTGGCTGAAAGCTAATAGCTAATCGCTCACAGCTCCTCACTCCTCGTACCGTTTGAACAAGAGCGCCGCGTTCGTGCCGCCGAAGCCGAAACTGTTGGAGAGGGCGTAGCGCAACTCCGAGACCTCGCGCGCCTCGTTGGGCACGTAGTCGAGATCGCAGTCAGGGTCGGGATTGACGTAATTGATCGTCGGCGGCAGGGTCTTGCGCGTGATGGCGAGGACGGAGAAAACCGCCTCGATGCCGCCCGCCGCGCCGAGCAGGTGTCCCGTCATCGACTTGGTCGAGCTGACCGCGAGCTTGTAGGCGTGGTCGCCAAAAGCCTTCTTGATGGCGAGCGTCTCGAACTTGTCGTTGTAGGGCGTCGAAGTGCCATGCGCGTTGACGTAGCCGACCTGCGTCGGGTCGGCCTGTGCGTCTTTAAGCGCGATCCCCATCGCACGGTGCGCACCCGAAGCCGACTCATCAGGCATCGTCATGTGGAAGGCGTCGCCCGTCATGCCGTAACCGACAATCTCTGCGAGGATCGGCGCGCCGCGCCGCTTGGCGAACTCCAACTCTTCAAGGATGAGCAGTCCCGCGCCCTCGCCGAGGACGAAACCGTTGCGGTCGCGCTCGAAGGGGCGCGAGGCGTGGGCGGGGTCGTCGTTGCGAGTCGAGAGCGCCCGCATGGCGGCGAAGCCCGCGACCGACATCGGCGTGATGGCCGATTCGGCGCCGCCGCAGATCATCGCGTCGGCATCATTGCGCTGGATGATCTTGAAGCTGTCGCCGATGGCGTGCGCGCCCGCCGAGCAGGCCGTGGCGGTCGCCGAGTTAGGCCCGCGCGCGCCCGTGCGGATCGAGACCTGCCCGGCGGCGAGGTTCACAATCGCCGACGGGATGAAGAACGGCGAGACGCGACCCGGTCCCTCGTTCAAGAGCTTCTCGTGCTCGCGCTCAATCGCCCAGAAGTCGCCGATGCCGCTGCCGATGTAAGTGCCGACGCGCTCCGAGTTCTCGTCCGTGATCTCGAGTTTGCTCGCAGCGATGGCTTCGTCGGAGGCGGCGATGGCGTAGTGAATGAAGGCGCCCATCTTGCGCGCCTCCTTCTTCTCGACGAACTTGAGCGGGTCGAAGTCCCTGACCTCGGCGGCGAAGCGGACGGGGAATTTCTCCACGTCGAACTTACGGATGTAATCGACACCGCTGCGCCCCGCCAGCAGCGACGCCCAAGTGGACTCGACCGACAGCCCCACGGGGGTGACGAGCCCGAGCCCGGTTACTACGACACGCCGTTTCAAGTTGCAGTTCCCTCCCCGTCACGACTCACAAGGAAGCCGCCGAACAAGCCCCCCACGCCGACCGTGCGGCGGCGCTGATCGCCAGAGGCGGCGGCTCTCGCGACGGCGCCCACGCCCGGCGACGTGCGCGGCGTCGGGTGGCACGTCGCCCGCGCGACTACTTTTTCAGGTGCTGATCGATGTAGTTGTAGGCGTCGCGCACGCTCTGGATTTTCTCTGCGTCCTCGTCGGGGATTTCGATGCCGAACTCCTCTTCGAAGCGCATGACGAGTTCCACCGTGTCGAGCGAGTCCGCCCCGAGGTCGTCGATGAAGCGCGCGTTCGGCGTCACCTCGTTCTCGTCAACGCCGAGTTCGTCCACGATGATCTGTCTGACTTTGTTTTCGATCTCCGCCTGATCGGGCATGGTCGTTATGCTCCTTCGGTCAGTCAAAAGTAAGAGAACTTGTGTTTACGTGTGCGTGAAGATTAAACCAGATCGCCCCTCAACCGCCACTCGCCGTGTTCGATTCCGCCAACAACTCGCGCGCCGCCTCCACACCCGCCGCGTCGCCGACACTCGCCGCGCGCGCGTCGGGCGCGATCTGTTTGAGCAAACCGGCAAGCACCTTGCTCGGCCCGACTTCGACGAAAGTAGTGACGCCGTGCTCTTTCACGAGCGACTCGATGGACTCGCTCCAACGCACCGGCGAAGAAACTTGACGCACGAGCGCGTCACGCGCCGCGGCGCCGTCGCGGACGAGTTCGGCGTCGGCGTTAGTCACGACCGGGATGCGCAGATCGCTAAATTCTATCTCGCGCAAATCTTTTTCCAGACGCTCCTGCGCCGGGAGCATCAGCGCGCAGTGGAAGGGCGCGCTCACGTTGAGCTTCACGGCTTTTCGCACGCCGCGCGACTTCAAAATCTCGATGGCGCGATCAACTGCCGCCGCATCGCCCGCGATCACGATCTGCTTAGGCGAGTTGAGATTCGCGGGGCTGCAAACTTCCCCCTGCGCCGCGTCGCGGCAAGCCTCCGCAACCACGCCAACGTCTGCCCCGATGATCGCCGCCATCGCGCCGACACCCGGCGGCACGGCTTCCTGCATGTAATGACCGCGCGCGCGCACCGTCCGCACGGCGTCTGAGAGCGAGAGCGCGCCCGCCGCGACGAGCGCCGAATACTCGCCGAGACTGTGGCCGGCGACGAACGAAGGCGGGGCGAAGCCTTCCGCTGCGAGCGCGCGCAGGGCGGCGACCGAGGTCGTCAGGATCGCGGGCTGCGTGTTCTCGGTCAGTTGCAGCTCTTCCGCCGTCCCCTCGAAGCACAGCCGCGAGATCGAAAACCCGAGCGCGTCGTCCGCCTCTTCAAAGACCGCGTGCGCCGCCGGAAACCGCTCCGCCAGCTCGCGCCCCATCCCCGCGTACTGCGAGCCCTGACCGGGAAAGATGTAAGCAATCATGAGCAGCTGTTAGCCGTTAGCCGTTAGCCGTTAGCTGTTAGCCAGAAAGCCGCGCCTGTTCGGTTTGGCTGAAAGCTAAGAGCTAATCGCTCACAGCTTCCCTCTCACCACCGCAACAAGACCGCGCCCCAGGTGACGCCGCCGCCGAAGGAGGTCATGAGCACGAGGTCGCCTTCTTTGATGCGCCCCGCCTCGACGCACTCGTCGAGCGCGATGGGGATCGAGGCGGACGAGGTGTTGCCGTGGTAGGCGATGTTGGAATAGACGATTGACGGATCGACCTTCAGCCGCTCGGCGACTGCGTCCGTGATGCGTTGGTTGGCCTGATGCGGGATGACGAGCTTCACGTCTTCGGCGCTGTAGCCCGCCTCCTCTAAGACCTCGCGCGAGACTTCAGTCATCGAGCGCACGGCGACCTTGAACAACTCGTTGCCGCGCATCTTGTAGAAGTAGTCGCCCGCCGCGATGGATTCGGCGCTGTGGCCGAGTCGTGTGCCGCCGCCGGGCGCGAAGAGTTGTTCGGCGAAGCGGCCGTCGGAGCGGATGCGCGTCGAGAGCACGCCGCGCTCGCCGTCGCCAGCCGAGAGCAGCGCCGCGCCCGCACCGTCGCCGAAGATGACGCAGGTCGAGCGATCCGTGTAATCGACGTAGCGCGTCAACACTTCCGCGCCGACGACGAGGGCGTGGCGCGACTGCCCGCCGCGGATCATCTGGTTGGCGAGCGTCAAGCCGTAGAGAAAGCCGGAGCAGGCGGCGGCCAGATCAAAGGCGGCGGCTTTGTGCGCGCCGAGTTCGGCCTGAATGATGCACCCGGTCGAGG
The DNA here is from genome assembly GCA_045807785.1 of Pyrinomonadaceae bacterium. GTDB lineage: Bacteria > Acidobacteriota > Blastocatellia > Pyrinomonadales > Pyrinomonadaceae > JAIVGV01. The sequence goes on from JBJMGS010000179.1 coordinate 16,743, forward strand.
GCAGGAGTTGATCGGGCGTGACGGTGGCGCAGACGAGCAGGTCAACCTCCGACGCGTCGAGCTTGGCGCGCTCAAGCGCCTGCCGCGCCGCATGCACGGCGAAGAGCGACGTGTACTCGCCCTCGGCGGCCTTGTGCCGCTGCTTGATGCCGACGCGCTGCGTGATCCACTCGTCCGAAGTCTCGACCATGCGTTCGAGATCGGCGTTAGTCAACACGCCTTCAGGGTACGAGCGGCCCGTGCCGATAATCTGGGCGTTATGCGCCACCACAAGACCTTTCTGCAAATGAAGAGGACAGAGATTAGAGGTCAGACCCGAAAGCCCGACGCGTGCTTACAAAGCGACTTCCGCAATCTCTGATCTCTGACCTCTAACCTCTGTCCTCTTGCTTTCCATCGCGTTCGTCTCGGCGACGCCGCGCTCGATGCGCTCGGTCGCGCCGTTGTCGGAAAACTCTTTCGCGTTGCGGATCAAATTTCGGATGGCGCGCGCGTTCGAGCTGCCGTGGCCAATGACCGCGATGCGCCTGACGCCGAGCAAGGGCGCGCCGCCGTATTCCGAATAGTCGAGCCGCTTCTTCAGGCGCTGGAACGCCGGTCGCGCGAGCACCGCGCCCGCCTTCGAGATCGCCGACGCCGACAGCTCGCGCCGGATGAGCGTCAGCACCGCGTCCTGCAACCCCTCTGAGAGCTTGAGAATGACGTTGCCGGTGAAACCGTCGGTGACCACCACGTCAACCGTGCCCGCGAAGACGTCGCGCCCTTCGACGTTGCCGACGAAGTTCAGACTCGACAGATCGCGCAGGATGGGGAACGCCTCTTTGGTCAGCTCGTTCCCCTTCGCCTCTTCCTCGCCGATGCTCATCAAGCCGACGGTCGGTCGCTCTGTGCCGAGGACGGCGCGTGCGTAAGCGTCGCCCATGATAGCAAACTGCGCCATGTGCTGCGGCTTGCAGTCGGAGTTCGCGCCGACGTCCAAGATGAGCGTCGGGCGACCCGATTTCGTCGGCACGAGCGCGGCGAGCGCCGGGCGATCCACACCGGGCAACATCCCCAAGACCATCTTCGCCGTGGCCATCGCCGCGCCGGTGTTGCCCGCCGAGACGAAGCCGTCGGCTAAACCTTCGGCAACGAGCCGCGCGCCGACGCGCAGAGAGCTTTTCCGCTTGCGCCGCACGGAGGTAGCCACCGCGTCGTTCATCCCGATGACTTCCGCCGCTTCGACGAACTCGATGCCGCGGTCGCCATCACCGCGCCAGCCGCAGCGTTGCAGCTCTGGCAAGACGCGCTCCGGCTGACCGACGAGGATCACGCCGACCGAGAGGTCGCGCGCGGCAGCGAGCGCGCCGTCGATCTCGGGGTGCGGTGCGCGATCCGAGCCCATCGCGTCGAGGACGATCTTGCCCGTCGGTTGGCGTCCGTGCTTCATCTGAAGGCGCGCGCCCACGGTCGCGCTTCCGCGCAAAGCCCTACGGCTTAGACTTCCGTCTGCACGCGGACGACTTCGCGCCCCTTGTAGTGCCCGCACTTCGGGCAGACACGGTGCGGCAGGCGCGGCTCCTGACAGTTCTCGCACGTGATGGTCTGCGGCGCGCGCAGCGCGTCGTGTGCGCGGCGCTTGCCGGTTCTGGCTTTCGAATGACGACGTTTCGGATTAGGCATGATGACTCCCAGGGTGTGAATCGTGAATCGTCAATAGTAAAAACCTGATTCTTACTATTTACGATTGACGATTCACGATTCACGATTCTTCAGTTCCGCCAGTGCAGACCAGCGCGGATCGATGGTTTCGCGTTCGCAGTCGCATGACTGCTCGTTGAGGTTCGCGCCGCAGGTCGGGCACAAGCCTTTGCACTCCTCAGTGCAGAGCTGGCGCGTCGGCAGCGCGAGCAGAATCTGCTCGCGCACGATCTCGTCGAGGACGACGGCGTCGCCCTCGTAGGTCGAAAAATCCATGTCGGCGTCGTGCAGCTCAATCCCGTCGGCGTCGCCTTCAGACGGCGCGGCAAGCCCGAGTTCGGCTTTGAACTCGACGTTAACCGGCCGAGTCGTCGGCGCGGCGCAGCGGTCGCACAGCAGCTCGACCGTCGTGTCGATGTTCCCCGCGAGGCGCACCTCGTCGCGCTTGCGGCTGGCGTGCCCCCAGACGCGGGCGTTCGCCGCGAGGCTTGCGTGCTCGTCTTTGAGCAGCAGATCGCCGGGCGCGTACACGCGCTCGAAGTCTTCGCCCTCCTCGGTCAAACGCTCGATCTCGATCTTCATCGCCACACCACGCCACAGATGAGAACGCCCGTAAAAATCGCCACGGGCACAAAAGAGTTAATTATAAGGTTCGGCGCGCGAGTGTCAACGCGCGGCGGCGACGAAGTCGAGCGCATCTTCGCGCAGGAGTCGTGCGAGGCGCTCGTCGCCCGCCGTCAACAGACGCTTCCCTGTCTGCCGCGACGCGCCGAAGAAGGCTTCGAGGAGCACCCGCACAGACTCTCGCCCCGCGCGTTTCTTCTCCTCGCCTTTGGCGAACGCTTCGCCCCCCAGAGTGGCGGCGCGCGCGAAAGCCTCGCGGGCGCGGGCGTGCTCCTTCGCGCGGCGGTGCAAGAGTCCGAGCAGGAAGTAGGGGGGGGCGAAAGTTTCGTCGAGCTCGATAGCCTTCTCCGCGTGACGCGCGGCGAGGCGCGGACGCGAGAGCTGGAAGCTGGCGAGCGCGAAGAGGAAGTGCGACTCGGCGCACGGTCGCGCGGCGAGCGCCGCCTTGAACTCCGTGCGCGCCGCCTCCCAGTCGCCTTCGAGCGCAGAGAGGCGTCCGAGCGCGTAGCGACCCGCGAAGGTCTCGCCACCGCGTTTGAGCGCGTCGCCGAGAAAGTCGCGGGTGTTGAGCAGTTCCTTCCCTTCCTCCGCGAGCACGATGGCGATCAGGAGTTCGACGCCGGGGTCGGGCGGTTCCGCGTCGAGCGCCCGCGTCAGGTAGCTCAGCGCGAGCGTCATTTTGTCGGCGCGGTAATACTGCTCGCCGAGGAACGCTTCGAGCGTGAAGCCGATGCCGGGATGCGCCGCCGCGCGTTCGAGCGTGCGCAAGCCGCCCGGCGCGTCTCCCGAGGCGACTTGTTTGAAGCCGTCGTTGACGAGCTTCGTGAAAACCTCTTTCATCACGGCGGGTGCCTCTGCGACGATGCGCGCACGCAGCATTTCGCGGCGGTCGCGCTCGCGCGTCGAGGCGCCCTCGCGGTCGAGCGTGGCGAGCCAGAGTTTCTCCAGATCGGCGCGGCTGATGACGCCCGCCTGCACGAGCGTCACGATCAGCGACTCGACGAGCAGGTGTTCGCGGTGGATGTTCTGCGCCTGCTTGAGCATGAGGTCGAAGCCGCGCTCAAGCTTTTCGGCGAACCTGGTCAAGCCACCTTCGAGGATCGTCATCCGCTCCAACAGGATCGAAGGGTGCGGCGTTTCCGCCGCCGCGTCGTCCTCGAAGCGGAACGCCGTCGGCTCGACGACTAGCATCAGGCGCGTCCCGCACTGATCGCACAGCTCCTGCCCCAGCGGGTTCGCCGCGCGGCAGCGCTGACACCGGATTTTTTGAAACTCGTGGCGCATAACAAAAGCAGGTGATGGGTGTCAGGTATCGGGTGTCGGTAAAGAAAGAGGTCTTAACCTGATACCCGACGCCCGTCACCCGTCACCATATTCATAGAATCCGCGTCCCGACTTGCGACCGAGCCAGCCCGCGTCAACGTAGCGCTTGAGCAGGGGGCAGGGTCGGTATTTGGGATCGCCGAGTTCGGTGTGGAGGACGTTCATGATGGCGAGGCACACGTCCAAGCCGATGAAGTCGGCGAGCGTGAGCGGCCCCATCGGGTGGTTCATGCCAAGCTTCATGATGCCGTCGATGGACTCGCGCGGGGCGACCGACTCGTGGAGCGCGAAGATCGCCTCGTTGATCAAGGGCATCAGCACGCGGTTCGAGACGAAGCCGGGCGAATCGTTACATTCGAGCGGCGTCTTGTCGAGCTTTTCACTGAGCGCGCGCGTGCGCTCGTAGGTCTCGTCGGAGGTCGCGATGCCGCGGATAATCTCGACGAGTTTCATGACGGGGACGGGGTTCATGAAGTGCATCCCGATCACCTTGTCGGGTCGGCGCGTCACGCCGCCGAGCTTCGTGATCGAGATCGAAGAGGTGTTCGACGCGAGGATCGTTTCGGGACGGGTCAACTCGTCGAGCGCGCGAAAAATCTCCGCCTTGACCTCGAAGCTCTCCGTCACGGCTTCAACGACGAGCGCGGCGTCGGCAAGTTCGTCCCGGCTCGTCGTCGCCTTGATGCGCGAGACGATCTCGTTCTTGCCCTCGTCGGTCAGCCGCGCCTTCACCACGTCGCGGTGGAGACTGCGCTCGATTGACGCCATCCCGCGTCGCAGGAACTCGTCCTTCACGTCGCACATCACGACGCGGAAGCCCGCGCGCGCCGCGACCTGCGCGATGCCGTTGCCCATCGTACCCGCTCCGACGACTCCGATGATCTCTGTCACTCTCTCAGTCTCCACAACCAGAATGTTGATGCCCGTCCGCGGCGAATAACTCCTGACGTCAGCCGCGCCAGTCGGGCGGCTGAGCCGGCGGGGCATACTCTCTCTCGCGTTCGCGGCTCGCGCCGAACCAGTCGCCGGCGGGCGGCGGCGGGGCGTCGCCGAGCGCATACCGCTCGAAGCGGGCGTCCTCGCTTTCGTAGAGCGGCGCGCCCCTGCCGAGCAGGAACCATAGGGAGTAGATCGACAACGCGGTTCCGAACGGGAAGTTAAGCGCCATCAGGATCGCCGCGACGATCCCGGCTGTCCGCCCCCAACTCTTGCGCTTCAACAGCCCGAAGCTGGCGACGAGCGCGGGCGTGAAGAAAAAGAGCGAGGCGAAGAGGATCACGCCGAACAGCATCGCGACGAAGGCGAGCGGCGGCGCGCTGTGCCCCGGCTCGTTCCAGATGAGGTACAAAGCCGGGATCGCGAAGAACGACGCGACGACGAGCAACAACGCTTGCAGCCCGCCGTAAACGAGATGCAAGACGCCGAGCGTCTTGTTGTGCTCTTCGGGCTTCATTGCAAACGCTTCGCGCGCCTCAGCGCTCGACCGCCATCGCGACCGCGTTGCCGCCGCCGAGGCAGAGCGCGACCAGGCCGCGCCGCGCGTCGCGCCGACGCATCTCATAGAGCATCGTGGTCAGGAGGCGCGAGCCCGACTGGCCGATGGCGTGACCGAGCGCAACCGCGCCGCCGTTGACGTTGACCTTTGACGGATCAAGCTCAAGCTCGCGGATGATCGCGACCGCCTGCACGGCGAACGCTTCGTTCAGCTCGATGAGATCGACTTCGTTCAGAGACCAGCCCGCCTTGCTCAAGACTTTTTTGATCGCCTCGACCGGAGCCATCATCACCAACTCCGGCTGGATGCCCGAAGTCGCCTGCGCCGCGATGCGCGCCAAGGGCTCGACGCCGAGCGCGCGGGCGCGCTCCAGAGACGTGACGACGACCGCCGATGCCCCGTCGTTCACGCCCGGCGCGTTGCCCGCCGTCACCGTCCCGTCCTTGATGAATGCGGGCTTGAGCTTGCCGAGCGCTTCGAGCGACGTGTCTTCGCGCACGGACTCGTCGGTGTCGAAGATTACGGGATCGCCCTTCTTCTGCGGAATCTGGACGGCGAGGATTTCGTCCTTGAACTTGCCCGCCCTCATCGCCGCCGCTGCCTTGCGGTGCGAGTTCAAGGCGTACTCGTCCTGCTCGGCGCGCCCGACGTGGTAGCGCTCGGCGACGACCTCGCCGGTGTTGCCCATGTGGTAATTCTCGAAGGCGCACCAGAGCCCGTCGTGGATCATCGCGTCAACCAGCACGCCGTTGCCGAGGCGGTAGCCCTCGCGCGCTTTGGGCACAAGGTACGGCGCGTTCGACATGGATTCCATGCCGCCCGCGACGACCACTTCGGCGTCGCCGAGCTTCACCGACTGCGACGCCATCATCACGGCTTTCAGCCCAGACCCGCAGACCTTGTTGATCGTCACCGCCGAGACGCCGAACGGGATGCCCCCTTTGAGCGCCGCCTGCCGCGCCGGGTTCTGACCGAGTCCCGCCTGTATGACACAGCCCATGATCACTTCGTCAACGTCTTCGGGCGCGACGCCCGCGCGCCTGACGCTCTCGCCGACGACCAGCGCGCCAAGTTCGGTCGCGGACAGACTCTTTAACGCGCCCTGAAACTTTCCCGTCGGCGTTCTGACGGCGCTAATGATGACAGACTCTCTCTCGTCGGACATGACTCACCCCTTAACTAAAGCCGCAAATCGTAAATCGTGAATCGTAAGGAGGCTGTTAGCCGTTAGCTGTCAGCAATACCAATAAAGCTAGCAGCTAATAGATAACGGCTTCTTGTTACGATTGACGATTCACGATTTAAGATTCGATTATACGTTCGCACCCAAGCGTGTCAAGCGAGCGATCCGGCGTCGCGCGCTGGTTCACGCGCGCGCCACATGCACTTGATTGCAAGGCGCGTATGCCGGTGTTAGACTCCCGAAGTTCTTTCAGCCGCGCGCGTTTTTGTCATCCACCAAACAAGTTTTATGCAGGCACTTATTCTCGCAGGCGGCAAGGGCACACGCCTTCGCCCGCTGACGGTTTACACACCAAAGCCCATCGTCCCGATCTGTAATCGCCCCTTCCTCCTCTACCAGATCGAGACGCTGCGCGCCGCCGGGATCACTGACATCACGCTCTCGCTCTCTTACCAGCCAGCGAAGATCGAGCAACTCTTAGGCGACGGCGCGGAATTCGGCGTGCACCTGAAGTACACGACCGAGCCGCAGCCGATGGGCACGGCGGGCGCTTACAAGTTCGCCGCCGAGTACATCAACGAGCCGACCGTCGTCTTCAACGGCGATGTGCTAACCGATCTCGATCTCAACCAAGTCATCGCGGAGCACAAGCAGCGTGGTGCGACCGCGACCGTCGTGCTCACGCCGGTGGAAGACCCTTCGTCGTTCGGCGTCGTCGAAACCGACACTGACGGGCGCGTCCTGCGCTTCATCGAGAAGCCCGCGCCGGGCACGGCTCCGTCGAACAACATCAACGCGGGCACTTACGTCCTCGAACCCGGCGTGCTCGATCTCGTGCCCGCTGGCGAGAACTACTCCTTCGAGTACCAGCTCTTCCCCGACCTGCTCAAGCGCGGCGAGAAGTTTTACGCGCACGTGCCTGAGCGTGCCTACTGGCTCGACATCGGCACGCCCGCGCGCTACCTGCAAGCCCACCACGATCTGCTCGCGGGCACCGTCGGCAACATCAACCTCGGCGTCCGGCGCGGCGACTTCGACGCGGCGACCGCCTCGGAGATCGACGACCGCTCGCTCGTCGCCGACGGCTGCGCCATCAAGCCCGGCGCGCAGGTCATCAACTCCGTCCTCGGCGAGGGCGTCTATGTCGAGGAGAAGGCGCGCGTCGAGAACTCGGTCATCTGGGCGCACACGCGCGTCAACGCGGGCGCGCACGTCGCTTCGGCCATCGTCGGGCGCGGCTGCTACGTCGGTCGCTCCGCGCAGGTCGGCGCGGGCGCGGTGCTCGGCGACAAGACCTCTCTGACCGACTACACGCAGACCGGGGGTGCCCTGTGAGCGGGCGTGCGCCGCGGGCCGCGACGATCCGCTTCGGCACGGACGGCTGGCGAGCCGTCATCGCGCAGGAGTTCACCTTCGCCAACCTCGAGCGCGTCGCGCAGGCCTACGCCCTCTACGTCACGCGCGAGCGCGAGGCTTCACGCGCGACGAAGACGCGCGAGCCGGAGAGCAAGGGATCGGGTGAAGCGCCGCTTGTCGTCGTCGGCTACGACCGGCGCTTTCTCTCCGAGAAGTTCGCCGCGCGCGCCGCAGAGGTGCTTGCGGGCAACCGCATCGCGGTCGAGCTGTTCGACACGGACGTGCCGACGCCGGTCGTCTCGTGGGCGGTGCGGGATCGCAAAGCCGCGGGCGGCGTCGTCATTACCGCCTCGCACAACCCGGCGGATTTTAACGGCTTCAAGATCAAGGCGGCGTGGGGCGGCAGCGCGACGCCGGAGACGACGCGCGCCGTCGAGACTCTGATCGACTCTTCGGACGTGACGCGGGGCGATGTCGCCGCCGACTCGCACCAGCGGCTCGAACCTTCGGTCGCGAGCTATCGCGAACAGATCGCCTCATACGTCGATCTCGGACGCTTGCGCGCGACGCGCGGGCGCGTCGTCGTCGATCCGATGCACGGCTCAGGCGGGCGTTGGGTGGAGAGTTTTTTTGTCGGGCGGCGATCTGCAGGCCGAGACGATCCGCGCCGAGCGCGATCCGCGTTTCGGCGGCGTCGCGCCGGAGCCGATTGACCGCAACCTCGCGCCGCTGAAAAGCCGCGTGAGAGAGTCGGGCGCGCTCGTCGGCCTGGCGACCGACGGCGACGCGGATCGCGTGGGCGCGGTCAACGAGTTGGGCGAGACGATGACGATGCACGAGGTCGTGCCCGTCGTGCTGCTGCATCTGGCGCGCGTGCGCGGGATGACGGGCGGCGTGGTGAGAACCTTCTCGCAATCGGTTTTGACGAAGCGCATCGCCGCCGCGCACAGCCTGAAACTTCACGAGACGCCCATCGGCTTCAAGTACGTCGCAGACCTGATGCTGCGCGAGGACATTCTCATCGGCGCAGAGGAATCGGGCGGCGTCGGTGTTAAGGGTCACATCCCGGAGCGCGACGGCATCCTGAATTCGCTGCTCTTCCTCGAAGCGGTTGTCGCTTCCGGCAAGACGCCTTCCGAACTCGTCAAGGAGATGCACCGCGAGTTCGGCGAGTTCTACTACGACCGGCGTGATCTGACCTGCCCGGTGGCGCGCGGTCTTGAACTCGTCGAAGAGCTCGCGCGGCAACCGCCCGCGAAGATCGGCGAGTGGGACGTGACCTCGGTCGAAAAACTCGACGGCACGAAGCTGCTCTTCGGCGACGAGTCGTGGCTGCTCTTCCGCCAGTCAGGTACCGAGCCCGTGCTGCGCGTTTACTGCGAGGCCACTTCCACCCAGAAGCGCGACGCGCTGCTCGACGCGGGCTGCGAACTCGCCGCGCACAAGTAAGCCCCGCCCGGCAGGGTTTCATTTCCCGCCAACACGTGTATGCCGGAGCTTCCTGAAGTCGAACTCGTCGCGCGCGCCCTGCATCAACTCGTCGCGGGTCGTCGCATCGAGCGAGCGACACTCTTGCGACCGTCGCTCGCGCCCGAGACGCCGCCCGCCACCTTCGCGCGACTTCTGCGCGGGCGACGCATCCAACGAGTCAGTCGGCGCGGCAAGCACATCCTCTTCGAGTTAGACGGCGGACACTATCTCGTCGCGCACCTGCGCATGACGGGACGCTTCCTATTGCTGCCGCCGCGCGCCGTCGCGCCGAAACACACGCACGCCGTCTTTCAACTCGACGACAAGAGCCGACTCGTCTTCACCGACCAGCGCCACTTCGGCATGATGAAGGTCGTCCGCGCCGCGGAGCTTCACGAAACGAGGGAGTTGCGCGCGCTCGCGCCCGAACCCTTCTCTGATGAGTTCACGCCCCGCTACCTGCGCGAAGTCTTCGCGCGCACGCGACGGACGCTGAAAGAGACGCTGCTCGATCAGACGAAGGTGACGGGTCTCGGCAACATCTACGCTGCTGAAGCGATGTTCATCGCACGCGTCAACCCCTTCGCCGCCGCCGCAGACCTCTCCGCACGCCGTCTGCCGCGACTGCACCGCGCCATCATCGAAGTGTTTGAGGAGTCAATCGCACACGGCTCGACGATGAACGTCAATCCACAGGACATCGATGGCAGCTACTACGGCGGCGCATACGAGGGGCGCTGGCGCGTGTACGACCGCGAGGGCGAGCCGTGCGTCAACTGCCGCACGACGATCAGGCGCTTCGTCCACGCCGGTCGCTCGACCTACTACTGCCCGCGCTGTCAGAGAAGATAGCCGTTAGCGATTAGGCGTTAGCTGTTAGCCAGAAGAGAAGACGGGAGGCAGTCCGTTCAAGACTGCCTCCCGCTTTTTGGTTTGGCTAAAAGCTAACGGCTAACAGCTAATCGCCAATCACAAGTTCTGCATGATGAAGTCGGTCATCATCTGCCGCATCTGCTTGACGAGGAGCGGGTCGGAGACGCCGTGGCGCGACTTCGGATAGAGCATCAGTTGGAACTGCTTACCCGCCTTCTGCAACTCATAGACGAACTGCATGGTGTTTTGCAGATGCACGTTGTCGTCCATCGCGCCGTGGATGAGGAGGAGCTTGCCGCTCAAGTCCTTCGCCGCCGCGACGGGTGCGCTCCGCTTATAACCTTCCGGGTTGTCCTGCGGCGTCAGCATGTAGCGCTCTGTGTAGATCGAGTCGTAGTCGCGCCAGTCGGCGACGGTGCCGCCGGAGATGCCGAGTTTGTACGACTTGCTGTGCGTCAGGGCGTAGGAAGTCATGAAGCCGCCGAAACTCCAGCCCCAGAGGCCGATGCGCGAGCCGTCGATGTAGGGCTGCGTGCGCAGCCACGTCAGACCGTCTTCCAGATCGCGCAGCTCAAGCTCGCCGAAGTTGCGATAGACCTGCCAACTCGATTCAGTCCCCTTCCCGCTCGCCGTGCGGTTGTCGCAGACCCAGATGACATAACCCTTCTCTGCGAGCATCTGATACCACATCTGCGTCGTGCCGCCCCAAGCGTTTCTCACCTGCGGCGCGTGCGGCCCCGAATAGGTGAACTCCATCACCGGGTACTTCTTCGTCGGGTCGAAGTCCGGCGGGCGAATGATCATCGCTTCCATCTCGAAGCCGTCGCGCGTCGGGACTTTGAGGAACTCGACCTTGCCCAGCTTGTACTGCGCGAGCATGGGACGCTTGTTCTCGTCGATGACGCGGACGAGTTTGCCGTCAGAGTCGATGAGCCTAACTTGCGTCGGCGTGTTGATGTCCGACCAGCTATCGACGAACATCGTGAAGGCCGGATTGAAGACCGCGCGGTGCGTGCCCTCCGTGTCGGTCAGACGTTTGAGCCCCGTGCCGTCGAGTTTTATCCGATAGATCTGCGGCGCGATGTGGCTGTGCTCTGTGCCGACGAAGTAGGCGACGCCGTTTTTCTCGTCGATGCCTTCGAGCGAGCGCACTTCCCACTTGCCGTCGGTGATCTGTTTGATCAGCTTGCCGTCCGCCCCGTAGTGGTAGAGGTGACGCCAGCCGCTGCGTTCGCTCTGCCAGACGAACGAGCCATCTTTCAGCCAGAAGGGCGGATCGATGACTTCGACCCAGGCCTTCGAGGTCTCTTTAAACAGTGTCGTTGACTTGCCGTCCTGTGCACCAGCGAGGTTGAGATCGAGCCACGTCTGCTCGCGGTTCTGCGCCTCGTAGGCGACGCGGCGCGAGTCGGGCGTCCAGTTGACGCGCACGACGAGCAAATCTTCCGGCTTGTACCTCGCGGAGAGATCAACCCAACGCACATCGCCGCCCGCCGCGTCCACGATGCCGACTTTCACGACGGGGTTCGGGTCGCCGGCCTTCGGGTAAGGCGTATCTTCGATGACCTGATTCTGCGGGATGTGATCGACGACGACGAACGACGG
>JBJMGS010000180.1:0-3359 GCA_045807785.1 Pyrinomonadaceae bacterium
GCTGCTTGGACTCCAAACCCCTGACGGCAACGGAAAGGCGGCGCGCTCACAGCTCGAAGAGATTTCGACCGTCACCTCGCAGACGCTCGAAGAGGTGCGCGAGATCGCTTACGGTCTGCACCCTTACCAGATGGATCGGCTGGGGCTGACGAAGGCGATTCAGGCGATGTTGAGAAAAGTCGCGGCGGCCTCAGAGATCGAGTTCACGACCGAAATCGACAGAATCGACGGTCTCTTCCCGAAGGACTCGGAGATCAACATCTACCGCGTCATCCAGGAGGGCGTCAACAACGTCATCAAGCACTCGCGCGCGCGGCACGCGCGGGTCGTCATCAAGCGGGACGTGCACGGCGTGCAGATCGTCGTCTGGGACGACGGGCAAGGATTTTCGCACGAAGCCGTCGCCTCGGCATCGTCGCCGGGGCAGGGCTTCGGCTTGACCGGCATCTCGGAGCGGACGCGAATGCTCGGCGGCACGCGGAGCGTCCGCTCCGCGCCGGGTAAGGGCACGACCCTCACCATCAATCTGGGTTTAGAAGGGGGCGACAATGGTGACTGAGACGCGCGTGCTGATCGCGGACGATCACCCGATCTTTCGCCAGGGGTTGCGGCAAGTGGTCGAGTCTGGCGCAGGACTAAGAGTCGTCTCTGAGGTCGCCGATGGGCGCGCGGCGCTCGAAGAGATCGAGGCGCAGCAGCCCGATGTCGCCTTGCTCGATGTTGATATGCCGGAGTTGGACGGCTTCGCCGTAGCGCGCGCGGTGCTTGAGAAGAATCTACAAGTGGGTCTCGTATTCCTGACGATGCACAAAGATGAAGACCTCTTCAACGAGGCGTTGGACATCGGCGTCAAGGCATACGTGTTGAAAGACAGCGCCGTGACGGACATCGTCGGGGCGGTCCGCGCGGTGCTCGCCGGGCAGCACTTCATCAGCCCGTCGCTCTCAAACTACCTCGTCAACCGCGGGCGGCGCGCCGCCGCGCTCTCGCGCGAGAAGCCCGGGCTCCAAGACCTCACGCCCGCCGAGCGGCGCGTGCTCGCGCTCGTCGCCGCCAATAAGACGAGCCGCGAGATCGGCGACGCCCTCTTCGTCAGCCCGCGCACGGTCGAAAACCACCGCGCCAACATCTGTCAGAAACTGGAGCTGCGCGGCGCGCACGCGCTACTCAAGTTCGCCCTCGAACACAAGTCGGAACTCTCCTGAAACCGCCCGACCTTGAGTCGCGTCGCCCTCACGAGCGCGCTCACACCTAAGTAGAACTACCCAGCCAAACAAGTAGGTGTACTCACGCGAGATCGTGTGGGTCTCGCTATTCACGCGCGCCGCATGCTGGGCGATACTCCCGCACGTCGGAAACGGATGGCGATGCGAAGCGAGTGAAGAATGAAACTCTTGATCGTCGAGGACAACGAGCAGATGCGATGCCTGATTAAGTGCCTGGTGAGTGACCTCGCCGAAGATGTCCGCGAATGCACGGACGGCTCCGAGGCGCTCGCGGCTTACGCCGCCGAGCGTCCCGACTGGGTTCTGATGGATATCAAGATGGCGCACACCGACGGCATCACGGCGACGCGGCAGATCGTCGAGACTTTCCCCGGCGCGCGCATCATCGTCGTGACCGACTATGACGACCCTGAGCTGCGCGAGGCGGCGCACGCGGCTGGCGCTTGCGGCTACGTCGTCAAGGAGAATCTACTCTCGCTGCCGCGCCTTCTCGCCGTGCCGCCGGGCTGATCGTGCCCCATCAGCCACACTTCTTGTTCCACTTTGCCGAAGCCACGGAGGTTAAGCTCATGCCAAACAATCACATGCCCACTCGCCGGGGAATCATCGCGGCACTACTGCCACTCGTACTCCTGTGCTGCGTCGCCGCGGCGCACGCGCAGACCTCGGTCTTCACTTATCAGGGTCGTTTGACGGAAGTCGGCGCGCAGCCTAACGGCACTTACGAGATGGAGTTCAAGCTCTACGACTCCCTCACGGGTGGCACGCAACAGCCGCAGAGCGCACCCGTCACCGTCGATCTGACGGCCGCGAATGGCAACGCCGTACAGGTGACAAACGGCGTCTTCAACGTGCGGCTCGATTTCGGCGCTGACGCTTTCGCGGGCTCGGAGCGCTACCTTGAGATCGGCGTGCGCCACTTCGGGGATACGGCCTTCACCACGCTCACGCCGCGCCAGCAGATCACTTCCACGCCCTACTCAATTCGCAGCAGCGCGGCGACGACGGCGGATAACGCCACACAGCTCGCGAACCAGTTGAGCAGCGTGGGGACTCAGAACAATCCCTCGAACCCTGTGGACTGGACGCAGCTCAAGAACGTCCCGGCGTTAGCCGCGACGGGGCTGGCGGCGGGCAACGGCATCAGCGTCAGCGGCTCGACCGTCTCCAACACGGGCGTGCTCACGGTCGGCGCCCTCGCGCCCCTGTCGAGCAGCGGCGGGCAGACGCCCGTCGTCTCCCTGAGCGGCGTCGTGCCAATTGCCAAAGGCGGAACCGGCTCGGCGACGAAAAACTTCGTCGATCTTTCGACCGACCAGACCGTCGGCGGCACCAAGACCTTCAGCGGCGGCGTCACAGCCGGCGGCTTGACCATCTCGGGCAAGGGGCAATTCAACCGCTACGACCCGGCGCTCGTCGCGACGCTACGCTGGGACAAGTTGCCGCTCGACTACGGCGACTTCACCGTAGGTAGTAAGCCGCTCGGGGTGGCATTCGACGGCGCCAACATCTGGGTGGCGAACCAAGACAGCAACAACGTCATGAAGCTGCGCGCGAGCGACGGAGCACTCCTCGGTACTTTCCCGGTCGGTGTAAACCCGACAGCAGTAGCTTTTGACGGGAGCAACATCTGGGTGACAAACGAGCTGGACGGGACTGTGACGGAGCTGCGCGCGAGCGACGGCGCGAACCTCGGTACGCTCCCTGTCGGTCAGAGTCCGCTGGCAGTAGCTTTCGACGGAATTTACCTCTGGGTGGCGAATTGGCGTAGCAATAGTGTCACGAGGATCGGCGTCAACGACAAATCGCATCTCGTCACCACCTTTGCTGTCGGCAGTAGCCCCTCCGCGATCGCCTTCGACGGCGCCAACGTCTGGGTGACGAATCAAGACAGCAACAACGTCATGAAGTTGCGCGCGAGCGACGGGGCGGCCCTCGGTACCTTTGACGCCCCCAGCTTGTTCGGGAGTGCATGCGGCCCGACTGGAATAGCCTTCGATGGGACGAACATGTGGGTGGCATGCCGGGCCAGTAACAGCGTGACGAAACTGCGCGCCGGCGACGGGAGTCCACTCGGCGGCTACGTCGTCGGAAGTGAGCCACCCCTCCACCCCCCGACAGGGGGTGGTCTAA
>JBJMGS010000181.1:0-16039 GCA_045807785.1 Pyrinomonadaceae bacterium
CAGGCGACCAACTGCGTACTCATCCGCGCCCCGTCCGCAGCGCAGACGACCGACGACTCCTGCTTCGCGTCAACCCTGCCCCAACACTCACGGCAGAAGAGATGACCCTCGGCGGTCGCGTTCATCTGCTCCTGCTCGAAGCCCTCGCAGCAACGCGAGCAATCAAACATGGCATCCTTCGACATGGCTTTGCTCCCACGGAGTCTTGCGCCCCGCGCCGCACGACGGGGACGACTGCAACCCCGGTCTGTTTAGATGCTAATTGCCGTTCTCGCGGTCGCCGCGAACTCGTATGCCGAGCGCGCGCATCCGCCGATAGAGGTGACTCCGATCAACTCCCATCAACTCCGACGCGCGCGTCACGTTGTTCTCCGCCTCGGCGAGCTTCAGCCGGATGAACTCGCGCTGGTGTGCCTCGCTCGCCTCCTTGAAGGACGAGAACTTGAGCGGCGTCGGTGTCGGTTCTTCCCCGCCGAGCAGCGGCAGATCGCCCGCCGACACCTTCTGCCCGGCGTGCATGATACAGATGCGCTCGATGGTGTTCCTCAACTCGCGGACGTTCCCCGCCCAGGTGTAGTTTTGCAGCGCCTCGACCGCTTCGGGCTCGAACCGCTTCGGCGGCTTGCCGTAGGCGCGCGAGAACTTTTCGTTGAAGTATTCGACTAGGAGCGGCATGTCTTCCAGACGGTCGCGCAAGGGCGGGACTTCAAACGGGATGACGTTTAGGCGGTAAAAGAGATCGGCGCGGAACGTGCCGCGTTCGATCTCGGTCTCCAACTGCTTGTTCGTCGCCGCGATGACGCGCACGTCCACGCGCGCCTGTGCGTTCGAGCCGACCGGCGAGAAGCGTTGCTCTTCTAACGCGCGCAAGACCTTCGCCTGCACGCGCTGGCTCATGTCGCCCACCTCGTCGAGAAAGAGCGTCGCGCCGTCCGCCAGCTCAAACTTGCCGCGCTTCGCGGCCGTCGCGCCGGTGAACGCCCCGCGGACGTGGCCGAACAGCTCCGACTCGATCAGCTCTTCGGGGATCGCCGCGCAGTTGACCTCGACGAACGGCGCGCCCGCACGGCGCGACTGCGCCTGGATCGCCCGCGCGACCAGCTCCTTGCCCGTGCCCGACTCGCCGTAGATGAGCACGCGCCCGTCGGTCGGCGCAACCGCCGCGATCTGCTTGCGCAACGTGCGCATCGCGACCGACTCGCCCACCATCCGGTACTCTTCGCCGTGTTCGGCTGTGAGCGAAGCGTTCTCGCGTTCGAGCGCGCGCTGCCGGAGGGCGTTTCTGACGGTCAGCAGTGTCTTCTCAATCGAGAGCGGTTTCTCGATGAAGTCGAACGCGCCGAGTTTCGTCGCGCGCACGGCGGTTTCGATGTTGCCGTGCCCCGAAATCATGACGACGGCGCAGTCCGCGCCCGACTCTTTGAGCCGCGCGAGCGTGTCGAGCCCGTCCATGCCCGGCAGCCACACGTCCAGCAGCACGCACCCGAAGTTGCGCCGCTCGCAGGCGCGCAGCGCGTCCTCGCCCGCGCCGACCGCGTCAACGGCGAAGCCTTCATCTTCGAGCACGCCGCGCAAGGTTTCGCGGATGCCGCGCTCGTCGTCAACGATGAGGATGGAGTCAGGCATGGGAAGGGAGATGTTAGATGCTAGAGGCTAGATGCCGGATGTCAGTTTTTCGTTTACGTCTGACACCTGATATCTAGCCTCTGACAACTTGCTGGTTTCGTCCGCGACCGGCAGCTCGACTAAGAACTTCGCGCCGCGGGGCCGGTTCTGTTCGGCGCGGATGCGCCCGCCGTGATCGTTGATGATGTGCTGGACGATGGCGAGCCCCAAGCCGGTGCCGCGACCGCGCGTCGAGAAGTAAGGCTGGAAGAGGCGTGGAAAGTCTTCGCGCGCGATGCCGTGCCCTGTGTCTGCGACTTCGACGAGGAGCAAGCCGCGCGCCGGATCGTGCGCGGTGGCGACCGTGACGCGCCGCTCGCCCCCGGCGTGCGCCAAAGCTTCGAGCGAGTTGTCGAGCAGGTTGACGACGACGCGGCGCACCTGTTCGGCGTCGAGCATGGCCGGCGGCAGGGTCGGTGCCAAGAGCACGTCGAGCCGCACGTCGTCGAGCCTGTCTTCGTAGAGCGCGACCGCCTGTCGCACGACTTCGTTGAGATCGCCCGCTTCGAGCCGGGCGCGCGGCAGGCGTGCGAAGCGCGAGAACTCATCCACCATCGCCTTCAAGCCCGCCACCTCGCGCGTGATCGTCCGCGTGCATTCTTCGACGATGCGCGACACGCGCTCGTCCACCTCGCGCCCGCCGCGCTCGTCCAAGTCGAGCACGCCGCCATCCTGAGCGCGCCGGACGCCGGGGAAGTTGCGCGCGATGCGTTCCGCCGAAAGCTGGATCGGCGTCAGGGGGTTTTTGATCTCGTGTGCCATGCGGCGCGCGACCTCGCTCCAGGCGGCGGCGCGCTGCGCGGCGAGCAGTTCGCTCAAGTCTTCGATGACGAGGACGACGCCCCGACCGCCTTCGTCCGCCGCGCCGAAGGCGGTCGCCGTCAGCGCGACCGGCACGACCCCGCCGCCACCCGCCGCGCCGCCGTCATCTGCCGCGCTGCCCTCTTGAGTTGAGCCGTCATCAGAGGGCGTGGCGCGCGTCAGCTCCATCTGCCAGGCGGCGCGACCCGTCCGGCGCGCGCGCGCGAGCACGCGGTCGAGCACGGCGCGATCTTCCGGGTTGACGATCTCGGCGAGCGGCGTGCCCGGCGCGGGCTGCGCGCCGAGGCGCAGCATCTGGACGGCGGCGGCGTTGATCGTCGTGAGGCGGTTGTCGGCGTCGAGCGAGATGACGCCGGTCGAGAGCGATTCGAGGACTGTCTCGATGTAGCCGCGCCGCTCGTCGAGCGCGAGGTTCGTCTCGCGCAGCTCCGAGGCGTTCGCCTCGATGCGGCGGCGGTTCTCCTGTAGCTGCGCGGTCATCTGATTAAACGTCTCGGCGAGGACGGCTAACTCGTCGTCGCCCGTGACGGTGACGCGGTGCGCGAGGTTGCCGCGCGCCACCTCGTCTGCCGCCTCGGCGATGGTGCGGATGGGCGTGCCGATGCCGCGCGCCACGTGGATCGCCGCCCACGTCGAGGCGAAGACGAGGAGCAGCGTCAGCAGCCCCAGCGTCGAGAGACCGAGCAGGCGCACCTTGCGCTGACGCTTACGCAACTGCTCGAATGTGTCCGCGCCCGAGACGATGCGCGCGAGCCGCGTATCGGCTTGCAGGCGGCGCGCGGCGGCGAGCATGCGCCCGTCTGCAAGCTGCGTGGCGGCGAGGATGACGCCGTCGGGCGTGACGATCCACTCCCCGCTCTTCGGCGCGCGCGCGATGAACTCGTCGAACGCGGTGAGCAGCTTCGGATCGGGGGACTGCCCGCTCCCCTCCCCTTCCTGCGGCGCGGCTGAGTCGCTGGGCTGCGACGGCGGCGTCTGGGGCGTGATCGTTATCGTCGCGAAGTCGCCCGCTGTCATCATCCCCAACAGATCGGCGTCTATGTCGCCATCCGGGTGACGGCTTATCGCGACGGCGGCGACGCGGAGAGAGTCCATCAGAGCGCGCGCCTGCTGCGCCTCATCCTCTTCGCGCGCGAGCCGCGCCTCGTTGACCACGTCTTCGGGGATGCGACCGAATGTCTTCTCAATCGTGCGGTTGAAGAAGAGGTACGAGAAGACTGCCATCGCCGTGATCGGCAGGAGACTAACGGCGATGAAATAGACGACCAGGCGCGTCTTGATCTTCGATCCCAACACGAGCGCGCGCCGCTCGCTGCGCAGCTTCAGGAGGCTGCGGACGAAGATGAAACTGAAGACGACGAAGGCGACGAAGTTGAGCGTCGAGAGCGCGTAGAGGACGAGCGTGTCTGCGGCGTTGTCGGGCGTGACGAACTCCCACACGCCGGAGACTTGGAGGGCGACGAGCGCGGCGAGCAGCACGAGGACGAGCCCGCCGAAGAACCACGGGGCAACGCGCCTACGCGCCTTCGGCTCGTCCGCCTCTTCGAGTTGGGTCTGGGGTCGCGTCTCTTCGTTCATCGCGTGCGGGTCGAAAGTTTAGCACGCGCGCGCGCCAAACGCGCACGTCACGTCATGCCGCGGGGCGGCGCGACACAGCGCACGCTTCTCGACTACAATCGCCGCGCTCTTGCACCTCCGCGCCCTAACCAGATCTCGGACCCGTTCACGAACACGATGACGCCACTCGACATCTTCCTCAACAAACAAGACCGGCTGCGCAGCGGCTGGCGCTTCTGTGTCTTCGCCGCCGCCTACTACACGCTCGTCATCGCCGTCGTCCTCGCGGGGCGCGCCGCCATCCAGTTCTCGCCCCCTGCGGTCGCCGCGCGGCTCAACCGCCTGCCCGGCGGCGCGATCTACTTCCTGCAATTCTTCGTCGAGTTCGCGCCCGCGCTCCTGCTCGGCTGGGGCATGGGGCGACTCTTCGACGGCGTTCCTTACCGCGCGCTCGGCTGGTCGCGGCACCGCGGGTGGCTGCGCGACCTCGCGCTCGGCACGCTCTTCGGTTGCGCGGCGCTCGCCTTCGCCACGCTCGTCGCGTCGGTCGCGGGCGGCTTCCATTTCAGTCTCGCGCCGGAAGGCTTCGGCGCTGCGTTCGCCAAGACGTTTTTCGGCGCGGTCTTCGTGTACGTGCTGCTCGCCGCCGCCGAAGAGGTCATCTTCCGCGGCTACCCCTTGCAGACGCTGATGCGCTCGCTCCCGTTCGCCGTCGCGCTGCTTCCCTCTTCGGCGCTCTTCGCCGCGGCGCACCTCGGCAACCCGAACGTGCGCGCCCCCGCCTTCACCTTTATCAACACGGTGCTCGCGGGCGTCTGGCTCGCCGTCGCCTTCTGGCGCACGCGCAGCCTGTGGCTCCCGCTCGGCCTGCACTGGTCATGGAACTGGGCGATGGGGTCGGTCTTGGGTCTGCCGGTGAGCGGCATCACGAGTCTGACGCGCGCGCCGCTCGTGCGCGCGGCGGATGCGGGCCCCGCGTGGCTCACCGGCGGCGCTTACGGCATTGAGGGCGGCGCGGCCTGCACCGCCGCGCTCATCGTCGCGACCGTCTTCGTCTGGAAGACGAGACTGTTGTGGGCAGACGAAGAGTTGAAGCGGTTTACCGACGGCGAGCAACCCAAAAGGATGACGAACGGCACAGGCGAGATCGTGATTTGACGAATGGCAACGAATCGACGAGATGCGTCGGGAAGGTCAGCCCGCGACAGCGGGCGATAGAGATTAGCCCACGGCAACAGCCGTGGGATCGCAGCACCACAAAACAACCAAGCCCCTGAAAGGGGCGAAAGATGTTTACGAAGAACTTCTTTCGCCCCTTTCAGGGGCTCTCTATGTTCGCTGACGCTGATCCACGGGCTCACGCCCGTGGCTACTGTCTATTGCCCGCACGCGCGGGCTGGTAACACTTTAACCCCACCAGTCACCCGTCACGGTTTACGATTGACGATTCACGCCGCCTCACCTCTGATCAATGGGCGTGTACTTAAGGCCGCGGGGACCGATGTACTCGGCGCGCGGGCGGATCAGTTTGTTGTTGGCGTACTGCTCGAGGATGTGTCCCGTCCAGCCGGAGATGCGCGAGACGGCGAAGATGGGCGTGAAGAGATCGAGCGGGATGCCCATCATGTAGTAGGTCGAGGCGGAGAAGAAATCCACGTTCGGGTACATGCCCTTGTCGCGCAGGACGATCTCTTCGATCTTGCGCGAGATTTCGTACCACTTCGTCTCACCATTGCGCTCGCCCACCTCCTTCGAGAAGCGGCGCAGGTGCGTGGCGCGTGGGTCTTCCGTCTTATAGACCGCGTGCCCGATGCCCATGATCTTCCGCTTCGCGGCGAGCGCATTTTTGATGAACTCTTCCGTGCGCGACACGTCGCCGATCTCCAAAAGCATCTTCATCACGTTCGTGTTCGCGCCGCCGTGGAGTGGCCCCGACAGGGCTGAAATCGCCGCCGTCACTGAGGCGTAAACGTCCGCGAGCGTCCCGGCGACGACGCGCGCCGTGAACGTCGAGGCGTTCAGCTCGTGGTCAGCGTGGAGGATGAGGCAGACGTCGAAGATGCGCGCCTCGCGCTCCTGCGGCTCTTCGCCGCGCAGCATGTAGAGGAAGTTCGACGCGATGTTCAGCTCGGGCTTCGGCGCGACCGGCTCCTGCCCCTTGCGGATGCGCTCGATGGCCGCGACGACGACGGGAAACTGTGCGGTCAGGCGCGCCGCGGTCTTCACCGCCGCATCGCGTGAGGTGTCGTGCGGGTTCTCGGCGTACATGCTGAGCGCCGAGACGGCCGTGCGCAGCATGTCCATCGGGTCGGTCTCTTTGGGGAAGGTGTGGATGAGCTCGACGACCTCGCGCGGCACCGCGTATGACTCGCCGATGACGCGCTTGAAATCGTCCAGCTCCTCGCGCTTCGGGAGCCGCCCGTTCCAGAGCAGGTAGATGATCTCCTCGAAGGTCGAGTGCTCGGCGAGGTCGTGGATGTCGTAGCCCTGGTAGATGAGCACGCCCTGCTCGCCGTTGACGTCGCCGATGGAGGAGCTGGCGGCGACCACGCCGCGCAAGCCCGCACCCGCCGCCGACGCCGCAGCCGCACCGCCGGAACTCGCGTTGCCCTTCGCCGGGGCAGCCTCTTTTACGTTGTCCATGACGCAGTTTCCTTAATTGTCGTGATGCGTTGAAGATAACAAAAGGCGGTGACGAGTGACAAGCGGGCAGCGTCAATCGTGAACAGGACGAGCGGGCTTCATCGCCTACGATTTACGATTCACGATTCACGACCGTGACGGTCTGCCCGCGTCGCGCGCCGAGGAGTTCGGCGGCGGAGGCTTGGAAGGCGACGATTTCGAGAAAGCCCGCGCTGCCCCAGATCATGAAGGGGCTAACTGTATCGCTGGATTCAGGCGCGGCGTCGGCGAAGAAGCGTCGGAAGGAGTAGATCGTGTGACCGTCGAGACGAAGCGTCACGCGGCAAGCCGCCTGCTCGCCGCCGAGATCGCGCGGCGTGATGTTCGTCACGCAGTTGCCGAAACGGTCGATGTGGATGATCGAGGCTTCGAGCGTGCCGTCGCCGCCAACACGCGGGGCGAGTCGAGGCAGGCGCACGGGGTCGTCAATCTCTTCGCCGGTCTCACGCGGCGGCGTGCCGAGCGAGAGCGCGGCGGCGACGGGCGCAAGGATGTCACGCCCCTGAAAGGTGTGGCTGACGGTCTCGCGGAAAAACTTTCGGTTCGTCGCGCGGAAGAAGCGCGCCGCGCTGTCGCGCTCGCAGACGTAACTCAGGAGCCCGTTGTCGGGCGCGACGAAAAGCTGGCCGCTACACTCCGCGACGAGCGCGCGCCGCTCTGAGCCGTCGCCCGGATCGACGACCGCGACGTGAATCGTGCCCGCCGGGAATGCCGCGTGCGCGGCGAGCAGCGTGAACGCGCCCGCCTCTACGTCGTGCGCCGGAATCTCGTGCGTGATGTCAACGACGGTCGCGCGCGGGTTGACGGTGAGGATCGCCCCCTTCATCTCGCCGACGAAGTAGTCAGTCGTGCCGAAGTCCGTGAGCAAGGTGATGAGCGACATGGACGAAAGTTAAAAAGAGCGGCGGCGAAAGTAAAGGGGCGGGCGCGTTTAACTTCCGCGCCCGCCCCCGATGAACTCCACATCGCCGCCGTCTTTATTCAACGCGCGTCTCGGCTGACGTGCGGATGGTGAGCTGCTGACCGCGTTGGAGACGGATGTCTTTGCCGTGCGAGGTCATGACGCCGCCCGTGCCGACGCCCGCGCCGATCGCGGCGCCGATGGCCGCGCCTTTGCCGCCGCCCGCAATCGCGCCGATGATCGCGCCGATCCCGGTCGCCGCGCCGACCTTCGTGATGTCATCTTTCATCGTGCCGTGCCCGTGGACGCCGCCTTCCGGATCGACCTCGCCCGTGTCCGAGTCGGTGCGCGTGTTGATGATCTGCGTGACCTGCGCGCCGAAGCTCGCCGTGCGACCGTCGGCGAAGCGAATCTCCTGAAAGCTCAGTTGCAGCTCGCCGGAGCCGCGCACCTTGCCCGGTCGCCTCACGCTCGTGACGCGACCCGACACCACCGCGTCGGCGAACTGCGCGGGCTCGATGACGCGCGCCTGGAACGGGTCGCCGCGCTGGCTCACGTCGGTCGAGATGTTGTTCAGCAGCTCGACGCGCATGTTCGTGTTGGCGGGGATATCGACTGCGCCCGCGGGCGCGCTGCTCGCGACGGGGCGGTTCGGGTCGCCGGGATTTGCGGCGCTGTCGTCGTCGCGCCGGGCGTTGTTGTTGTTGTCATCGTCGCGACGGATGACGGGTCTGCCCGAAGCGTCGCGCGATGCGGTGTCGGGCGAGGTCGCGCCACGACGACGCAGCGTCGGCGGCACGCTTGAGTCGAAGCCCTGCCGCTCGAAGCCCGCGCCGTAGCCCAACTCGAAGCCCTGCTGGTAGCCGTCGCGGTAGTCTTCGAGCGAGCCGTAGGCGGCGACGTACACGCGGTCGGCGTGCTGGTAGTCTTCCTTCGAGCGGAAGTCGCGCGGGCGGCTGTTGACCGAGTCGCTGTAGCCAGACTGGTAGCCGTCCGAGTAGCCCGTGCGGTAGCCGCGTTCGAGCGCGCCGAACTGTTGCTGCTGCGCGGCGACTGCCGGTTCGTCGGCGGTCGCCGGCGCGACGCCGACGGGGGTCGCGGCGGTCGTCGTCAGCGAAGCCAACACGAGTGCGACGGCGGCGCGCGAAAGGCGTGGTGCAGTTTTCATAAGTCTCCTCATCAGATCGTCGTATCTCTTACGGGGAGAGTGGCGAGGTTATTTTCGCCACTCGACCGGGAACATCGCTCCGGCTTTTTCGGGACTAAGGCTCAGCCCCGCCAACTGCGCCGCACGCGCCAGCACGGGGTCACTCTGTGATGCGAGATCGGTTGCCTTCGGTAGTATCAATTCGTCGGGCGTGACGCCTGCGTGCTCCAGGCTATGTCCGTCCGAGAGCAGCAGGTCTGCGTCGGAGACGGACGAGCCGAAGAGGATGACGAGCGTGTCGCCCAACTGGTGATCGAAGGAGCGCCCGAGCATGACCGCGCCCATCGAGCGGTCGCCGATGACCGTCCCGCGCTTCTCCAACTGCACGACGCGCGCCAGCACCTCTGCGGCGGAGCCGCTCTCGCTGTCAACGAGCACGACCAACTGACCCGTGAAGGCGTTCGCGCCGCGCGTCTTGGCAACGAGTGGCTTCGACTCTTTGCGCCGCTTCAGGTCGCCGACTTTCACATCGTGATCGAAGAGCCCACCGACGAGTTTGACGAGCGTCTCCGCAGCGCCGCCTCCATTGCCGCGCAGGTCGAGGATGAGCGACTTGCGCTCGCGTGCGCGGTCGAGCATCTCGTTGATCTGCAGTTCACTCAGATCGAAGGCGGGCATCTTCCAGACGAGCGCTTCCTTGCCGAACTCGTAGTAGTGGTGCGCATGGAGGCGCGCGTCCGTCTCCCACTCGCGGATCAGGTCGTTGCGGTCGCTGCTGACACCGGTGTTGAGCTGCAAAATCGGCTTGCCCTCGTGGACGACGGCTCGCGTCTCGTAGGTGATGCGCCGCCCGTCCGGCTTCTCGATCATGACGTGCAGCGAAGGGCGCGGCGCAAGGATGAACATCGTGTATTGTAGCTTCCAGAGGTCGCGGCGCGTCGGCGTCGTGCTTTCGACGGAGAGCACGCGGTCGCCTGGGCGCAAGCCCTGCGCCTCGGCGTTGCTGCCGGGCTGGACGGCGACCACGTAACACTTGTCGCCGATCATCTCCATGACCCACCCGTGCTGGATGCGGACGGCGAAACTCGGCGGCATGAAGAAAGTGTGCGAGTCGTCGAAACGCATCATCGTGTTCGCGATGATGCCGAGGATTTCCGGCAAAGAGTTCGCCTGCTTGATCTGCTCCTCCGCCTCCTTAAAACTCGTCTCGACGTTGATGCCGTGGTAAGTCGGGTCGTAGTAATTTTTCACCACGTCGCCCTTCAACACACCGAGCATGATGCGCCCGGCGTCGCGGTTGCCGGAGAGCGTCTGCTGTGCGCCCGCGTGCGCGCATAAGAGTAGGAGTAGTGAGCCTGAGAGCGCCGCCGCAGAGGCGCGCGGGCGCACGAGGAAACGCGAGGACAAGATGAACATCTCTGACATCCTTTCGCTGTGGTGAAGGCTGCGCCGCGGGAGATGGATTTCCGAGTCTGGTGAGACCATCGCGGCACGACGCAAGTTTGCCACAAAAAACCGCGGCCCCAAAGCATGGCCGCGCGCGTCGGGCGAATGCCTTGACGCCCCCTGCGCACAGACTTAGACTCGCGGCAGTTAACGAAGCGGCGCCGACCGACTGAAAAATTTTTCTATGCAAAGAGTCTATCTCGACAACAGCGCGACGACGCCGGTTGACCGGCGCGTCGTCGAGGCGATGCTGCCGTTTCTGACGGAGAAGTTCGGCAACCCTTCGAGCGTCCACTTCTACGGGCAGGAGGCGCGCGCGGCGCTTGATCGCGCGCGGCGCGAAGTGGCGGCGCTCATCAACGCGCGCCCGAACGAAGTGGTCTTCCTCTCCGGCGGCACGGAGGCGAACAACCTCGCCATCCGCGGCGTCGCCGAAACTTCGTCGGCGCATGGTCGCCACGTCATCACCTCGCAGATCGAACACTCTTCGACGCGCGGCGTCTGCGATCAACTCGAACGGCGCGGCTTTGAAGTAACGCGCCTGCCCGTTTATGAGGACGGCGTCGTGCGCGTCGAAGACGTACGCGCGGCGCTCAGACCCGACACGGTGCTCGTCTCTGTCATGCTCGCCAACAACGAGATCGGAACCGTCCAGCCCGTCGCAGAGATCGGCGCGCTCGTCGAGGAGCGGCGCGCGGGCGGGCAGAAGCATTTGAAGCTGCACACGGACGCCGTGCAGGCGGCGGGGCGGATGAAGGTTGACGTGGCCGAGCTGAACTGCGATCTGCTCTCGCTCTCGGCGCACAAGCTGAACGCGCCGAAGGGCGTCGGCGCGCTCTACGTCCGGCGCAGCACGCGGCTCGCAGCGCAAACCATCGGCGGGCATCAGGAGCGCGAGCGGCGCGCCGGAACCGAGGGCATGCCGCAGATCGTCGCCTTCGGCAAGGCGGCGCAGCTCGCGCGCGAAGAACTCGACGAAAGGATCGCGCGGATGCGCAGACTGCGCGACCGCTTCGAGGCGGGCGTCGAGGCGCGCGTCGAAGCCGTCGTCTTCAATGGCGACCGCGAGCGGAGGCTACCGCACCTGTCGAATATCTCTTTCCGTTACGTCGAAGGCGAAGGGCTGCTGATCAATCTGGACATGCAGGGCGTCGCCGTCTCGACGGGCTCGGCGTGTTCATCCGGCTCGCTCGAACCGTCGCCCGTCATTCGCGCGCTCGGTCGCGACGACGAACTCGCGCGCGGCTCGATCCGCTTCAGCCTCGGCAAAGACACGACCGAAGCGGAGATCGACTACGTGCTCGAAGTCCTCCCCCGCGCCGTCGATAATCTGCGCCGCCTCTCGCCGCTCTATCAAAAGGCTCTCGCCGAGCCGGGGCCGGGTGTCAGGTGCCAGGTGTCGAGATAAGAGTAGGTATCAGGTGTCAGGGGTCGGGTGTTAGACGGATTTAAGTAGAACCATCTCTCTACTCGACCGCGCGTCAAGAGCCACACGAAAGCAACCTCTTTCCCCGATCCCCGACCCCGATCCCCATTACCTATTTCATGTCCTACTCCGCCGCCTTCAGAGATCACCTCACGAACCCGCGCTGCGTCGGCGAGGTTGAGGACGCGGACGCCGCGGCGGAGTTGTCGAACCCGGTCTGCGGCGACCGCCTGCGACTCTCTCTGCGCGTCCGTGATGGTCGCGTCGAGCGCGCAGGCTTCCTCGCCTACGGCTGCCCGCCGACGCTCGCCAGCGGCTCCGCGCTCGCAGAGATGCTGTGTGGCCTGACGCTCGAAGAAGCCGCGCGCGTCGAACGCAGTGACATCGCGCGCGCCCTCGGCGGTCTGCCCGCGCGCAAGGGTCACGCCGCCGCGCTCGCCATCGAGACGCTGCGCGAAGCACTCTCGATGCTCAACCGGGCGCGGGAAGCATAATTGCGTGTGAGAAAAAAAGAGAGAGGGCGAAGCGACTCGTGCCGCTTCGCCCTCGTCTCATGTCCGGCGTCGGAGTTCGCTGACAACTACTGTTGCTGTTTGCGCGGCAGGCTCATCATCATGCGCTCCTGCGCCGACCTGCCTTCGGTGACGGTGTAGCCGGCGGGCACCTCGAAGAGCGAGGAGGCCGGCTCGCTGCGGCTGATGTTAGTCAGCCGGTAGGTCGTCTCGCCAAAGCGCGGGTCGGAGTGTTTGGTCATCACTACCGTCTGCAATTCCGGCGAGTACCAGCGCTCGGAGACGATCAGGATCGGTCGCTCGTTACCCATCGCCCCGGCGGGGATCGTGACGGTCGTGCGCGTGCCCTCAGCCATCACGCCTTCGACCGACTGCGTGCCGAGCGACTCCTGCACGCCGGCGAATCTCGGCAGCGACTTGGGTTCGCCGGGCTCGCCCTTGCGCACCATGACACCTCCGGCCATGGCCGTCCCGCCGGACGCCGACTGCGTGATCACGCGCGTGGTTTTACCGGTCCCGGCGTCATAGTTCGACAGGGCGAACTCGAAGCTGATGACGCCTTTGACCTTCACGGGCTTGCCCTGCAACAGCGTCGGCGAAAACACCCACTGGCGCGCGGCGTCAACCGATGCTTCACGCAACAGCTCGTGACCGGAGACGGCTTTCGCCGACTCGACCTTGCCCTGTTCGTCAATGACCACTTCGACATCGACGCTGCCCTGCGCGCCAGCCGCCCGCGCCACCGCCGGGTAGGTGGGCTGAACCGGCTTCTGCGCCTTGCTGTTGATCCTGCCGCCGGAGATCACCGCGGTGGCACCCTCGGGTGCTTTCCGCGTGAAGGTGTAGTTGCCCTCAGCCTTCGCGCCAGCAGGCTCGCCGCCCTCGCGCTTGAAGAAGAACTGCATCGCCTTCTGCGCCGTGCGCGACTCGGTGTTGAGGATGTAGTTCGTGCCCGCGATCGGATCGTTGATGAAGACGGTCTGCGGCGTCTCGCCGCTCGCCGCCAGCGCGCCGACGCCGCCTAAGCTTTGCTCGCGCCGCGTGCGCCCCTCTGTGTCGCGGTAGAGCTTCGCGGACGAAGAGTGGGTGATGCGGTTGCCGTCGCCGAGCAGTTGCACCGACTCGGTCACGGCGTCAGCCGAGAAGGGCACGCCCTTGATGACCTTGCTGTCGAACGCCATCTCGGAAGAGACGAACGTGAAGCCGTATTCGCCGCCCTGCCCGCCGCCAATGGCGACCATGGGTCCGCCCTGCGACGTAATCGAGATGCTCGGCGCGCCGTTGATCACGACGGAGCCCGTCGCGTGACCTTCCTGTACCGCCTTCTCCAAGACCACGCGCCGCTCAGCCGCCGCGCGTCCCTGATCCTGCGCCAGCGCGCCCGCGCCGTTCGCGACGAGCACGAGCCCGCAGGCCAGCGCGCGCCAAACTTGACCCTCTCTTCTCATCTTCGATCCTCCTTTGTCGGACTGTTAGGTTAGTTTCCCGATTGACTTTTTTGTTGCGGGGCGTCGGGGCGCAGGCGGATGGCGCGCGCCGTGCCGTCGTGCGCGAGCAGCAGATCGGCTTTGACGCTCTCGCCTGCGCGCTCGGCGTTAAAGGGCAAACCCCACGCGGCGAGCGCCGCGCGCGGCACCTGCACGCGCACCATCTGGCCGCCTTCGAGCGGTGCGGAACTGTCAGCCGTCATCAGCGGCACGAAGTCCGCCGACCCTCCGAGATCGCCCCCGCCCTGTGCGCCGTTCGATGCCACCGCGTCGGCATAGACGCGCCCCGCATGCTCCTTGAAACTGATCGGCAAATCGTCAACAGACTGCGTCGCGCGGCGCGGCGCGGGACGACGCACGCTGTAAGAGGCAAGAGTCGTCCGACCCGGTCGCAAGACCTGCGTCGCGGTCGGCTGAACGTCAGGCGTCGGGTTAGTGTCGGTCGGCCTCGCTTCCGTCTGGTTCGCGTCCGTCGTGACCACGTTGACCGCGACGCTCTTTGGTATCTCGCTCGCGCCCTGCTGAGTCTTCGCCGAGAAAGCGCGCCACGCGACGACCGACGCGACGACGAGCGACGCGGCGAC
Organism: Pyrinomonadaceae bacterium; assembly: GCA_045807785.1. Lineage (GTDB taxonomy): Bacteria > Acidobacteriota > Blastocatellia > Pyrinomonadales > Pyrinomonadaceae > JAIVGV01. The sequence continues at coordinate 14,230 of JBJMGS010000181.1, forward strand.
GGCGGCGGAGACGAGAGCGCGTCGCCGCACCGTCGTGAGCACTGACGCCTCGCGCCGTGCGCGCACACTCTCAAAAGTCACTTGTGGAGTCGCGCTGCGTCGCTCGCGGAAGGCTGCGAGCAGCGCACCCTCGACGCGCGCGGGAGCTTCCGCGCCGCGCATCGCAGCAGCCACCTCGCCGAGCGCGGCAGAGAGCACGTGCTCTCTGCGCAGCCGCGCGTCGCACGCGACGCAGGCGGCGGCGTGTGCCAGCGCCGACTCGCGCGCGGCGGCGTCAATCAGAGAGCCGCGCGCCAACTCGACCGACATGGAATCAAAATCTTGACAGCTCATGCGAAACACCTCGCCGCGTCGAAACCTTTCGCGGGCTCTTCCCCCTCGCCGAACATTCGCAGCCGGTCGCACAACAGCGCACGCGCACGGTGCAACCTTGAGCGCACCGTCCCGACCGCACAGCCCAGCACCTGCGCCGCCTCCGCGTAGCTCAGCTCCTGCAACTCGCAGAGCACGACGACCTCGCGGTAGTGCACGGGCAGCGCGAGCACGGCTTGCCGCACGGTCTCGACTCGCTCGCCGCGCGCGAGCTGCGCGAGCGGGTCATCGCCCGACTCGGCGCGCCCGGCGTCGCTTCCCTCTTCGTGCTCATCACTCAGCGCCACGAACGCACGCTCCTTCTCCAACCTTCTTAAGACCTGATTGCGCGTCACGCCGTACAAAAATGAAGAGAGCGCGCCGCGCGCGGGGTCGAACCGGTGCGCCTCGCGCAGGAGAGCCATGAACACTTCCTGCGTCACGTCCTCGGCGACCGACTCGGAGCCGCACATCTGCAAGGCGAAGCGGTAGAGCCCCGCCTGCCTGCGCCGGTAGAGCGTCGTGAAAGCCGACTCGTCGCCACTGAGCGACAGCCGCAGCAGGTTCTCGTCCGACTGTTCTTGCGAAGCTCTCATCCTTCGGCTCTCGACCGCCTGACTTCCTTACCTCGTCGCACCTAATTCGCCCAGCCCCGCGGAAAAGTTCCACGAAGACGAAGAACGCGCGGAGGATTTCGTTCAGTCACCTGAAATCCCCCACGCGCGAGTGTCTATACCTTGCCTCACTTTGCGCGAGTCATTCTCGACGGTTGTCGTTCGTGGGGTTGACGACGCGCGGGCGCGTCCCCGATGGCGCGATGGTTTTGCCGTTGTGGTATTCGGGACCGCAGTAGCGGCGCGGCTCTGTGCCGATGACGAAGGTCTTGGAACGGATGACGGGGCAGGTCGGCGCGGCGATGAGACCCGTCGTCGGGTCGATGTCGAGCGTGATCGTGCCCATGAGGCGCGTCGTGCCGTCGGACTGGGCGACGCCGCGACCTTCGAGGCGCGGCGCGTTGCGACCTGCGCGCGGCGGGGTCGGCGTCGCTTCGGGGTAATCGGCGGGCGGGAGCGGCGCGGGCGCGTAAGTCGGATCGTTCCCCGCGCCCGGCGGAACCTCTTCGGGCAGAGTCTCGTCGGGCGGCGCGGTGCTTTGAGCGGTCGGGGCGGTGCCGCTGATGAACAACTCGGTGCGCTTGTCCGCGTCGTCCGCGGAGGCTAAGAGTCCCGTGCGCGGATCAATCGCAGCCTGATCGACCCCGCCGGGTACTTGCCAGTCGCCCTGCCATTCGGGGTGCGCGGCGAGCGCCGCCTGCATGAAGTCAGACCAGATGGGCAGAGCCGACTGCGCGCCGGTCAGACCGAGTTGCGAGCCGTCGTCGAAGCCGACCCAGACGGCGCAGACCAAGTGCGGCGTGTAGCCCACGAACCAGCCGTCGCGCGATGTGCCGGTCTTGCCC
>JBJMGS010000182.1:0-1848 GCA_045807785.1 Pyrinomonadaceae bacterium
CGCGAAAGTCTCAGACTTCGTCAAAGAGTTCGGCATTCCCTACCCGCTCGGCTACCCGGACGACGCGATGAACGCGCTCTACTTCGGCACCGACGACACCATCCCGCAGACCTACGTCTTCGACCGCAAGGGTCGCCTCGTCAAACACTTCATCGGCTTCGACGAGAGCGTGCCGCCGGAGATGGAGAGCACCATCCTGTCGGCCCTGCAAGGGTCGTAAATCTCAGTCGTCAATCGTCAATTGTCAATCGTGAATAGTCGGGCTCGAACGGCTGCGGCATTTGTCTATTCACGATTTACGATTTACGATTGACGAAACCATGAGGAGAGCCAAGATACTCGCGACGCTGGGTCCCGCGTCGCGCGAACCGGCGACGCTCGAAGCGTTGCTCGCCGCGGGCGCCAACGCCGTGCGCATCAACATGTCGCACGGCACGCAGGAGGAGCACGCCGAAACCTTGCGGCGTGCTCGCGAGGCGTCCGAACGCATGAGGCGACCGCTCGCCGTGCTCGTCGATCTCTCAGGCCCGAAGATCAGGACGGGCGTGCTGCGCGGCGGCCAGTCCGTCACGCTCGAACCCAACTCCCTGTTCAGTCTGACGACGCGCTCGGTGGCGGGCGACGCGCACGAAGTCTCGACGAACTACCCCGGACTCGCGCGCGACGTGCGCCCCGGCGCGCGCATCCTGCTGGACGACGGGGCTATCGAGCTGCACGTCGAGCGCACGACCGAGACGGACGTCATCACGCGCGTCGTCAACGGCGGGACTTTGAGCGAGCGCAAGGGGATCAACCTGCCGGGCGTCGCGCTGCCGATCCCGTCGCTCACCGAAAAGGACAGGCGTGATCTCAACTGGGCGGTCAGGCAGGGCGCGGACTACATCGCCCTCTCGTTCGTGCGCCGCGCAGAGGACTGCGCCGAGGCGAAGTCGCTCATCAAGGCGGCGGGGGGCAAACAGCCGCTCGTCGCGAAGATCGAGAAGGCCGAGGCGATTGACAACCTGTCGGAGATCGTCGCCGCGTCGGACGGCGTGATGGTCGCGCGCGGCGATCTGGGCGTGGAGACGAGCGTCGAGCTGGTGCCCGTCTATCAGAAGCGGATCATCGAAGAGGCGAACCGCACGGAGAAGTTCGTCATCACGGCGACGCAGATGTTGCAGTCGATGATCTCGGAGCCGCGACCGACGCGCGCCGAGGCGTCGGACGTGGCGAACGCCGTCTGGGACGGATCGGACGCCGTGATGCTGTCGGGCGAGACGGCGACGGGCAAGTACCCGGTGGCGGCGGTGGCGACGATGGCGCGCATCATCGAGTCGGCGGAAGCGGGGCGGCCGTCGGGCGCGGACGCGGCGCGCAAGTGGAGCGGCAGGCAGTCCGGCAGGATCAGTCGCGCGCTGTGCGAGGCGGCGGCGTTCGCGGCGGAAGAGATGAACGCGAAGCTGATCGCGGTCTTCACCGAGTCGGGATTGATGGCGCGCCGGATGGCGGCGCTCAGGCCCGAACAGCGCATCGTCGCCCTGACGCCCTCGGAGCAGGCGCGCAACGAGCTGGCGATCATCTGGGGCGTCGAGTCGCTCATCCACCCGCCCGCCGAGAGCACCCGCGACTTGATCAAGGTCGGCGACCGCGTGATGCTCGAAGCCGGACTCGTCCAGCACGCTCAGATCATCGTCGTCATGGCGGGCAGACTCTCCGGGCTCGGCTTGTCCAGCTCGATGACGCTGCACGCCGTCGGCGAAAACACGATCCCGCCGCAGGTCTAAACGCGACGGCGAGACACACCGGAATGAAATGAGCCGCGCGTCATCTCGACGCGCGGCTCTAATCTTTTTAGTCGTAGGTCTTTTA
>JBJMGS010000183.1:0-11320 GCA_045807785.1 Pyrinomonadaceae bacterium
AACCCTGACAATTTTTATTTTCACACTGCCACCCCGCAATAGTTTTTAGAATGTCGCCGTAGTTTCGAAGGTGATGTTTCCTGTACCCTTCGGCTGCCGTCAGAAACGGCAGCCATTTGATTTTATGGCGCACACAGCAGGTTAATCCGTTGGCTTGATACCGGCGCCTACGACCGCCGGGTGAAACAAACATTCTATTTCGCAACGCGCGCAGTTCGTTGTTGCGAGTAAAGAGAGCCTTTGCTGTCCCGGAGTCGTAGCCGGAATAGCAGAGGCTTTCTGCTTGAAGGGACTTAACGACTTTACCTTATGACGGGTCATCCGCTTGATAGCGGCCTTTTATACAGAAAGCTCGAGAAATGCGAATACCCCAGCTTCTCAACGATCGCGTGTTGACAACTAGATTGAAGGCCTGCTTGGAAATCAGCCCCGCAAGCGTTTCGCATGTCCCAAGGGCCCAACTTTCATAACTCCAGGGGTGCGATCTACTAAATGCAACAAACAAGAATGGCGACGCCAGGGAAGAACGCTCGATCTCAGCCCTCGCGCTCCGTGTTGCTGCGCGTATCAATTAAGCGTCCCTGCGCGGTCTGCGGCCACGCTGACTGGTGTTCCTACTGGGATGATCGCCGAGGAGCCATCTGCATGCGAACGAGGAGTGATAGGCCGACGCGTGATGGCAGTGGCTGGATTCATCTCTTCATGGCTGATGGCCGTGATGAACCACAAACGGCCACAAGGCCGCACATTTTCAGCGAGATCCAGCGAGCCCCAATCGCGGTAAGGGATCGCGCATATTCCACCTTATTGTCAACGCTCAAACTTGCGGTATCGCACAAGCACGAGCTATTCCACCGCGGCATACCAGACATCGAGATGCTACGCTTGGGTTACAAAAGTGTTCCCGGGGACTCAGTAGCGGCGGACTTCATTCTCCCTCTTTTACGACGCACTAATCTGCGGGGCGTGCCGGGCTTTTACTCTGAAGGTGGGCGCTGTCGCCTTGTCCGATTGCCGCCCGGATTCCTCATTCCCTATAAGGATGAACACGGGCGCATTGAGGGGCTGCAGATTAGACGCTCGTCTTTCTGCGGCGCGGGTAAGTATTTATGGGTTTCCTCAAAGGGCAGACATCTCGGCTCGTCGAGCGGCTCACCAATACACTTCGCCAAGCCAGATATATTAATGAGCGCCTCCGAGGTCGTTATTACGGAGGGCGCCCTCAAAGCGGACATCGTCGCTTACCTTACGCAGGCACCAGTTATCGCCGCAGCAGGTGTCTCTAACTTCCCTACTAACTTTGCCGCGCGCCTTCGTGGCTCCTTCCCCCGCTTACGCCACGCCATAGTGGCATTCGACCAGGACCTGCGTGTCAAGCCGGAGGTGCGTCGCGCACTCCAGAGCCTCTGCGCGCAACTCCAGCAGGCCGGCTTTCGAGTGCGGGTGCGTATATGGCACGCACCGGCTAAGGGCTATGACGACTTCCTGTTTTCGCAGCTAAAGACTAAAGAGGTGGTGGCATGAGCAAGGCGACTGTCTACGACTACACACCTAGTCAACTACTGCGTGCTTTAGAAGAGCACGCGCCTGCCAGGGAGTGCTCAGCATCATGCAACGTCGTCGCGGACATGGCGGACGGCATCGAGGCTGCCTACCAGCTTATGAGCCTCGCCGGCTTCACGGAGCGCCCCCGCGCGTTCGTGCTCACTCTAGCCTCGGCCGCTTTCACTATGAGCTCGGACTGTATCGAGCTCTTCGACGACGAGCTGGCGGAGCTCCAGAACTGCTCGACCAAGACAGTGCAGCGACAACGCCGGGACTACCTCAGAGAGTCGAAGGCCCGACACTTCATTCCGGTTGAGGTTCTCGACGGCGAGTTCAACCAGCAGAAGGGGAAGAATGATCCGACGCGCTACCGGTTACTCGTCCGCGAGCACGTCGAGAGGTGTGTGAGGGGTGCGCGAGACACCAATGGGTGGAACGAGATGAGCAGACGAACTCAGCGTCAGCAGATCAAACGCGTCGCCCAAGAGGTATACGTCACAATCCCCAACACCTCGTTGAAGCGGCGCAAGCAGCGACGGGCACGGACCGCCGTCGCCGAGATCGAGACATGCCTGAAGGTGATCGAGACGAAGCTCAAGAGCCTGAAGAACAAGGCGACGAAGCTACCTGCGCGCGAGCGCGAGCGCCTGATGAGCGCCGACGAGCCCGGGAAGCTCATTCTGTGGTGGCTCCCGGTGCGGGCGGACGTGGACACTTTTCTCAATCTTAATTCTAGGCAGCCGTCTGAATGGGAAGAGGTTAGCGAGAGGGGTAGACAACTTGTCCGCGCCTTGCCACTTGGGCCAGAGAAGCATTCCGATCCCGACCCTGACAGCACCGCCGCTTGGCGGCAGATTGAGGATCGTTTGACGTCACCGCAGATCCGTACTGTCGACGTACCTCTATACCGTGCAGACCTTGGCAGTGCGGTCAAAGACGTGAAGCAGTCGGAGAGTGAGGTGAGCATGGAATTTGATGGCGGGCTAGGAGGATCAAGCGATGACTAACCAGCGCGGAGCGATTACGGTCGTTAAAACTACTCACCCCCAAGCGCACCTGCCGCGACTACTCACGGTTGCCGAAGTGGCCAGTCTCCTCCGCCTCGAGCCGAGGACGATCTACAACATGGTCAGTCAGGGCCGTATCCCCTTCCGCAAGGCTGGGCGCCAGCTCCGCTTCGCTGAGCCCGAGATAGAAGAGTGGACTAGGGCGGGCGCTGCCAGATGATGCCTTTTTCATTACTCCTGCGGTATAGTGCGGCCCACTCCAGAAAGCGTGGCTGCATGCTCGCAAGTAAAGGAGCGCTCAATGGCAGTTGAAAACAGAGGCACGGCGAAGAACCCGCGCTGGCGCTACGCCTTCACCATTCGGGGAGTCCGCTACCGGGCGGCCGTCCCCGAAGCACGCACGAAGTACGAGGCCGAACAGGCCGAGGTCGAAGCGAAGAAAGCGGTCTTCGAGGGGCGGTTCGGCAGGCCGACGGGCGAGCATGATTTCGCCAAGTTCGTCGGAGACCCAGACGCCGAGACGGACGAGTTTGCCGAGGACACTTACCTGGCGTGGGCGAAAATCAACAAGAGATCGTGGGTACACGACAAATTCCGCGCCAAGGTGCTCGTAAACTTTTTCAGGGGAAAGACCTTCGCACAGATTTCGCCCCTGCTGGTCGAGAAGTACAAGAGGGAACGTCGTGAGTCCATCACGAAACGGGGTGGGACGCGCGCGCCGGCCACAGTCAACCGGGAGCTGGCGCTGCTCTCCCGCATCTTCACGATGGCGATGAGACACAAGCTCGCCGCCGTGAACCCTTGCACCGAAGTTACGCGCCTGTCCACGGATAACAGGCGCGTCCGTTATCTACTTGACGAGGAGGAGCAGCGGTTACTCCCCCACTTAACGGGACCGCGGGCTCACATGCGCCCGGCGGTGCTGGTGGCGATAGGGACGGGGATGCGTCGCGGCGACCAACTCAACCTCCGCTGGGATCGGGTCGACTTCCAGCGCGACGTGATCTGGGTGCCGAACGCGAAAACCGGCCAGAGCTACACTGTCCCGATGAGCGCGCAGGTGCGCGAGATCATGCTCGAGCTCAGGCGGAAAGCGCGAGGCTCGATCTATGTATTCGCCAACCCGGAGACGGGTAAGCCCTACACCGAACTAAGAAGGCCCTTCGACACCGCCTGCCGCGACGCGGGCATCGAAGGACTGCGCTGGCACGACCTGCGCCACACGTTCGGGACACGGCTCGCCGAGGCGGGCCACAGCGAGGCGACGATCGCGGAGTTGATGGGTCATTCCAACCCGAAGACGACGCGACGCTACACGCACGGCACCGAGCGCGCTAAGCGGATGGCCGTGGAAGCCACTACCCGGCAGTGGGCCGAGGGCGGCGAGCAGCGCGCAGAGTTCAAGCTGGTAGCGAGATGAAGACGCGCCACAGTCTGCCCCAAATATGCCCCAAACCCCGCCACGGGCGGCGGGGCGACTACTCGACGGCTTCGCCTAAACCGTTGATAGCCGGGCCGTTAACCACATGCCCGTCCTCGCGGTGGTAGCGCGAGCCGTGGCAGGGGCAGTCCCAAGTCTTCTCGAAGGAGTTCCACGCGACGACGCAGCCGAGGTGCGCGCAGACGGCGGAGCGTTCGTGCCGCACGCCTTCGTCGTCGCGGTGGACGGCAACCTTCGTCAGGCCGCGACGAATGATCGCGCCCTCCCCCGTCTTGATCTCTTCGACCGACTCGACGTCGCCCGGCGTCGCGAGGTCTGTGTACTGCGCGGCGACGTTCAAATTCTCTTTAGCGAAGTCCTTGATCGCCGAGAGCGTCTTGCGCGCGGGGTCGTAAAGGTCTGCCCAGGGGTTTTCGCGCCCCATGATGAGATCGGTTAAGAGCATCCCGGCGATGGTGCCGTGCGTCATGCCGTTGCCGCTGTCGCCGGTGGCGATGAAGACACTCTTTTTGTCGAGCGGGTTGCGACCGATGAAGGCGAGCGCGTCCACGGGCTCCATCACCTGTCCCGACCAGCGGAACTCGATGCCCTCGATCATGGGGTAGCGATCCCGCGTCCACTTTTCGAGGATGCCGAAACGGCGCGCGGCGTCGTCCGCCTGCCCCGTCTTATGATCCTCGCCGCCGACGACGAGCACATCGTAAGGCGTCTTACCATTGTTGCCCTCCTGAATCCGTATGTAGTGGTAGGGGTCGGGCGTGTCCCATAACAGAATCTTCGGCACGCTCCCCGCCGGCACGCGCGCGCCGATGACGTAGGTGCGGTACGGAGCCTGCTTCGTGTGAATCTCGAAGAGATCGTTGACGGGCGTGTTCGTCGCGACGACGACGGCGCGCGCATTGACGACTTTGCCGTCGCTCGTCGTCACCCGCGCGTGCTCGTCGTCCGTGCCCTCGATCTTCGCGGCGTGCGTCTCCATGAAGACGCGCCCGCCATCGCGTCGCAGGGCGCGCGCCAGACCGTCAATGTACTTGAGGACGTGGAACTGCGCCTGACGGGGAAAGCGCAGGGCGCGACCCGTGCCGAAGGAGAGACCCGGCGCGCGCTCGACGATCTCCAGATCGGTGAGACCGCAGCGGTGCGCGGCGGCGAGCTCGTCGTCGAGGACTTTGGTCGAGTCGCCTTCGGGGACGAAGAGGTAGCCGTCGAGCCGCGAGAAGTCGCAATCAATCTTCTCGCGTTCGACGATCTCTTCAACCTTATCAATCGCCGCCGTGTGACTCTGTGCCGCGACGCGTGCGCCCTCTGCGCCGAACAAATCCTCCAGCTCGAAATACCTGTCGTCGAGCGCGTTGACGATGTGCGCCGTCGTGCGACAGGTCTCGCCGCCCGCGATGGCGCCGTCGTCTATCACCACGACGCGCTTTCCCTCGCGCGCAAGCAGATACGCGGTCGTCATGCCCGCGATCCCTGCGCCGACGACGCACACGTCCGCGTCCAAGTCTTCCGCGAGCCGCCCCTCACGCGGCGTCTCAGCGGTTGCCATCCAGACGGAAATACTCGCCCCGTTGTCAGTCTTCATGATCGTCCCCCCCTGCTTAAGTGATTGTTGACGGGCCGGGAAAGGCGCGAACGCCAGCCAGCCCCTGCCCCGCCTAAGACGCGCCCTCGTCCGCCGCCGGCTGCTCAGCCCAGAAGACCCAGTCCGCCCCGTTGCGGTGCGCGCAAGGCGGCGGCAGCATCCCGCTCCCTTCGAGCCGTGTGCGCGCCTCGCGCTGGACGCGCGCGTAGAGGTAGTGCGCCACGTCCGCGAAGTTCCAGCCGCGCGCGGCGAGGTCTGTGCGCGCGAAGGCGCGTTGGAGTTGCGGCTGTCGGCGCGTGAAGAGGTCTGCGACTTGCGCCGCCATCTCGCCGCAGAGTTTTTCAAACTCGGCTTGCTCGTCCGCCTTCACCACGGGGAAGTTCGGCTCGTAGTAACGCTCGGTCGGGTGCTGCTTCTCCCACTCTTCAGACTCGCGCAATAGTTCGCTCCGCATCATGTCGCCGATGTGCGCGTGGACGCTCGGTGGCGAGAGCGAGAGGGCTTCCGCCAGTTGCGAGATCGTCCGCGGCTCGTCGGCGACGAGGTTGATGATCTCCTCCTTCGTCCCGTCCATTAGCAGCTTGTTCTTCGCCACGCCCGCCCACGGATCGCTGCAAACCCCGCGCCTCGCCGACACGCAGTCGCAGGCAAACCTTAACCCGACATGCTCGTCCGGGACCGTCATTGTTATTGATTTCCCTTTACAAATCAAGTTTTAGGGCTTACCCTAAAGCCAAATCAATTTTAGGGTGGCTCCTAATAAAGAGCTTTGCGCACCATTTTAACACTTGTCGGCGCGACCGCGCAGACGGGTTGCCAAGCGACTTTAACCGCGCCCGACTTTCAACTCCTCAGAAGGCTCGGCTCGCGAATCTGATTCGTCTTCACTGACTCTCAAACGGAGGTGAGCCCAAGATGAACGAACACACTGGTCAGTCTGGTGCGGGCGCGCGCCCGCACCTCTTCTCTTTGAAAGTCGTCTCACTGCTCGTCGTCGTCGCCGGTCTGCTCTGCGTCGGCGCGTGGAGTCGCGCGCAGACGAGCCGCGGCGACCGGACGGGTAGCCCGCAGAGGGCTGACGCCTTCGACAGCCGCATTAACAGCAACGCGCAGCAGATGATGGAGCAGGGGAAGGAAATTTTCCGCTTCGACACTTTCGGCGACGAGGCGTTCTGGACCGACAAGCTCCAACTCCACAAGGCAATCGAGGGCGCGAAGCTCGGCGGCGTCGGAGGCGGCGTCAGCCCGAAGACGGCGCTCGCCGTGGGCCTCAAGGTTGACATGGACGCGCTGCCCGCCGCGCTCGTCGAGCAGGTCAAGCGCGGCGAGGTGAATCTGGACGACCCGGCGACGACGCTCGCGCTCATCAAGCTCAACGCCGTCCTCGGCGTCAGGGGGACGTTTAACGCCGACGGCAGCCTGAAGACCGTCGGTCTCAGTTGCGCCGTCTGCCACTCGACCGTTGACGACGCCTTCGCGCCCGGCATCGGTCACCGCCTCGACGGCTGGCCCAACCGCGATCTCAACACCGGCGCGATCATCTCGCTCGCCCCGGACCTCTCCGTCTTGACGAACCTCTTGAAAGTTGACGAGCCGACGGTCAAGAAGGTGCTCGCCAGTTGGGGACCCGGCAAGTTCGACGCCGAGTTGAATCTCGACGGCAAGGCTTTTCGCCCTGACGGCAAACCCGCCGCGACGCTCATCCCGCCGGCCTTCGGCATGGCGGGCGTCAACCTGCACACCTGGACGGGCGGCTGGGGCACGGTCACCTACTGGAACGCCTTCGTCGGCAACCTTGAGCTGTCGGGTCAGGGCACGTTCTTCGACGCGCGTCTGAACGACGCGAAGAAATACCCGGTCGCTGCCCGCGCAGGTTTCGGCAACAAGCGCAGCGCGACCGACATGGTGACATCAAAACTCGCCGCGCTACAGTTCTACCAACTCGCCATTCCCGCGCCCGCGCCGCCCGCGGGCAGCTTCGACGCGGCGGCCGCCGCGCGCGGAGAAGCGATCTTTAACGGCAAAGCCACTTGCGCGCAGTGCCACGTCCCGCCGCTCTTCACCGAGCCGGGCTGGAACACGCACAAGGCTGCGGAGATCGGCATTGACGATTTTCAATCGAGCCGTTCGCCCGACAACAGCTACCGCACCGCACCCTTGCGCGGACTCTTCGCCCACGCGAAGGGCGGCTTCTACCACGACGGGCGCTTCGCGACCCTGATGGACGTGGTCAACCATTACGACACGTTTAAGAAGTTGAACCTGTCGGCTCAGGAGAAGAACGACCTGGTCGAATTCCTGAAGTCGCTGTAAAGCGATGCTCGAAGAACGTCGCAATGCTCATCGGCTGAAGTTTACGTCGTGGGGAAACGCGTAAACTTTGAGCCGCCCCTGCGGGCGGTCGGTCGCGACTCTGGCGCTGGCCGCCCGCCCGGAGGATTACACATAACGGCTGCGAACGGAGATGAAAGTGATCGGCTGGATAGGGACGGCGCTTGTCATCGTCGCCTACTACCCGCAAATACGTCACCTGCTCGTCGAGCGTTGTGCGTGGGGCATCAGCGTTTCAACCTGGCTGATCTGGCTCGCATCCTCCGCGCTGCTTTTTGGCTACTGCGTCTTCCGCCGGGAGACGTTGATGTGTGTGGTGCAAGGCGTCAACATCGCGGCAATCGTCACCACCATCGCCCTCGTGCGCCGAAGCAACAACGTCTGCCCGTATCATCGCCGGATGACTGAGGAGCGCGGGAAGGCGCGCGCGAGCTGATCAGCCGCCCTCGTCCGACAACTTCTCGCGGCGGACGCCGTGCGGGTTGGTCGAGCGCTCGCCGCTTCTGCGCGCGGACTTCTTGCGCTTACGCACCTCGCCGCGGTGATCGACCGAGCGGATCGGTTGCAAGTCCGCGGCGTCGCCTTCGGGATCGTCGAGGCGCGTTTCGACGTCCGCGGGCGGCGCGTCAACTGCTTGCGATCTCGGAGAGACTGACGGCGCGCGTGACTCGGCGTCGTTCGTCTCTTCGACACCGGCGAGGGCACGCTGGCGCGTGAAGTGTTCAGCGATCTCTGTGGCGACCTGACGACCGACGAACGGCGTCAGCTCGGCGGCTGAGGCTTGCGCGATGCGCGTGATCGAGCCGAAGTTTCTTAAGAGCCGCGTCTTGCGCTTGTCGCCGACGCCGGGAATCTCGGTCAACTCCGAAGTGAAGTCGCGTATCTCGCGCCGCTTGCGGTGGTAGGTGACGGCGGCGCGGTGCGTCTCGTCGCGGATCAACTGGATGAGGCGCAAGCTGGCCGAGTGCGAGTCGAGATAAACGGGATCGTGCTCGCGACCTTTGACTAAGAGGTGCGAGACTTCGTTGTGACGGCGCGGCGGCTTGACCACGCCGATCATCGGAATTGCTTCCAGGTCCAGCTCGCGCATGGCGTCGCCCGCCGCGCCGAGTTGGGTCTTCCCGCCGTCGATCATGACGAGATCGGGCAGAGGCTTCTGCTCGTCGAGCTGCCGGCGGTAGCGTCTAAAGACCGCCTCGCGCATCGACGCCGGATCGTTCGCGCCCTCGACGGTGCGGATGCGGAAGGTGCGCTTCTCGGCGCGGTTCATCTTGCCGTTCTCGCAGACGACCATCCCCGCCACGTTCTCCGCGCCGGAGATGTTCGACACGTCGAACGACTCGATGCGCGCGGGGAAGCGCGGCAATTCAAGCGTCTCCTGCAACTCTTCGAGCACGCGCTCCATGTCGGGCTTCAAGACGCGGAAGCGCTGCTCGAAAGCGATCTGCGCGTTCTTTTCGACGAGCGCGATCATGTCGCGCTTCTCGCCGCGCTGCGGATCAAGGATGCGCACGCGCTTGCCCCTGCGCTCCGTCAGAGCCTTCTCCAACAGCTCTCGATCCTCGAAATCGACGGGGACGTGAACCTCGCGCGGCACGTAGTCGGTCGAGTAGTACTGCGTCAAAACTTCGCCGAGGAACGATGCCGGATCGAACTCCTCGTCCGCCGGCAGGTCTTCCCAGAAGAACTCGCGCCGCCCGACGATCTTGCCCTCGCGCATGGTGAAGAGTTGCAGGGCGAGGCGCGCGCCCTCGCGGTAGTAGCCGAAGATGTCCACGTCCCTGTCCGGCGAGGTCGCCATCTTCTGCTGCTCGGAGACGGCGAGGACGGTCTTGCGCAGGTCGCGGTACTTCGCCGCCAGCTCGAACCGCATCTCGTCGGAGGCGCGCGTCATGCGCCCCTCGTACTCGTCTGCGAGCTCCCTGTTGCGCCCCTCTAAGAACATCTTCACGTCGCGCACCGACTCGGCATATTCTTCGGGCGTGCAGAGACCTTTGACGCAGGGGCCGAGGCAGCGCTTGATGTGGTATTCGAGGCACGGGCGCGGCAGCCGTCCGTCGATCTCTATGTCGCAGGTGCGCAACTGAAAAGTGCGGTTGATGAGATCAATCGAGCGGCGCGCTAAGGACGCGGGCAGGAACGGGCCGTAGTAGAGCGCGCCGTCGCGCTGGATGCGGCGCGTGATCATGACGCGTGGGAAAGGCTCGTTGACGGTCAGCTTGAGGTGCGGGTACTGCTTGTCGTCCTTGAGCATGACGTTGTAGCGCGGCTTGTGCTTCTTGATGAGGTTCGATTCGAGCACGAGCGCTTCAACTTCATTGTCGGTGACGATGAATTCGAGATCATGAATGCGCCGGACGAGCTGGCGAGTCTTCGAGTCGTGCCCGCGCCCCGACTGGAAGTAGGAGCGGACGCGGTTGCGCAAATTCTTCGCCTTGCCGACATAGATGATCTTGCCCGCCTCGTCCTTGTGCAGATAGACGCCGGGCGCGGTGGGCAAGTTAGCGAGCTTTTCCTGTAGGGTCATAATGTCGGCGACGCGCGCGCGGCCAAACTTTTCCCGGCGAAATTTTATGACGACGGCACGGCGCTCAAGCCGCGCTCGCGGACGTGCTCTTCTTCGAGCTGCCGCCGCCGCGCCGTCATCAGTTGCGCGCGGCCCAAGTAGCCGACGAGGCGGCGCGCGTCTTCGCGACTGACGACCGGCATCCGCCCGATGTTGTTGCGCAGCATCTTGTTGACCACTTCGCTCAAGACCTCGTCCTCGTAGGCGACGACCAAGTCGCGGCTGCCCGCGTCGAGCACGCAGGTCTCGCCGTTCGCGCCCTGATCCATCGCGCGCACCACGTCGCCGCGCGTGATGATGCCAACCAGACGCCCGCCGTCGTCTGCGACGAGCATCCCCTGATGCTGCGCCACCAGAGCATCGTTCGACGCGATGAGGTCGGACAGCTCCGACACTTTCATTGTCGCCGGGATGACCGGCGCGTCGTGCGCCATCACCTCCGAGACGCGCGTCACGGCGAGCGGATCGACGGCGTACTCGCGCATGACGTGGTAGCCGCGCCGCGCCACCTTCTCCGTCAGAATCGAGCGGCGCAGCATCAACACCGTCACGCCGTGCGCGGCGATGCAGGCGGCGAGCAGCGCGGGCAGCGTCTGGAAGTCCTGCGTCAGCTCCAGAGCGAAGATCATCGCCGTCAGAGGCGAGCGCATCGTGCCGCCCATCATCGCCGCCATGCTGACGAGCGCCCACAGCCCTGCGTCGCCGACCGGGATCAGCCGCGCCTCCGCGGCCCCGAGCGCGCCACCCATCATCAAGAGCGGCGCGAGCACGCCGCCCGAAGTGCCGGAGCCGAGCGCGACCGACCAGACGAGCGACTTGCCGACGAGAATCCCGATCAGAGCCGCGCC
>JBJMGS010000184.1:0-15709 GCA_045807785.1 Pyrinomonadaceae bacterium
CTTTCTGTTCATGATGTTGGATTAGCCGGTCAGTACGCTTACGCGTTGCCGCCGCCGGATGCCGCCTGCCCCTGAGACTGAGAGCCGCCCTGCTGTTGTCCGAGGTGCTTCGCGAGCAGGCGTTTTGCCTCATCGGCGCGCCGCCCGTTCTCCTGCTTGAGGTTGCGGAAGAACTGGATGATCTCCTGATCGCCCGTGGCTTCGGCGTCGGCGATGTAGCGCGCTTCGGTCTCGGCACCTTGCAGCGCGTGGTAGATGCTGCTCACGAGGTTGTAGGCGATGTCGGGCGTTCCCGTATGGCCCTTGCTCTTCTCGTTTTGGTTCGCGGACATAATTCTGCCTCCCTGTTATGTAACAACGAAAACACGCGGGGGTGACTTCGAGGGGAACTCGTGCGGATTGTAGAAACGACGCCCGACGAAAGCAAGCAGACGCGCGGGCGGCGCGGCTCGCCTCGTCCACGCTTCTCCGGGTTGGACGACGGCGCAGACCGAATGAATCGTTATGACGCCGTGTTGTAAATCTCTCTCAATTTATGGTTGGGAGCACGATGGCTTCTTCCCGCCGCCCACTTTGGTATAAAGCCAATGACCGGCTGCCTGCCGGAGATAATGATGTGTTGTGGCGATGCTCACAAAGTTATGACTACTTTTCCTCGCGCGTGCCCTTCTTCCAGATACCGAAAAGCCTCGGGAACCTCACTCAAGCTATAACGCCTGTCGATGACCGGCATCACCTTTCCGGCCTCCATGAGGTCGCGCATGATGGTTAGGTCCTCCTTGTTCAATCTCGCAATCAACATGACCAGCTTCTGGCTCACGAACGGTGATAGCGCAAGCGCCTTGATCGAAGGAGCTAGAATACCGATCATCCACTGACTATGCGGTGCTCCGACGATGACGTATCTCCCCTTGGGATGAAGGACACGCCTGCAAGCTGACAACGAATGGTTTACCACACAGTCGAGAATCAGGTCGTAACGCCCGGTGCCTTTGGTGAAATCCTCCTGGGTGTAATCAATGACCTGATCCGCGCCGAGGGATCGCACCATCTCCACATTCCTCGTACTGCATACGCCGGTCACTTCCGCGCCGAACGACTTGGCGATCTGCACGGCGAACGTGCCCACGCCGCCCGCCGCGCCGTTGATCAAGACCTTCTGCCCCGCCCTCATCTGCCCCTTGTCGCGCAGACCTTGTAACGCGGTGAGCGCCGCCACAGGTACGGAAGCCGCTTGCTCGAGCGTCACGTTGTCGGGCTTGGTGACCAATTTTGACTCGGAAGCACAGGCATACTCGGCAAAAGCCCCGCGGCCCGCGCCGAAGACCTCGTCGCCCGGTCTGAACTGCGTGACGTGCCGGCCCACCGCTTCAACCTCGCCAGCGACATCAACGCCCAATCGCCTGTCCTTCGGTTGGCGCAGCCCCGTCATCATGCGAACCGTGTACGGCTGGCCCCGGAAGCTTCGGTCAACCGGATTGACGGCAGCCGCGCGGACTCTGATCAAGACTTCATCGTCCGCGGGGGTCGGCTTTTCGATCTCTTCACACTTGAGAACGTCGGGTGCGCCGTAGTTGTCATAGACGATTGCTTTCATAGATCGCTCGGAAGCCCGCGGCCCCTTTCAATCACACCTGACGGCCGCCGCGGCCGCGGAAGGCGTGTGACGCACGTGTCATTTCTTCCGCGTGAACTCGACGGGGGGCGTCTGGAGTTGCCTGCCGTCGGGGAGCACGTAAGCCCAGGCTTCGGTGTGGTGGTCGGCGTCGATCATGCCTAACACCGCGCGGCTCATGTAGCCCTTCTGCGTGCTGCCGGAGATGTCTACGAAAGTGAAGTCGATGGTCTTGCCGTCTGGCGACATCTTGCCCCCCATGCGTGGACGGTTTCCGGCGTCGCAGTAGTGGGTCAGGAGCAGGCGTTCGCCCTCCACGTAAAACACCGTGATGGGATCGTCTGGCCTTCCCGCCCCGGTGACCTCGTGGAGGACTGCGTTCCCTGTGGAAGTCACGCGGATCGTGAGGTTGACGGTCCCAATGCCCATGACGCTGCCTTGCCACGACCCCGCCAGAGTCTTCAACCTCTCGAAAGCTTTTTGCGCGTCGGTCTGTGCGGGGGCCGCCGCCGCGGGGTGCGACATCTGAGCGACGGCTGTCCCTTGCCCTAAGGGCACAAAAAGACAGAGCAGAAGTGCCGGCAGAAGTATTGGCATTCGCCCGCCGAACCGCTTGAAGAGCCGAGCACTTCGATGGTTAACCTGACCGTGAGATTCTCTACGCCCTACATGGGTTTGAGCAACGTTGACTGTAGCTTGCATTTTCTTTTCCTTTCGGTTTGAGTTGAACTTTCCATGAACGACCGTCGAACACCGGTCTGAGTTGCTAATGGTCTGTGTTAATTCGCAGGACTCCTGCGACCACGATGTTAATACGGCAATCCTCACGATGCCGGAAACCAATAGACATGACGCCGCGTATCAAAAACATGGCTGTAGGTTGCAAGGAGTTACCAGCAGGTGCCTAACCCGACCATTGCCGCAGGCTATCCCAAAGCCCTACTGGATTTCGCTGTTTCGAGAGGCGCTGATCGCCAGACGCTCGCCGCGCGCTCGCAGCTTCGTCCTGAAGACCTTAACGATCAGGATCATCGCATTCCTTTGGCGAACTACCTGGCGCTGATGAAGGCGGGCATCGAGTTGACGGGCGAGCCTGCGCTCGCGTTGCTCTTCGGCGAGGCGGTCATGTTGCCGGACATCTCAATCGTGGGGCTGATCGGCATGACCGTCGAAACCGTGGAGGAGGGGCAACGGCAGTTGAATCGCTATGCGCGTCTGACGCTCGACGAGGATGACGGCAAAACTTCGGATCATCTTGAACTCACCCACGAGGGCGACAAGGTCTGGTTAAAAGCCACGAGCGAAGCCTACGTCAATCACCCGCTGCTCACGGAATCCGGCTTCGCGCGGAGCGTCTGCGGTGTGCGGGCAATGGCTCGCACTACTCTCGGCATCACCAACTGGCCTTACCCGAAAGCCATCCACTTCACTCACGCGGAGCCGAGCTACCGCGCCGAATACGACCGCATCTTCGGCGTGCCACTCGTCTTCGGCAGCCACATGAACGCGCTGTTGATGGATGAAGCGTTCCTGTCCATCAGGCGGCCGCCGACTAATCGCTACGTCTTCGGCTTGCTGAGCGCACGTGCGGAGGCACTGCTCAAGAGTTTGGAGAACTCGAAATCCACCCGCGGCCGCGTCGAGAGTCTGCTGCTGCCCGTCCTGCACACCGGCGAAGCGAGCGTGGAGATGATCGCCCGCAAACTAGGCGTCAGCCGCCAGACGCTTTTCCGCAAGCTGAAAGCCGAGGGCGTGACCTTCGAGCAGGTGCTCGACGGATTGCGCCACCGGATGGCACTCGACTACTTGAGCGGAAGGAAGGTCTCGGTGAACGAGACCGCCTACCTGGTGGGGTTCTCCGATCCGGCCTCATTCTCGCGCGCCTTCAAGCGTTGGACGGGAGCCAGCCCGCGCATGATGCGCATGAAAGATTAGCGCACGTTCCGGTTGCCCCTCTGGTCGAAATAAGCCGCGCTACGGAGTTAACTCCGTAGCGCGGCTTCAGGCTCAAACCATGTGTGGCTGTCAGTTGTTGATGTGATTCAGTACCGGGGGCGGGACTCGAACCCGCACGACCTTACGGTCAACGGATTTTAAGTCCGTTGCGTCTGCCATTTCGCCACCCCGGCATCATGTGCGGAAGATATCATGCCCGCAACGCGCGCTCCAACTTCTTCACAGTCGCTTGCGGCGGGTGCTAAACTAGCGCCATCACGACAGCGATATTGGCGGCACGACAACAGACTATGAAAGAAGCGACGAGCGAAGAGCAGGAGGTTTTCCTGCGGCACATCCAGAGCGCGGGCTTGAAGCGGACGGCGCAGCGCGACCTGATCCTCGACGTGTTTCTACGCACCGAGGAGCACCTCTCCAGCGAAGACCTCTACAGCCTCGTCAAGCGCGAAGACCCCTCCATCGGGCAGACGACCGTCTATCGCACGCTCAAACTCCTGACCGACGCTGGCCTGGCGCGCGAGGTGCGCTTCGGCGACGGGCGCACGCGCTACGAGCATAACTACAAACACCCGCACCACGATCACATGATCTGCACCGAGTGCGGCAAGACCATCGAGTTCTTCTCCGCCGACCTGGAAAAGTTGCAGGACAAGATCGCCGCCCGCCACAAGTTCGAGATCACGCACCACACCCTGCGCATGTTCGGCTACTGTGAGGACTGCCGCCGCGTCGCCTCAACGCAGGAGAAGGAAGTCACCGCCGCAGAGCCGCGCATGCGCTTCGCCTCCGCGCCTGGCACGAGCTGATTCAATTGCCGATTGTGGATTTCGGATTGCGGATTGGAAGAAGAGAAACTATCTTTAATCCGCAACCTGCAATCTGCCATCCGCAATCGTTCGAGGGGGTTTGTGATGAGCGTCAATGTTGAATTCACGCCCGACGGCCAGCACGGCGTCGTCGCCGAAGGGACTTACCTCTGGGACGCGGCGAAGCGTCTGGGCGTGCGTCTGCCCGCCGAGTGTGAGGGGCGCGGCGAGTGCGATACCTGCACCGTCTTCGTCCGAGAAGGCGCGACGCTGCTCTCTTCGCTGACCGACGCCGAGCGCACGCGGCTCAGCCCAGAGAGGCTCGCGGCGGGCGAGCGGCTCGCGTGCCAGGCGAAGGTCGAGCGCGCCGGAGAACTCGTCCTGCGTCCCGTCCCCCAGCCTGAGCCCGCGCCGGCGAACGCCGAGCCGTCGAAGACCCTGAGCAAAGAGTTTCGCGACATGACACTGCAAGAGAAGTTCGCGACGCTCGCCGAGCTGGAGATCATCGCCGTCACGCAGACCTTCCGCGCCATCGGCGACCTCTCCAACGGCTTGCTCGAAAAGGGCATTGACTCCATCGTGGGTCTCGGTCGCGCGCGCGCGCGCCGCGAGCGACAGGCGCACCGCCCGCCGGAGCACGTCGGCGCCGCGGGCACGAAGGGCGAGCCGAACAAAGCGACGCCCTGACGCGCGCAGTCTCTCGCTTGATGATTTCGCGACGCGAAGGCGCGCGCCAACTCCAAACTATGAAGGCTCTGCGAATCAACCAACGCCCGCGCAGCGTGTCGCTGTGCTGTCACGCGTTTATCATGCCCGCACTCTTCGCCCTCGCGCTCGCCGGGTGTCAGAACAACTCCGGCAGCGGCGACGCGCACGCCGACGCGCCGTCGAATTCCGTGAACTCTGTCTCGGCTGACCCCGCGCCCGCGCGCCCGGCCTTCGATGGCGAACGCGCCTTCGAGCACGTCCGCAAGATGGTCGAGATGGGGCCGCGCCCCGCAGGCTCGGCTGAGCTGGCACGCACGCGCGAGTACCTCATGGGCGAGTTGCAGTCAGGTGGGTTGAAAGTCTCGACCGATGAGTGGGAGGCGCAGACGCCCGTGGGCGCGCGCAAGATGGTCAACATCATCGCTGAGATTCCCGGTAAATCTTCTGACGTGATCTTGATCGCCAGCCACTACGACACGAAGCCGTTCAAGGAGTTCAAATTCGTCGGCGCCAACGACGGCGGCTCGTCCACCGGCACGCTCGTCGAGATCGCGCGCTCCCTCGCCGCCACCAAGCAGCAGCCCGCGCTCACCTACTGGTTCGTCTTCTTCGACGGCGAAGAGGCTTTCTGCGAGGGCTGGGATCAGTGCAAGACGCCGGACGGGCAGCCCGACAACACCTACGGCAGCCGCCGCTTCGTCGCGCGCATGAAGAAGCAGAATCAGCTCTCGCGCGTGCGCGCCATGATCCTGCTCGACATGATGGGCTACAAGAATCTGACGCTCGCGCGCGACGACATGGGCACGCGCTGGCTCGAAGACATCATCTGGCAGACCGGCAAAGACCTCGGCTACGGCTCGACCTTCGTCGAAGGCGAGGAGGGCGTCGGCGGCGACGACCACGCGCCGTTCCTCGAAGCGGGCATCTATGCCTGCGATCTCATCCAGCTCAACAAGTACCCCTACTGGCACCGCCCCGAAGACACGCTCGACAAAATCTCCCCCAAGAGCTTGCAGATCGTCGGCGAGACCGTCATCGCCAGCCTCCCCCGCATCGAGCGCAACGTCGCACGCAAGCCGTCGTAAGACGCGCGCCCGGTATCTTTAAGTTAATCGAGATGAGCGAGAGAATAGTGAAGCGTATCGCCGTCATCCCCGGCGACGGCATTGGGCCGGAAGTGATCGCGGAAGCGGTCGCTGTGCTCGAAGTGCTGCGCGAGTCGCACGGCGTCGGGCTTGAGCTGAAGCACTTCGACTGGGGCGCTGACAAGTTTTTGCGCGAGGGCGTCTCGCTCCCCGCGGGTGCGCTCGACATGCTGACGCGCGAGTTCGACGCGATTCTCGCGGGCGCGTTCGGCGACCCGCGCGTGCCGTCGAACCAGCACGCCGAAGATATTTTGTTGGGGATGCGGCGCGGGCTCGACCTCTACATCAACCTGCGCCCGGTGCGTCTGCTCGACGCGCGACTCACGCCGCTGAAAAGTCGCCAGCCGGAAGAGATCGACTTCGTCGTCTTCCGCGAGAACACAGAGGGCGCTTACTGCGGCGCGGGCGGCTTCCTGAAGCGCGGCACGCCCGAAGAGATCGCGACGCAGGAAGAGCTGAACACGCGGCGCGGCGTCGAACGCATCATCGTCGCCGCGTTCGAGTACGCGCGCGCGCAAGGGCGGCGGAAGGTGACGATGTGCGACAAGTCGAACGTGCAGCGGTTCGGCGGCGATCTCTGGCAGCGCACCTTCCGTGAAGTTGCGGCGCTCTATGATGGCATCGAGGCGAACCACCAGTACGTTGACGCGACGGCGATGTTCATGGTCTTGAACCCGGCGCAGTTCGACGTGGTCGTCGCCAACAACCTCTTCGGCGACATCCTGACAGACCTCGGCGCGGCGTTGCAGGGCGGACTCGGCATGGCTGCGTCGGGCAACATTCACCCCGGTCGCGTCTCCGTCTTCGAGCCCGTCCACGGCAGCGCGCCGCCGCTCGCGGGCAAGAACGTGGCGAATCCGGTCGGCTCTATTCTGACCACGGCGATGATGCTAGAATACCTCGGACACGAGGAGGCGAGCCGCGCCGTCGAGCGCGCCGTCGGCGACTGCGTCAGGGCAGGCGAGACGACGCACGATCTCGGCGGCAAGCTTTCGACACGGGAAGCGGGCGAGGCGATCAGGCGGCGGCTTATATGAGCTATTAGCGATTAGCTATTAGCTAAGAGCTTTTAACAAAACCATCAGCCGCACGCAGAACGGATTTTCTGGCTAAGAGCTAACAGCTAAGAGCTAACAGCTAAAGGCTAACAGTATGAGCAAGGGGAGAGATACGGGGCAGAAGCTGGTCGCGATTCTGGTCATCTTCGCGATGCTCGCGTTGATGGGCTTGCCGCTGACCGTCATCATCTTCTTCGCCATCGTCGCCTTCTTCGTCTGGCGCGCCATTGACCGCTCCGAGCAGCACGAGACCCGTCGCATCTTCGAGTTCTATCTCGCCGCACACGAAATCCTGCGCGACGACGACCGCCGCTGGTTCGGCTTCGAGATCAACGAAGTGATCGCGAGCGGCGAGTCGGTGCTCGCCTCGATGAAGGACGCGCCAACGCTCGTCCACTACGCGCTCGGCGTGCTCCACCTGCGCGCGGGCGATGTGGAAGCCGCCGCCGAACACCTCGCCTACGTCTGCGAAGACGAGCAGGCGGACGAGCGCCGCCGCACGCACCCGACCTCGGAGCTGCGCCGCTACGCCGCCGTCCTGCGCCGCCTTGAGCGCGATCCGCAGGACGGCCCCCTGACTATCGCCGCCGTCCGCAGCCTGGAACGCGCGCGCACCACACAAGCCGCCGCGCAACTCGCCGACGCGCGCGCCCGCGTCGCGACCGCGCCCGCCGCACACCTGCGCGAATCCGCCGCCCACGGACATGCGGCTGCCGCGCCGACGCCCTTCGATTTCGTCGCGGGCAAGCTCCCGCGCGTCACCGACGACGCTGCGCAACACGTCCCGCCCCCGTCGCAGCCCCCCTCCATCACCGAAGTCCTGCGCGATCTCTACGAAGAAGAGAAGAAGACGGCGTGAGGAAGCTGTCAGCTATTAGCTGTTAGCTGTTAGCAATCGGCTGTTAGTCTTCGGCAATGCTTTTCGACGAAAGCCTCTTAGCACGCGACAAGTCACAGGTCTGAGTCTGGCTAACAGCTAACAGCTAATAGCTGACGGCTCTTGGCTTTTCTGCTATAACTGTCCGACGAAGGGAACTCACAGACGGTCCTCGCGCTCCAGTTGCAGTCAGTGCAGGGTTGATGGCGACAGAGACGATCATCGGGAGTTACCGCGTCGAGGAGCGGATCGGGCGCGGCGGCATGGGCGAAGTCTTTCGCGGTCGCCACACGAAGCTGCCGCGCGAGGTCGCGATCAAGTCGATCAGTCCGCGCGCCAAGCCGCAAGACCTGCGCTCGCTTCGCCACCGCTTCGAGCGCGAGGCGTTCGTCCAGTCGCAGCTCGACCACCCGGGCATCGTCAAAATCTACGACTACATCGTCGCCGAGCAGACCTACTACATCGTCATGGAGTACGTCGAGGGTCGCTCCTTGGCGCAACTCCTCGCGCAAGAGGTCAAACCGCTGCCCGTCGAGCGCGCCCTCTACCTCTTCGATCAAATCCTGACCGCCGTCACCTACGCGCACTCTTTCACCTACAAGGATGGCGACGGCAACTCGCACCGCGGCATCATCCACCGCGATCTGAAACCGGCGAACATCCTCGTCACGCCCGAAGATCGCGTCAAGATCACGGACTTCGGCATCGTCAAGCTGGTCGGCGCCGACACGACCGACACCTTCGGCTCCGGCTACGGCTCGCCGCGCTACGTCTCGCCCGAACAGGCCGCGGGCACGCCCGTCGATCAGCGCTCGGACATCTCCTCGCTCGGCATCATCCTCTACGAGATGCTCACCGGCTCGCCGCCCTTCGGCAACGACGCGGACAAGCTCTCGCGCACCGAGACACTGCGTGCACACGTCGAGCGCGCGCCGCGCAAGCCCTCGAAGATCAACCCGGAAGTTGCGCCCGAAGTCGAAGCTCTCATCCTGCGCGCGCTCGCCAAAGAGCCGGAGCAGCGTTTCCAGAGCGCGGCGGAATTTTTGCGCGCCGTCCGTCTCGCCCGCGCGCGAGACGCGAGCGACATCATCGAAGAGGCGCAAGCCGCCGCCGGCTCGTTCCACCCTGTCGGCACGCACGAGTTGGAAGAGGTGGCGGACGCGACCGTGCGGCAGAGCTACATGACGCAGCCGATCCAGGGTCGTTCGTGCGACGCGTGCGGCACGGAGGCTGAAGGCGACGAACAGCAGTGCCGCGTCTGCGGCGCGCAGACGGGCGCGTCGCCGTCGACGGCGAGCCTCGTCCGCCGCGACGCGACCGCGCGGACGAGCGCGCGCGGCAAGTGGGCGGTACTCATCCTCGTCGTGATGGGCGTCGTCAGCAGCACTTTGCTCTACCTGAGCCTGACGCGCGAGTCGCGCCGCCGCGCGCTTGAGCAGCAGAGCCAGAATGCGAACGCATCCGTCTCGACGCCCGCGATGTCGGGCGCCAACGGCACGCGGCCCGACTCGCTCGAAGAGTTGAAGCCCGCGCGCGTCCTCGTCGATTCGAGTTTCAACGGCTACACGGAGAAGCCCCTGACTGACGGCGAGACGGACGTGCGCCGCATCGGCGCGATGCGCTACAACGAAGGCAACTGGGCTTCCGCCGAAACGCCCGCGCCGCACTGGATAGAAATGCAATTCGATCAGCCACAGAACATCGCCGCCGTTTATGTCTTCTGGGGCTTCGATAAGAACCGCTACCTCGCGGCGCGCCGCGTCGAGTTGCAGGCGGCGGACGCGTCGGGCGGCGAGTGGCGCACCATCTCGACGGTCGAGCCAGGCTCGAACTACGATCGCACGGCTTTCGAGTTCACCCCCATCAAGACCACGCGCCTGCGCGTCTTGCAGCCCGCGCAGCAGGGGCCGCAGAACCGCGCCTTCATCATGTGGGTGCGCGAGGTGCAGGTCTTCGGCGTGAAGTGAGGAGCGATAGCTGTTAGCTATTAGCTATTAGCTATTAGCTTTTAGCCAAACCGGATCGAGATCAGTCTGACGCGAAGACTTGAGGACAGACGCGTTACAGCTAATAGCTAAGCACCAAAGGCTAACAGCTAATCGCTAATCGCTAACAGCTCCCACTATGCTCACTGCGGAAATCATCGCCATCGGATCGGAGTTGCTGACGCCGGAGCGCACGGACACGAACAGCCTGTGGCTCACCGCTCAGCTCAACCAGATCGGCATCGAGGTCAAGCTCAAAACGGTCGTCGGCGACGACGACGCGCGTCTCGAAGAGGCGATCAAGGATGCCCTCAGACGTTCGCGCGCCGTGATCACGACGGGCGGCCTGGGACCCACGGAAGACGACATCACGCGCAAGATCGCCGCGCGCGCCATGTCGCGCCGCCTGCAACTCGACGAGCGTGTGCTCGCCGACATCCGCGCCAAGTTCATGCGCTGGGGTCGCGCCATGCCGGAGATCAACGCGCGGCAGGCAATGATCATCGAGGGCGCGGAGGTGTTGGCGAACCCGCACGGCTCCGCGCCGGGAATGTACCTGGAGCACGAGGGGCGCTCGGTCGTTCTTCTTCCGGGGCCGCCGCGCGAGATGAAGCCGATGTTCGAGTCGCTCGTCAAACCAAGGCTCACGGCGAAGGCTGGCGACGTGCGCGTCGTGCGGCGGATGCTGCGCGTGTCGGGCTTGGGCGAGTCGGCGGTGGACGAGAGAATCGCGCCCGTCTATCGGCAGTACACGAACCCGCAGACGACGATCCTCTTCAACCGCTCGGAAATCGAGATTCACCTGACGGCGCAAGGGAAGACCGAACAGGAGGCGGAGTTACTGCTCGACGGACTCGCCGGGCAGATCGAGGAGCGTCTGGGCGATGCCATCTTCGCCTATCGCGGCGAGAAGATGGAAGAGGTCGTCGGGCTTCGTCTCGCGGTCAACGGCTTCACGCTCGCGACCGCCGAGAGCTGCACGGGCGGGCTCGTCGCAGAGCGCATCACGGAGGTGCCCGGCTCGTCCGTCTATTTCAAAGAGGGCGTCGTCGCCTACTCGAACGAGGCGAAGGTGCGTATGCTCGGCGTCCCCTCCGATCTCATCGCCGAGTACGGCGCGGTTAGTGCGCCCGTCGCGGAAGCGATGGCCGAAGGCGTGCGCCTGCGCGCTGACGCGGACTTCGGCGTCGCCGTCACGGGGATAGCGGGCCCCGGCGGCGGCTCCGACGACAAGCCCGTCGGTCTCGTTTACATCGCCCTCGCCGACGACGCCCACACAGAGCACCGCAAGCTCTTACTCCCCGGCGACCGCCAACTCATCCGCTGGCGCGCCTCCCAAGCCGCGCTCGATCTGCTACGACGACGTTTGATCTGATCATCAATGCTTCCAGCGCTCTTGATTGTCTTCGCCTACTTGCTCGGCTCGATCCCTTTCGGCTTCTTGATCGTCCGCGCGAAGGAAGGCGGCGACGTGCGCGAGTCGGGGTCGGGCGGGACGGGCGCGACGAACGTGACGCGGCGGGCGGGCAAGGGCGCGGGCGTGCTGACGCTCGTGCTTGATGCGTTGAAGGGTGCGGTCGCCGTCGTGCTCGCGCGCTGGCTCGTAGCAGCGGGCTTCGGGATCAACTGGTGGGTCGCAGGCGTCGCGCTCGCGGTCGTTGTCGGACACTGCTTCCCGGTGTGGTTGAAATTTCGCGGCGGCAAGGGTGTGGCGACGGCGCTCGGCGCGTTTCTGTGCCTTGCGCCGCTGGCGGTCGCGTGCGTTGCGCTTGTTTTCGTCGCGGTCGTCGGGGCGACGCGCTACGTCTCGCTCGGCTCAATCATTGCATCGGCGCTGCTGCCTTTGTTCCTCTGGCTGATTTACGCGCGCGGCGGACTGGGCGCGATCATTCATCCAGCCGTGGCGGCGGCGGTCGCGTGCGGCGCGCTCGTCATCTTCATGCACCGCGCGAACATCGGTCGGCTCGTGCGAGGGGAAGAGAGTAAGCTGAGGCTGTAGCTGTTAGCGATTAGCTGTTAGCGATTAGCTTTCAGTAACTGCTCGAAATGGTTTTAGCTCCATAGGAGCGGAATATGTTTATAGCCCGCGATTTCAATCGATGTTGAAACTCCGTAGGAGCGACATGTCGCCCCTCTCGGGGCTCTGACGAATTTTCGGAAGACGGCGATGCTATAAACATGCCGTCCCTACAGGACTTTACAATCTGCCTTTCAGTAGTCAGCCCTTTGTGTTCGTCTCGTCTCTCGAATCAGGTATTAGCTAACAGCTAATAGCTAACAGCTTTCCCATGACACGAATCGCCATCTTGGGCGCGGGCGGTTGGGGCACGGCGCTGGGGGTCGTCGCGGGGCGCGGCGGTCATGTGGTGCGCCTCTGGTCGCGTAACGCCGAGGTCGTCGAGTCAATCAACCGCGAGGGCGTCAATCCGATTTACTTGCCCGGACATGAGATCGGCGGCGATGTGTTGGCGACCGTTGACGTGGGCGAGGCTCTGCGCGGCGCGGAGGTCGTGTTCCTCGCCGCTCCCTCGCACGCGACGCGCGAGACTCTTGGGCGCGCAGCGCGGGACGTGCCCGCGGACGCGACCGTCGTCAGCGCGACGAAGGGCGTCGAGGTCGAGACGGGTCGGCGCATCTCGGAGATCGTGCTTGACGTGTTGGGCGAAGGCGCGTTGGCGCGTTTCGTCTGCCTGTCGGGGCCTTCGTTCGCGCTGGAAGTCGTCGCGGGTCAGCCGACGGCAATCGTCGCGGCGAGTCGCGACCGCGCGCGGGCTCTGCGCGTGCAGTCGGTGTTGAGCGGCGATAACTTGCGCGTCTATACGAACGACGATCTGGTCGGCGTGGAGTTGGGCGGGGCGGTGAAGAACGTCATCGCGCTGGCAGCGGGGATGGTCGGCGGGTTAGGATTGGGCGCGAACTCTATCGCCGCACTCATCACGCGCGGGCTTGCGGAGATGACGCGCCTCGCCGTCGCCGAGGGCGCGCGCGTCGAGACGCTCGCCGGGCTCGCAGGTTTAGGCGATCTCGTCCTGACCTGCACGGGGAAGCTTTCGCGCAACCGGCATGTCGGCGAGGAGTTGGGTCGCGGGCGAAAGTTGGCAGAGATCGTCGGCGGGATGCGCGAGGTCGCCGAGGGCATCAACACGACCCGCGCCGTCAAGCTGCTGGCACGGCGCGCGAAGGTTGAGATGCCGATCACGGATCAAGTCCACGCCGTGCTCTATGAAGATAAGCCCGCGCGTGACGCGGCGCACGAGTTGATGACGCGTCCCCTCAGGGAGGAGAATGAACAAAGGATGAAGGATGAAGGATGAAGGATGAAAGAAGGGCATTCAAGCTGCCCTGCACTTTCATCCTTCATCCTTCATCCTTCATCCTTCACCATCATGCCTGTCGCTGCTGAAGAGAAGAATCTGGTGACGAACCGCGCGGCTTTTCACGAGTACCACATCGTGGAGAAGTATGAGGCGGGCGTCGCGCTGCACGGCACAGAGGTGAAGAGCGTGCGCGAGGGCGCGGTGCAGCTGAAGGAGTCTTACGTCGCCGTGCGCGACGGCGAGGCCTGGTTGTTCAACGCGCACATTTCGCCGTATGCTTACGGGAACCGTGTCAACCACGACCCCGTGCGCACGCGAAAGCTTCTGCTGCACCGCCGCGAGATCGACAAGCTCGAACAGGAGTCCTCGATCAAAGGCATGACGCTCGTCGTGACGCGCGTCTATCTGAAGGGTGGGCGGGTGAAGTTAGAGATCGGCGTCGCGCGCGGCAAGAAGCTCTACGACAAGCGCGCGACAGAGATGCGCCGCACGATTGAGCGGGAGACGCGTGCGCAGTTAAAAGAACGCAACCGTTAGGGAGAAAAAAAGTCAGATGGAGATAAACACGAGCACCGGGCGCGTGGGCGAAGCAGACGTGCAGGCTCTCGCCATCGCGGTCTTTAAGGATGAGCGGGCACACGAAGGTTTCCTGCAAGAGTTGGACGCGGCGACCGGTGGGCTGATCAAATCCGTTTTCGAGTCGGAAGAACTCAAGGGTAAAGAGGGCGAGACGGCTTACATCGTCGTCGGCGAAGGTCGCGACGGGTTGAAGGCGCGCCGCCTGTTGCTCGTCGGCGTCGGCGAGCGGGAAGCTTACGGGCTCGCGCAGGTCTCGCAGTTCGCGGGCACAGCCGTGCGGCTTTTGCGCGCGCGCAACGTCAAGACCGTCGGGCTCGTCGTGCGGGCGACCGAGGGCACTGATGAGAGCGCGGCTTCGGCGGCGGTCGAGGGCGCCGTGATGTCCACGTTCGATCCAGACAAGTACCGCACCGTCGAGAAAGACGAGCGCGCCGTCGAGCGTCTCGTCGTCATCGCGCAGGGCGCGGACGAGACGGCGCTCAGGCGCGGGGCGGAGCGCGGTCGCATCGTCGGCGAGTCGGTCAACTTCACGCGCGATCTGGCGAACGAGCCGGGCGCGTACATGACGCCGACCATCATGGCGGAGCGCGCGCGGCAGATCGCCGAGGAGTTCGGGCTCGAAGTTGACGTGCTCGACCGTGCGCGCATGGAGGGGCTCGGCATGGGCTCGCTCTTAAGTGTCGCACGCGGATCGGAAGAGCCTCCGGCGCTGATCGTCTTGAAGTACAACCCGGAGGGTGCGGCGAAGGGCAAGGGCGTCGAGACGGGCGAGCCTTCGGGCGACGGCGGCGAGCTGCTCGCGTTCGTCGGCAAGGGCGTGACGTTCGACTCGGGCGGCATCTCGATCAAGCCGGGCGAGAACATGGAGCTGATGAAGTACGACATGACGGGCGGCGCGACCGTCATGGGCGTGATGCGCGCCGTGGCGCAACTGAAACCTTCGATGCCGCTCTTAGGTGTCGTGCCCGCGACGGAGAATTTGCCTTCGGGCAAGGCGACGAAGCCGGGCGATGTGGTACGCGCCATGTCCGGCAAGACCATCGAGGTGATCAACACGGACGCGGAAGGTCGCCTCATCCTCGCCGACGCCATGGCCTACGCCAAGCGGCTCGGCGCGACGCGCATCGTCGATCTCGCCACGCTGACCGGCGCGGTCTCCATCGCCCTGGGCGACGTGAACACGGCTGTGCTCGGCACGGATCAGAAGTTGATTGACGAGCTGATCGAGTCGGGCCGGGAAGTCGGCGAGAAGTTCTGGCAGTTGCCGCTCGACAAGGAGTACACGAAGCAGATCAAGTCGGACATCGCCGACATCAAGAACGTTGGCGGACGCAAGGCAGGCACGATCACAGCGGCGGCGTTCCTCAAGGAGTTCGCCGACGGCACGTCCTGGGCGCACCTCGACATCGCCGGAACCGCGTGGGGCGACGACGCGAAGCCTTACCGCTCAAAGGGGCCGACAGGGATCGCCGTGCGCACGCTGATCAACTACGTCGAGCGGCGCGCGGGCGAACAGTCGAAACCGTAAGCGCGAAAAAGCAGGCTGAAGAGCAGGCTGAAGAGAAGAGAAGCCGCGACGCCAAACGTGCGTCGCGACTTCTCTCTGTTTGGAGACAGTGTGCGACCATGCGTGGCCGCGGAGTATCTGGTTAACTTTGCGTGA
>JBJMGS010000185.1:0-2972 GCA_045807785.1 Pyrinomonadaceae bacterium
GACACGACGACGAACCGCTTCGTCTTCCGATACGTGGACGAGGGGCGCGACGTGTCGCAACTCGTCACGCCGGGGCAGTTCGTGGACATCGGCGACCACTCCGCGGCGCAGAAGATTATCAAGGGCAGCGGCCCCGAACAGATGATCGTCAAGGGCAACATCCTCTTCGTCACGCACGCCCACGACGAGCGCGTCGAAGCGTTCCGCATCGACACGGCGGCGGCGGCGACCGATCCGTCGAAGCTCCTGACCGAGATCGGCATTGAGTACACGGGCGGCATCACGCCGCAGGGCGTCGAGGTCGCGCCCGACGGTTCGCGCGTCTACGTCGCTAACATGCAGACCGAAGACGTCTCGTTCTTAAACGTCGGCTTTGACGGTCGTCTCGCGCGCGACGGCTACCTCGCCGTCGGCGTCACGCCTTCGACGCCCGACCCGACGACCGGCGGCCACGGTCAGAACCTGTTCGCCACCGATGAGGAAGCGGGTCTGCGCTGGTTCTTCTCCGACGCTTATTCCGACGACGGCCACAAGTCGTGCGGCTTCTGCCACTGGCAGGGGCAGCACGACGGTTGCCAGTGGAACGTCGCGGCGAACGCCGTGGGCGGCGTCAAAGTCTGCCCGCAGAACAAGGACATCTCAGACAACTGGCCCGAGTGGTACGAGGGGCTCAACAACGACTTCATGGCCTACGCCTCCGCCTGCAACGGCGAAGTGTTGCTCGGCGAGCGCACGCCGACGCCGCTCTTCCCGCAACCGGACGCCGTGGATCGCTTCCACGCGCGCGAGGACTACGTGCTGCGTAAAACGGAAGAGAACTCGCGCGCCGTCGGTCGCCCGGAACTAAACGGCAAGGCGTTCAAGGTCGGCTACTTCGACATGGCGTACCTGCAAATCCTCTGGTCGCAGAACGAGACGCGGCAACTGCCGAACCCGCTCAACCAGTTCCCCGACACCGACACCGCCGCGCAGATCGCGCGCGGCCGCCAAATCTTCACGCTCAAAGTCTCCGAAGGCGGCGCGGGCTGCGCCGACTGCCATCACAACGGCAACAAGTTGACGAACGGCGTCGTTGACGACACGTTCCAGGACTACAACATCCATGAGCCGGGCGTCACGCCCGAGACGACCGTGGACGGCGACGGCCCCTTCTACCGTCCCGCGAACGACTACTTCTTCACGCCCTTCGCCCCGCCGCAGGACGTGGGCACGCCGCAGAACTTCTCCTCGCGCAACACGAAACATCTGCGCGCGTGGTGGGACGGCGTGCCGAAGTGGCTGCACCACGGCTTCGCGCACACGCCGCGCGAGCTGCTGCTCGCGCCCGACTCGCCGCTACTGCTGCCCGGCGAGCGCGGCTTCAACTTCCGCACGGTGAGAACCGATCAGCGACGCGGCGCGAACAATTTGCCGACCGAAGTGCCGATCACTTTCATGGGCAGCGACGGGCAGTTGGCGTCGGACGGCATGGGGCAGATCATGGTCAGCCTCGACAGCCCTTTCGACAAGCAGGCGAACGGCAAGCCCCTCATCGACCGGCTCGGCACGTCGAACCTCGCGCCGCTCGTCGTTAACGGACAGATCAACCCGGCGCTCGCCGTCAACAACATCCGGGTCATCAAGGACACGCACGGCAAAACGTCGCAGCTCTCGGCGGCTGACTTCAACGCGCTCGTCACGTACCTGAAGTCGCTCTCGTCGCAGACCGTGGGGACGCAGAGCACGTCCGGCGGCTCGAAGTCCAAAGGGAGCGGCACGAGTGGGACGAGCGGCTCGAAGAGCGCGAGCGGGAAGCGCACACCCTAGAGGTCGCATGAGTACCGACGTTTTTCGCGCGAGTCTTTACAAGGCTCGACTCGCGCGAACGAGGGCGCGGGGCTACAGTCCCGCGCCTTTTTTTCGCGCACACGCAGACCATCACATCTAACTCGTTGAGTTACCCTCCCGAAGCTGCTACCCTGCGCTTCTTTCATCACATCGTTCGCTTAAGGGGACTCACATGCCAGCCCGGAGGATTCTGTACTCTTTTTTTGCCCTGCTTTTCGTCGTCAACATTGCCGTAGCCCAGGACGACGACGACTCGCACCATCACGGGAGTCTTCACTTCTCACACCCCCTGATCGTCGAATCCCCTTCGCCGGACACTAAGATTCGGTTCGACTATTTCTACGAGCGGAGCGGCGAGTCGGGTGAAAAAACCGGCGAGCACACCGCGCGCGTGGAGTACGAGTACGCCTTCCGCCGCTCGTTCAGCATCGAGATCAACGCCCCCTACACCTTCCGCCGCCCGGAGGCTGAGCCGCATGAGAATCATCCGGGGAACGTCGAGGTCAGCCTGAAGTTCGCGAGTTTCGCCTTCGACGAACAAAAGCTCCTGCCCGTTTACGGGGTCAGCTTCCACCTGCCGACCGGCGACGCCGGTAAAGGTATCGGCAGCGGTCACGTTCTCGGCGTCGAGCCCTACGTCGGTCTGGGTTATCAGCGGAAAAAGATCGAGCTGATAGCGTTCACCTCTCTCGGCTTGGCAGCCAACCGCAGGGCGGGCGACGAAGACGGCGCGGAGTTCGGCTACGAGGGTTCGGTGTTGTACAAACTGTCGCGCCGCTTTCAGGCGGTGTTGGAGCTTGACGGCAGCAGAGCCCTGACCGGGATCAGAAGCGGGGAGAATGTCGTCAACGTCTCGCCGGGGATAAAGATTCTGCCACCGAACGAGCACTGGCAGATCGGCGTGGGCGCGGGGTTCCCCGTCACGAGCGATCAAGAGTTTAAGGCGCGCGCGGTGGTTTCGGTCTTCTACCATTTCGACTGACCCGCGTCGCGCCCTCCCAGCCTTGCGTTTCCCTCGCGCGCTCGGCTAAATTTGCCGCACATCCAGAGCGCGAGTCCGCGCCAACCATCGTTGTCAACGCAAGCCACGCGGACGTGTCCGGTTCTCTGAGTGTCTAATCCCACTCGAAAGGATGCTCGTCATC
>JBJMGS010000186.1:0-16097 GCA_045807785.1 Pyrinomonadaceae bacterium
AGCGGAGCGCGCGCTCGTCGAGGGCGTGGATTATTATCTCGAAGGTGCGGCGCTCGTGTTCACGGCGGCGTATCACCTGCGGCGCGGCTACTGCTGCGAGAGCGGTTGCCGCCACTGCCCCTACGGCTTCAAAAGGGAGACGCACGACGATGGCTCGTCAACGCACGACAGAGAAGAGAACTGACTGGCGTCGCGCCGCGCTCGCCTTTGTGTTCGCCGCCGCGATCTCGCTCGCCGCGTGCAGCCGCGGCACGATCTACAAAGCCGGGGCGGGCGACGGCGCGACGAAGCCGAAAGCGCAGCGCATCATCTCGCTCAGCCCGAGCGCGACCGAGGTCATCTGGGGCGTCGGCGCTTTCCCGCGTCTCGTCGCCGTCTCTGATTACGACGACTTCCCGCCCGAAGTGAAGAGCCTGCCGAAGATCGGCGGATGGAGCAACACGAACCTTGAGCAGGTCGCCACGCTCAAGCCCGATCTCGTCGTGCTCACGCAGTCGCAGGCTCCGATGATCAAGGATAAGCTCGACGCGCTCGGCGTACCCATCCTCGTCGTGCCGAGCTACACGGTCGCGGACGCGCTCGCCAGCATCACGCAGGTCGGCACGGCGGTGGGCGAGGAGGAGGGCGCGCGTAAGCTGCTTGAAGAGACGAAAGCTAAACTCGACGCCGTGCGCGCCGCGACGCAAAACCTGAAGCGACCGCGCGTGCTCTGCATCGTGGATCGCGTGCCCGGCACGCTGCGCGGACTCTACGCCGCCTCGCGCGGGAGTTTCTTCGTCGAGCTGATCGAGACGGCGGGCGGCGAGTCTATCGCGCCGCCCGCCGCCAACGGCTTCGGACAGATTGGCAAGGAGGCCATCGTCACGCTCGACCCGGATATCATCATCGACATGGCGCAGAGCGCAAACGACAGCAAGCTTTCGGAAGACCCGAAGGAGGTGTGGGGCGAACTCAAA
Organism: Pyrinomonadaceae bacterium; assembly: GCA_045807785.1. GTDB lineage: Bacteria > Acidobacteriota > Blastocatellia > Pyrinomonadales > Pyrinomonadaceae > JAIVGV01. Next base: position 957 of record JBJMGS010000186.1, read on the forward strand.
GAAGTCAAAGCCGTGCGCGAGGGGCGCGTCTTCGCGCTGCGCGACACGTCCGTGCTCCACCCCTCACAGCGCGTCGCCGACACGGCGCGCAAGTTCGCCGAGCTGATCCACCCGGAGGCGTTTCCGAAGTGACCGGCGTTGGCGCAACTGTTGACGCGGCGGGCGCGCTCGTCGAAGCGCGGGGCGTGCATTTCGGCTACGGCGCGGCAGTGTCGGAAGTCGTGCGCGGGGCGTCGCTCCGGCTGCGGCGCGGCACGCTCTCGGCGCTCGTGGGCGCGAACGGGTCAGGCAAGTCCACACTCATCCGCCTGCTCAGCGGCGTGCTCGCGCCCGCGCGAGGCGAGATACTCTTCGACGGCGTGCCGCTCCACTCGATTGAGCCGCGCGCGCGCGCGCGCCGCGTCGCCTACGTGCCGCAGACGAGCGTGGGCGTCTTTCCGCTGACTGCGCTCGAAGTGGTGCTGACGGGCCGCAGCCCCTACACGGCGCGCTTCAGCTTCGAGAACGCGCGCGACGTGGAAGTGGCGCGCGCCGCGCTTGCCGCTATTGACGCCGCGCACCTCGAAGCACGCAGCGTGACGGAACTCTCTGGCGGCGAGCGTCAACTCGTAGCGCTGGCGCGCGCGCTCGCGCAGGAGCCGGAATGTCTGCTCCTCGACGAGCCTTCGTCGGCGCTCGATCTCAAGCACCGTGCCGGACTCATCCGCCACCTGAGCCGCTTGCGCGACGAGCGCGGCATGACGGCGCTCGTCGTCACACACGATCTGCAACTGCTCGACCCGGCGTTCGATCAGGTCTTCGCCATGCGCGAAGGGAGAATCGTCGCCGAAGGCTCACCGGCGGAAGTCCTGCGCGACGAGACGCTCGCCGAAGTTTTCGACGACGCGCGAGTGCGCGCCCGACGCGCCTTCGGTCGCACGTTCGTCTGGTCGGAGTGAGAAGAGAGTTTTCAGTTTTCGGTTTTCAGCGCTTGGGTTGTCGCTCGTGATTTTCGCCCGGCATCTTTAGAATGGCGCGCAGATGAAAGTTGAAGAGATCGAGTCGTCTGCGAATCCGCAATCCGCAATCCGCAATCCGCAATCAGGCGCGGCGGGTGGCCGACTGCTGCGCGCGCTCCTCGTCCTGTCGCTCGCGCTCGTGGCGATGACGGTGCTCGCGCTGAGGGTGGGCTACGCGCCGATTGAGTGGCGTGCGCTGTGGACGGATGAGACGGCGCGGCTCCTGTTCTTCCGCCTGCGCCTGCCGCGCGTCGTGATGGCCGGGATGGTCGGCTCTTCGCTCGCGGCGGTCGGCGCGGCGCTTCAGGCTTTGTTTCGCAACCCGCTCGCAGAGCCGCTGACGCTCGGCGTCTCGGGCGGCGGGGCACTTGGCGCGAGCCTCGCCATCGCCTTCGGCGCGGGCGCGCGCGTGGCCGGCGTCCCCGTCGTGTTCCTCGCGGCGTTCGCGGGAGCGGGCTGTGCGGTGATGATCGTCTACCGGCTCGCGCGCACGGGCGCGGTCGTGATGCCGGGCGCGCTCCTGCTCGCGGGCGTCGTCCTGAACTTCATCGCCGCGTCGTTCGTCGTCGTCGTGCAGTACATGACCGACTACTCGCGCGCGCTGCAAATCCTGCGCTGGACGATCGGCAGCCTCGACGTCGTGGGCTTCGATCTGCTCTGGCGGATGCTCATCTTTCTCGTGCCCGGCTGGGTGGTGCTCGCGCTCTCGGCGCGCGACCTGCATCTCATCGCGATTGACGAGGAGACGGCGCAGAGCCTCGGCGTCAACGTCCGGCGCAGCGAGCGTCTGGTGTACGCGGCGGCATCGCTCATCGTCGGCGTGACGGTCGCGGTCGGCGGCACGATAGGGTTCGTCGGCTTGATCGTGCCGCACGCGGTCAGGCTCCTGTTCGGCGAGGACGTGCGCGTCGTCCTGCCGTGCTCGTTCCTGCTGGGCGCGGCGTTTCTGATGCTCGCCGACATGGTGGCGCGCACGGCGCTCGGCACGGGCGAGCTGCCCGTCGGCGCGATCACTGCGCTCGCGGGCGGCCCCGTTTTCCTCTGGCTGCTCCGAAGGCAGCAGAGACTCGCGGCGATGTGAGGAGGAGCGAACAGCTGTTAGCGATTAGCTGTTAGCTTTTAGCCAGAAGCAATCAGCCTTCGCCGCAGCCTCGCTTTTGTTTTGCTAACAGCTAATCACTAATCGCTAACAGCTAGAGGAATCTTATGAGTATTGCGACGAAAGCCGGTGACAAGGGACAGACGGGATTGATCGGGGGCGACCGCGTGTCGAAGGCCGACGTGCGGGTCGAGGCTTACGGGACGATTGATGAGTTGGGGGCGTCGCTTGGCTTCGCGCGCGCGATCTGCGACGACGCGGAGGTCGGCGAGCTGACGAAAGGGATTCAGCGGGAGCTGTTCGCCGTGAGCGGCGCGGTGGCGAACCCGCAGGCCGTGGCGCGTGAGCCGCCTTACGTGACCGACGCGATGACGGACGCGCTCACCGCGCACGTCCAACGCATCGAGGCGACCGAGGGGCTCTTGTCCGACTGGTCTCTGCCCGGCGAGCACGCCGCCGCCGCCGCCTACGACGTGGCGCGCACCGTCTGCCGCCGCGCCGAACGCGCGGTCGTGCGTCTCTCGGAGACCGAGGCAGGCGTGCCGCCGCAAGTCACGACGTACCTCAACCGCCTCTCCGATCTGCTCTGGCTCTTCGGTCGTCTGCTGGAACTACGCGCGGGCGTTGACACTCGCTTACGCGACGACGAGCACAAGGGCGCGAAGTGGTCGCGGGCTTGGTAGCGAGCCGCGGCTGGATAAGCGATGGCTAACTCGTAGCACTCTGCGGCATGGCAGAGTCAGCCTTGAGCAGACAAAGTGAGGCTCCGGTTTAACAAGCATTTGATCAACCTTCGTACTGCTCGTCGCTGACCTTCTCCTGCCATTCGACGGCCTTGCCGTCGAGCGCCTCCTGAATAGCGATGTGCGACATCGCGGTCGCCCGTGTCGCGCCGTGCCAGTGGCGTTCGTTCGGCGGGCACCAGACGACGTCGCCCGCACGAATCTCCACCTTCGGGCCGCCCTCGCTCTGCACCCAGCCGCACCCTTGTGTAACGACGAGCGTCTGCCCGAGCGGGTGCCAGTGCCAGGCAGACCGCGCGCCCGGATCGAAGGTGACGAGCGCGCAACTCACGCGCGCAGGCTCGTGCGCCTGCATCAGTGGGTCAACGCGCACCGAGCCAGTGAAATTCTCTGTCGGCCCTTTGACTGACGGCTGCGAGCCGCTTCTTTTGAGTTCCATCTTCTGAAGTCCTCCACTCGTTGCTCTGCTGAGGTCAGTTCATTGGCCGGCTTCAGCGAAGACCTGCCGCGCGATCCCGACGGCAGTGCTCGCGGGCGGCCAGCCAGCGTAGAAGGCGAGGTGTGTGATCAGTTCGACGAGTTCGTCCTTCGTCACCCCGTTCTCTATCGCGCGCTTGAGGTGGAACGGCAGCTCGTTCGTGCGATAGAGCGCGACGAGCGTCGCCACGGTGATGAGGCTGCGGTCGCGCTTCGATAGTCCGGGGCGTTCCCACACATCGCCGAAGAGAACATTGTCCGTGTACTCGCCGAGCGCGGGCGCGATGTCCGCGAACGGGCTGCGTCTCGGTGTTGGTTCGTCTGCCATCGTTGAATCTCCTCTCACATCGTGTAGCCGGGTTTCTTATTGATGAGCCGCACCGCGACGACCGCCGAGCAAGTCACGACGAGCGCGCTCGCGAGGAACACTGTGCCGAGTCCAAACCCGCCTGCCAACAGACCGAGCGCGGGATTCGCCAGTCCGAGCGCCAGGTCGAGGAAGGCCGTGTAAGCGCCCATCGCGAGGCCGCGGCTCTCCGCCGGCGCGCGCCGCACGGCCTCCACGCCGAAGCCGGGATAGACGAGCGAGTAGCCGAAGCCCGCGACCGTCGCTCCGAACAACGCCAGCGCCGGCCAAGGCGCGAGCCAAATAAGCGTCAGACCAACCGCCTCGATCAGCGCCGAGACCAGCGCGACCTTCGCGCCGCCGATGCTGTCCGCCAGATGGCCGAAGAGCAGGCGCGCCACGACGAAGGCGGTTGCGAAGACGGTCAGGGCGAACCACGCCAGCCCCCACCCGCGCTGCGCGAAGAGCAGCACGGCGAACGTCGTGATCGCTCCGAAGCCGACGCTGCTGAATGCGAGGCCGACGCCCGGCGCCCAGACCGCGCCGACGACCTTCGTGAACGAGGGACGGCGGGCGCGTGTCGGCGGGGCGACTGTCGGGCGCGGCAGGACGAGCAGCAGGGTGACGAGCGGGATCAGCGTCGTCGCGTACGCTATCGCCGTGAAGCCGTAAGCGGCATAGAGCGCGGAGCCGCTCGGCGCGCCGACCGCGAAGGCGACGTACATCGCCGTCCCGATCCATGCCATGACCTTCCCTGTGTTCTCAGGCCCGCCGAGCGCCAGCCCCCAACTGAGCGCCCCCGTGATGATGAAGCTCTCCGCCCCTCCGAGCACAGCACGGCCCAAGAGCAGTATCGTGGCCGACGTGACCGGCGCTTCCGTGAAGCGGAGCGACAGGAAGTAGAGGAGCCCCGACGCCGCGGCGAGCAACAGGCCAGCGACGACGGCGCGCTTCCCGCCACGACTGTCGGCGTAGCTACCCGACCAGAACCGTGAGAGCAGCGCAGCCGTGAACTGCGCGCCGGCGACCAGTCCCACGATGAACGCGCCGAGTCCCAACCCCTTGTGGACGTGGAGCGGCAGCACGGGCATCGCAAGGCCGGTGACGAGGAAGGCCACGAAGACCGCCGCCATGATCGGCAGCAGCGCCGTGACGACGGAGCGCGCCGCCGCCGGTGACTGGTAAGTGTCAGCGGACATCTTCAACTCTTGAATACTCGCCATCGTTGACTCTTAAATGTTGAAACACACTTGCCGCTGTTTCCTTCAAAGCGAGCAGCTCAAGGCTTGACCATGACCTTGAGCGCCTCGCGCTCGTTCATAGCGCGATAGCCGTCGGGCACCGCGTCGAGTCCGACGACACGATCGAAGACGCGCCCCGGCTCGATCCTGCCTTCGAGCACGTCGGGTAGCAGCTCCTCGATATAAGCGCGCACCGGGGCGGGGCCGCCGCTCACGGTGATGTTGCCGTAGAAGGTCGGCTGTGCCGCGGGTATCGCCTCGTAGTGCGGGACGCCAACGCGGCCCACAGCACCACCGGAGCGCGCGATGCCAACGGCTGTCAACGTCGCCTGCTCCGTGCCGACGCATTCGAGGACGGAATGCGCGCCGAAGCCTTTGGTCAGCTCGCGCACGCGCTCAATCGCTTCGTCGCCGCGCTCGCTCACCACGTCCGTCGCGCCGAACTCACGAGCCAGCGCGGTGCGATCCGGGTGACGCCCCATGATGATGATCTGCTCCGCGCCGAGCCGACGCGCGGCGACCACTCCGCACAAACCGACTGCGCCGTCTCCGACAACCGCCACTATCTTACCGGGGCTGACTCTGGCTGAGACGGCGGCATGATGGCCCGTGCCCATCACGTCCGAGAGCGTGAGGAGCGACGGCATCAGCGCGTCGTCGCGTCCCACAGGCAGTGCGTAGAGCGTCCCGTCCGCGAGCGGCACGCGCAACGCCTCAGCCTGCGCTCCCGGTATCTCCTCGTTGCCGAAGAACCCGCCGTGGACGCAGGACGTTTGCAGCCCTTCGCGGCAGAATTCGCACGTGCCGTCTGACCACGCGAACGGCATGACGACCAGGTCGCCGCGCTTTAGGTTGCGAACGTCCCCGCCGATCTCTTCGACTAAGCCGATGGCTTCGTGTCCCATGACGCGACCCTTCTCGCTTGGCTCCATCGCCTTGTAAGGCCAGAGGTCGCTGCCGCAGATGCAAGCGCGTGTGACTCTGACGAGCGCGTCGGTCGGCTCGATGATGCGGGCGTCCGGGACGTTCTCGACACGAACGTCTCCGGCTCCGTACATGACAGTTGCTCTCATGATGATTAAATCTCCATTTCTTGCTCTAACTCACCTGATTGATGCTGAAAGGATTTTATAGTGCGCGCGCCTCTCCGTCGCGCGCACTCTTGCTTCACCTGTACCGATCTTGCTCGAAATCCGATCTACGGGCGCGGGAGAACCAGAGTCCTGCAAAGAGGCGCAGAAATGTGCGCGGTCGCGTACCCTTGGGGTGGAATTTTCGTACCGAGGAGGTGACGTTTGTGCCCGGAAGGCCGCGTCGGGGCGAGGGTCAACGCTGACGGCGGTAGTCGCTCGGCGAGAGGCCGGTCTCTCTGCGGAAGAGCCGCGCGAAGTGGCTGGGGTTCATGTAGCCAACTTCGAGCGCCACGTCCACCACGCCCATCTTCGTCTCGCGCAGCAACCGACGCGCTTCATTGATCCGCAGGTCGATGTGGTAGCGCGATGGCGCGACGCCCGTAGCGGCCTTGAACAGGCGCTGGAAGTGGAACCGGCTGAGGCCCGCTTGTGCCGCCAGCCGTTCGAGGCTGAACTCCTCTGCGGCGTGCTCACTCATCCAATCCGTGATCTGCCGGAGCTTGTGGCCGGGGAGTGAGGGACTACGTCTGTGCGATTCTCCGTCCGTCACCCCGTAGCTTCGTGCGAGGTGGACGGCGATCATCTGTGCGAGGGCCTGCACGAACAGAGGGCTTGCCTGTCCTCGCATCAACTCTGCGCGCAGCAGCTCTAACAACGAATTCAAGCCCTCGTCGTCGAATGCCGAAGCGTCTCGGAGCCGGGCGTGGGCCGCTTCGTCGCCGAAGACATCCTCCATGGCGCGCTGGAGAACCGGCAGCTCGATGAAGACCAGCATCGTCTCGAACGGCTCCGGTGTCACCGCCCGCCAGCGAACGTCGTACGGCGCGCCTCCCGTAGTGAGGAAGAAAGAACCATTCTTAATCCGGTTGGTAATCCAGGGCCGGCCGTCCTCCCGCTCCTCGAAATCAACTTCGCCCGACATCGTCCAGGCGAGGAACGGTTCGCTGACCGCAGGGAGGTGCAGCGTCTCGACGACAGGCGGCAGGGCGGTGAGCCATGCTTTGATGTCTCGCCAGGCCTCGCCCCGACTCTCGTACAGACACTCTCCTCCCGCGTAGCGCCAGAAGGCTTCGGCGGAGGTTGTCTCGGGAATAGACATTTAGTGACGCGAACGCCACGATACCACGACTCATACATCGTCCACCCACCCGACAGGAACGAATCCGCTCCCGGTCGTTAATCATCAAGACAGTAATTCCGCACCTCTTTGCTCTGGTTGTCCGGTGGAAGAAGCCGCCTGTGTAAGTGAGGGCGAAGCGATGGCGGGCGGGGCGGATGCGGAGACGGCTTACCCGGACGTTTCTTAGAACAAGAGGCCGAACAGTTGTTTCAGCAGTTCTTCCAAAGGCATCATCGTCAGAGCGAGCGGCGCAATCGGCACGAGCATGGCGGCGGCAAGTTGCAGGACGGCGTTCCTACTGATGGGGATGATGCGCATGCCCCGCACCACCTCGAAGCTGTTGGACAGGTCTGCGAGCGACTGTATGTCGGCGCTCCCCACGAACGGCTCATCGACCGGCGCGCCGCCGCGCAGCCACTTGACGTCGAACGCGCGCACGTAGCGCTCTGCCAAAGTGCCGTATTCACGAGAGCCCATCCGCTTCGCCTCCGCGAGCTGGGCCGAAAACACGAGCAGTGGCGTGAAGACAACGCACAGCAGAAAAACAAGTACCGCCGCGATCTCAAACTTAAAATCCGGTAGCCTGGCCCCGAGAAAGAAGATGCGGTTGGCGAGTTGCGCGGCGACCAGCGCGCCGTGCGCCATGATGAGCACGGTGAAGGCGTAGACCGTATTCGAGAGAAAGCCCAGCCCGCCGAGGCAGTCTGGGTGTGTGGGAATCAGACTCAGCTTAATGCGCGAGACCTGCCAGAGAAACCGCGCCCAGATGAATATCCGAAAGTACCAGCGGATCAGCAGGAACTGAAAGACCGGCAGGCTCACATAGCCGTACCACATCCCGGCGAGCCACAGACTCTGGCCCCCGGCGGACGGCGTCGCGTACCACGTGGCCGCCTGCAAGGCTGTGTAATGTCGCCAGACGATGAGGACGCCGACCCCGTAGACTAAGATGATGAGCAGCACCTCGGCGAGCACCGAGTTGCGCAGGCGAAAGGCGGACGCGATGGCCTTATCGAATCGCGGCAGGTCGCCCTCGGGGATCAGATGCCGGTCCAGGAAAGCCTGGGCGATGGGGCGCAAGCGACGGTGTACCACCAGCTCGGCAACGATCAAGAGGGGCAACACCACCACGAACCGGATGTGAACCTCCATGTCCAGAAAGAAGGGCACGGCCACGCTGTTACCCAGCAAGTGCCCTTCCAGAGCGGAGAGCGCCAGCAGCGGCAACCAGGCAAGGAGCGCGATGAAGACGACGCGTTGGCGCACTTCCAGCAGCGCGTCGTCGGACAGGTGCGCCCGGCGCAGGAGTTGGTAGAGCGGGCCGCCCAGAACCAGTGAGAAGTCCTGCGCGTCCCGGACAACGTCGTCACTCGAAGTGGGTGTCGGAAATGTGACGCGCGCGCTCAGGGTTTGGCCGCCGCTCATATATCGCTTTTCTTTCTAACTCATCACTTTTAAGAATCACTCCCGGCAACGGCGACTTTCAGTCATAGGGAGTGTCGCGAGTGAATCTTAGTTCCTCGTGCGGGCGGCGGCGTACTGTCAGTTTTACCAGTCTGAGACGGCCTGGAGGATCAGTCAGGATTTTCAATGTTATGTGCTGATAACCTGCAAGATCACTTCGCGCTCGCGCCCGCCGTCAAACTCGCAGAGGAAGATTCCCTGCCATCGTCCTAGAAGTAACTCACCGTCTGAAAATGGAATCGTGACGCTTGAGCCGACGAGCGTGGCTTTGAGGTGGGCGTCGGAGTTCTCTTCCGCGTGGCGGAAGTCCATGCCGTGTTGGGGGATGAGCGTGCGCAGGGCATGGAGCATGTCGCGGGGCACGTCCGGGTCGGCGTTCTCGTTGACGGTGAGACCGGCGGTCGTGTGGCGGACGAAGAGCGTGCAGACGCCTTCGCGTGCGCCGGATTCCTTCAAGAGTCGGCGCACGTCGTCCGTAAACTCGACCAGTTCCTCGCGCTCGCGCGAGCGGACTTTAAGCGTGTACATGCCTGCGCGATTCTATATCGTCCCTGACAGCCATTTTACAAGGACGCCGGAGAGAATTTCCGGCGTTTTTGTGAGCCGCGCGGGCGTGTCAGGAGAGATTGCACGCGCGCCAGCTCTCTTCGCACGCCCGCGAAGTCTGTTGTCGCCCGTGCGAACTGAGTTGTCGTGCGTGCGAAGTCTCTTGTGGGGCGTGCGAAGTCTCTTGTTGCCCGTGCGAAGGTCGTTGTCGCGGGTGCGAGAAGGCTTCGCACGCCTGCAAAGTACGTTGTCGTGCGTGCAAAGTCCCTTGTCGGGCATGCAAAGTCCCTTGTCGGGCGTGCGAAGTCAGTTGTCGCGGGTGCGAAGTCTGCCGTCTGGCGCAAAAAACGCCTGTTTAATCGCCCCGGACTTGCGCGTGCGACGCTTCGGCTTCGCGTTGAGGCGCGGGAGGCTGATGCGGAAGGTTGCGCCGCGCCCCTCGCCTTCGCTCTCGACCGCGACCGTGCCGCCGTGCAGCTCGGCGAGGTGGCGCACGATGGCGAGACCCAGCCCGAGCCCGCCGTGCGCGCGCGTCATGTGATTCTCGCCCTGGCGGAAGCGGTCGAAGACGTAAGGCAGGAAGTCTGGGGCTACCCCAGCGCCCGTGTCGGAGACGACGATCTCTACTTGCGAGCCGGCGCGCGCGACACGGACTTCGACGCGACCGCCTTCGGGCGTGAACTTGACCGCGTTCGAGAGCAGGTTCCAGACGACCTGCTGCAAACGGTCGGGGTCGCCGGAGACTTTCGCGGCGCGCGGGTCGAAGCGTGCGCAGAGTTTGATCGCGCGCGCCTTCGCCGCCGGGCGCACCACGTCCATCGCGGCTTCGACGACGGGCCGGAGATCGAGCGGCGCGACGCTCAGCCGGAGCTTGCCACTGATGATGCGTGAGATGTCGAGCAGATCGCCGATGAGCTGTGCCTGCGAGCGCGCGCTTGATTCGATGACCTCGACGGCGTGGCGCTTGCCCGCCTCGTCGAGCATCCCCAACTGCAACAGCTCTGCCCACCCCATGATCGACGTCAGAGGCGTGCGCAGCTCGTGTGAGACGACGGCGAGGAACTCGTCCTTCATCCGGTTCGCCTCCTGCGCCATGCGGTAGAGCCGCTTCTGATCGTCGATGTCCGTGTTCGTGCCGAACCATTTGACGATCTGGCCACCAGCGTCGCGCAGCGGCAGCGCGCGCCCCAGGTGCCAGCGGTAGTCGCCCGCGGCGGAGCGCAGGCGGAACTCGACCTCGTAGGTCTCGCCCGTCGCGATGGATTGGCGCCAGCGTTCCGTCGCAACTTCGATGTCGTCCGGGTGGACGACCGTCTGCCAACCCGCGCCGAGCATCCCTTCGGGTGCGAGCGAGAAGTATTCGAGCGCGCGGCGGTTGACGTAGTCGAGCGAGCCGTCGGACTCAGCGGTCCAGACCTGCTGCGGGATCGACTCGGCGAGAAATCGGTAGTGCTGCTCGGTGGCGTCGGCGGCGGCGCGCGTTTGCAGTTCGCGCGCGCGCGTCTCCGCGATCTCGCGCGACTTGGCGCGCAGCTCCAACTGCGTCGCCGCGTGGTGCGCGAGCACTTCGAGCGCCTTGCGCTGCTCGTCGGTGAGCGTGTGCGGCACGTGGTCGATGACGCAGAGCGTGCCGAGCGCGTGCCCGTCGGCGGTGATGAGCGGCGCGCCCGCGTAGAAGCGGACGTGCGGCTCGCCTATGACGAGCGGGTTCTCGGCGAAGCGCGCGTCCGTAAGCGCGTCGCCGACGACGAAGGTGTCGGGTTGCAGGATGGCGTGGGCGCAGAAGGCGATGTTGCGCGGCGTCTCGGTGGCGTCGATGCCGACGCGTGCTTTGAACCACTGGCGGCGTTCGTCCACGAGACTCACCAGCGCGAACGGGGTCTGGCAGATGTAGGCGGCGAGGCGCGCGATGTCGTCGAAGGTCGCCTCCGGCTCGGTGTCGAGCACTTCGACGCGGCGGAGTGCGGCGAGTCGCGCCTCCTCGTCGGGCGGGAGCGGGGCGGCGCCGGGAGCGCCCCGTTGCGGCGCGCGCCGCGTCGCCGCCGCCGAGGTCAAGCCCGCGCGCGCGCCGCCGTTATGACTGTTCTTTCTTCTCACCAAGAGAGTCGGAAAATGAAAGCGGCCCCGCTCGTTTGGGGAGAGCGGCGGACACGAAGACGACTCGGAAAACAATTATTAGGGAAACGTCGGCGCGATTATAGCGCGAGCGGCGCGGCGTTCAAAGAGGCGTGCGTGAGAAAAAAGGAGAGCCGCCGCGGCTCGTGCGCACGAGCTGCGGCGGCTGCATCGAACTTCAAAATCAACAGTCGTCCGTGTCGTCGTCGCGCACGGGTTAGCGCGCGCCGCGCCGGCGACCGACGAGCGCCCAGCCGGTCGGCAGCACCGCCGCCGCGAGCGCAATTTTGATCACGTCGCCGACGAGGAAGCGCGCGACGCCGAACTGAAACGCCTGCTCGGCGGGCATGAAGCGCGAGAGCCACAGCCAGCCGCCCGCGAGGATGACGAGCGAGCCGAGCGCCATCGCCGCCGCCGCCGTCAGAAATCTTCTATCCCATCCGCGCTCTGCGAGCAGACCCGTGACGAACGCCGCGACCGGGTAGGCGAGCAGGTAGCCGCCCGTCGGCCCGAGCATGTAGGCGAGGCCGGCGTTGCCGCCGCGGAAGAACGGCAACCCCGACGCGCCCTCGATTAAGTAAGCGAACATCGCGAGCGCGCCGAGGCGCGACCCCAACAGCGCGGCGGCGAGCAGGACGACGAACGTCTGCCCCGTGATGGGCACGGGCTGCGTCGGAATCACGACCTGCGCCGAGAGCGCCACGAGCAGGCTGAACGCGACGACGAGCGCGACCTGCTTCACCCAACCCAGCGGCGCGAGCGTCGCGCCGACGAACGTTTCTGCTTTAGCGTAACTATTCATCTGAACCTCAGAAGGTGACGGGTGACAGGTGCCAGGTATCGGGAGAGTCCGGATGTGATCCGGTACCCGACACCCGATACCTAGCACCTAGATAAATAATGGAGCGAGCACGAGCGTCACGGTCGATAACAATTTTATCAGAACGTGGAGGCTCGGTCCCGCCGTGTCTTTGAATGGATCGCCGACGGTGTCGCCGACGACCGCCGCTTTGTGCGCGTCCGATCCCTTGCCGCCGTGCTGCCCCATCTCGATGTACTTCTTGGCGTTGTCCCATGCGCCGCCGCTGTTGTTTAAGAATAACGCCATGAGGATGCCGACGATGGTGCCGATCATGAGCATCCCGGCAACGACTTCCGCGCCGGTCGCCAGATGCGCGTAGCGCGGGTTGCCGACGAGCGAGGCGACGCCCTGCCGCATGTCGTCGCCCTGCACCTGCGCGTAGAAGAGTGCCTTGAAGGCGAGCCCGACGGCGACGGGCATCCCGACGGCGAGCAAACCGGGCGCGATCATCTGCCGGAGCGCCGCGCGCGTCACGATGTCAACCGTGCGACCGTAGTTCGGCTTCGACGTGCCCGCGAGGATGCCTGCGTCCGCCTTGAACTGCTCGCGCACGTCTTTGATGACGACGTAAGCCGCCTTGCCCACCGCCTTGATCGCGAGCGACGAGAAGAGGAAGACGAGCATCGCGCCGAGCATCCCGCCGACGAAGACTTCGGGCTTCGCGAGGTTGATCTGGAAGAGCTCCGAGCCGCGCGCGGCGTCGGCTGATCCGGCGGCGCCCGCGCCGAGGTTCAAGCCGTAGTTCTTCACCTCGTCGAGGTACGCCGAGAAGAGCAGGAACGCGGCGAGCGCGGCGGAGCCGACGGCATAGCCTTTCGTCAGAGCCTTCGTCGTGTTGCCGACGGCATCAAGTCGGTCGGTCTTGCGCCGAATCTCTTCGGGCTGCTGCGACATCTCGACGATGCCGCCCGCGTTGTCCGTGATGGGGCCGAACGTATCCATCGCGAGGATGTAGGCGGCGGTGCCAAGCATCCCCATCGTCGCGACCGCCGTGCCGAAGAGCCCCGCGTTACGCAAGCCCGACGCCGCGCCGACGTAGTACGAGCCGACGATGGCCGCGGCGATGACGAGGATCGGGTACGCCGTGGATTCCAGACCGACGGCGACGCCGCTGATGACGTTCGTCGCGGGACCCGTCTGCGACGCCTCGGCGATCTCGCGCACGGGCCGGTACTTGTATTCGGTGTAGTACTGTGTGATGAAGACGAAGAAGATCGCCGTCACGATGCCGATGAGACCGCAGAAGAAGAAGTAAGCCCACGCGTTAGGCGCGGCGGCGGCAGCCGCGCCCGCCGGGCGGAGCAGCCAGTAGGTCGCGAGCAAAAAGCCGACGGCGGCAAGCGCGGAGGTGACGTAGTAGCCGCGGTTGAGCGCCGCCATCGGATCGCCGTCCTCGCGCGTGCGCACGACCATGATGCCGACGATGGAGGCGATGAGACCGAACGCGCGCGCGACGAGCGGGAAGAGGATGATGCCAAGAACTTGCGCGTCGGTGAAGAAGTCGCGGTTCGAGACGAAAAGCGCGGCGGCTAAGATCATCGCGCCGATGTTCTCGGCGGCGGTGGACTCGAACAGGTCAGCCCCGCGACCGGCGCAGTCGCCCACGTTGTCGCCGACGAGATCGGCGATAACCGCCGGGTTGCGCGGGTCATCTTCCGGTATGCCGGCCTCGACCTTACCGACCAGGTCCGCGCCGACGTCCGCCGCCTTCGTGTAGATGCCGCCGCCGAGCTGCGCGAAGAGCGCGACAAAAGACGCGCCGAAGCCGTAGCCCGCGATCAAAAGTGGGATGCGCGTCTCCGGCGGAATCCCGGCGGCAGCGCGCACGCCGCCGAACGACTGCGCGAGCACGAAGAGGATGGCGACGCCGAGCAGAGAGAGCGCGACGACGAAGAGACCTGAGACCGCGCCGCCGCGTAGTGCCGTTTGCAACGCGCCGTTCAGGCTCCGGGTCGCTGCCGCAGCCGTGCGGATGTTCGTGCGGATCGAGACCCACATGCCGATGTAGCCCGACGCCACGGACGACGCCGCGCCGAGGACGAAAGAGAGGGTCGTCCAGAGCGCGAGCGACAGGGCGCTCGGCACGGGATCGTTCGGGTTCGGGTTTCGGATGAAGCCGTAAACGATGAAGATGAGCGCGGCGAGGGCGACCGCCAGGTAGATGATCGTCGTGTTCTGTCGTCGGAGGAAAGCTTCCGCCCCCTCCTTGATCGCGTCAGAGATGTTGCGCATCTCCTGCGAGCCGGTGTCGCGCGCCATCACGTTCTGGATGAGGAAGACGGCGAAGGCGAGCGCAGCCAAACTGATGAGGAAGACGAGCAGCATCTGCGATCCCATGGCGATCCTCCTTACGCCTGACAGGAACTCATGTCGCGTTTTTCCTTCGCGCCTCCAGCGCCTTTGCGTGAGAAATCATCCTCACGCAAAGGCGCTGGAGGCGCGAAGGGGATAGTTAGTCCGCCGCCACGCCTTCGCGATCAGTTCCCATGTCTTTGACCTTCACGTCGGTCACCTCCGTGCCGATGCGCATCCCGTAGAACGAGCGCCAGACGAAGAAGCAGGCGATGACGAAGAAGACTGCGGAGAACGCGAAATTGAGCGTCGCGTCACCGTTGCGGCTCGCGCGCAGGGATTCAGCCAACTCGACGGCGAGCAGGCCGAAGAGCGTCGTGAACTTGATGACCGGGTTGAGGGCGACCGACGAAGTGTCCTTATAAGGGTCGCCCACCGTGTCGCCGACCACGCAGGCGTCGTGCAGGGGCGTCCCCTTCGCCTTCAGTTCGACCTCGACGATCTTCTTGGCGTTGTCCCACGCGCCGCCCGCGTTCGCCATGAAGATGGCCTGATACAAGCCGAAGATGGCGATGGAGAAGAGGTAGCCGATGAAGAAGAACGGCTCGACGAAGGCGAAGGCGAGCGCGGCGAAGAAGACCGTCAGGAAGATGTTGAACATCCCCTTCTGCGCGTACTTCGTGCAAATCTCGACGACCTTCTTCG
>JBJMGS010000187.1:0-5513 GCA_045807785.1 Pyrinomonadaceae bacterium
GAAGTATGGCAGCCGGCGGCATTGACCTTGAGGCTCGTTTACCCTTCCGCACGCCGATTAACCTGTACAAGGAGCTGAACCCTACCACACGCCCCGCCGCAATTGCAAACGCGCGAAGTGGCGAGTAATCTGCGGCAAATTGTCGGGAAGCGTGCCCGCGAAAAAAAGAAGAGGCCCGCGCCGAAGTTCCCCAGCCTTCGGGCGCGAGCCTCTTCACTACCAAGCTCGCGGACTCTCGCCGCGGGGCGTTTGCCCTAGAAGCCGTCAGCCTCGCGGCGGCGACGACCGCGCGCGCGCAGCATCGACAACACGATGATGAGCACGACACCGACGAACGCGACGACGACAGCGACCTTGAGGAGAAACATCAGGAGCGCGATGAACGCGATGAGCTGTTTGACGAGCACGATGAGCAGCCCGATGAGCGCCAGGATCGCGCCCAAGCCGCCCCCCACTTTAAGAATACCTAGCATGATGACCTTCCCCCTCAGTCTAAAAACTTCTTCCGCGCCACGTCCGTCGTTACGACGAAATCAAGAAGCGTCCGCGCCCGCCCATCATAACAGACCGTGCCGCGTCGCCGCGAAGCGCGATCTTAAAGTCGCGGCGGGAAAGTGTCCGAGCGCTGGCGCGAGCCGACCTGCGTCGCGAGGTCGCCCGTCCTAAAGCGCGTCACGTCGAGCACCGCGCCGCCGCCGAACGTCGGCGTGGCCGGAAAGTTGTCGAAGGCCGACTCGCTCCGTCGCCGCCCGCCGCGCCGCAGGTAGTCGAAAAGCATATAGGCTCCGAGCAGGACGAGCGCCGCCGGGAGCATCTGCCTGACGGGCAGCCGCACGCCGAACATCGTGTTGAGCAGGAAGAGCGTGCCGAGCGCGACGAGCAGCACCGACCACGCGACCGGGTGCCCGTAGAGGCGGCGCGCGATGGAGTCCATCTCGGCATCGGGCGCGAGCCCCGCGCGGATGAGCTGCGCCGTGCGGAACGCATCGACCGCGGCGAAGAGCCAGACGCCGATTGACCCGATGACAAAGAAGGCGAGCGCGTTCGTCACCGCCGCGAGCTGGATGCAGCTCGCGTACATGGTGAAGTGGACGAGCGCCTTCGTCGTCTGCCCGTTGTACGCCGAGCCTAAGCCCGGCATGACGAACGAGAGCAGGAGCGCGATCCACGGCGACGTGCCGCGCCGCACGCGCTGCGGCGCCTCGATCATCGACACGCGCGCCTGCAACAGCTCGACGCCCGTCACGATGCAGTCCTGACAGTAAGGGAAGCCGCGGATGCGGTGGTCGCACGCCGCGCACAGCGAGCGAGCGCACCGGCTGCACTCGACGACCGCGGCGTTCGCGCTATGGTAAGAGCATCTCATTCTCTGATCCACGCTCCTACCTGCTCGTGCCGCCATTAGTGGAAGTTGGTTGCGCCGGCTGAGCGCCGTCGCTCGCGTTGTGGAAGATCGACGCGCGCGAAGTCGTCTCGTAGGTCTTCGCGGCGAAGAGGAGGCTAGCGCGGTACATGCCGCCGATGGAGCCGTCGGGCGAGAGCGTACTCGTGCCGACCAGGATCGCGAGCAGGAGCATCGTGGCGACGGTCGCGAGCTGCGGCGAGACGACCACGTCGAGCCAGCCGCGTAGCCACTCGGCGAGGCGCGCGGCGACGGGCGCGCGCACCTCCGCGGCGGCGGTCGTGCCGAGCGTCGCCTGCAGGATGCGCTCGTGCAGACCGGCGGGGACGAGTTGCTCCTCGCTGATGTAGGAGTAGCACGCGCCGATGGAGCGGACGACCTCGCCGGGCAGATTCGTGCAGCGCCCGCACATGACGGCGTGTCGCTCCCAGCGATGGAAGAGCGGCGCGGGCAGGAAGCCGTCGAGGTAGTCGGTCAGGTAGTCTTCAAACTCGTCGCAGGTCATCGCCGTCTCCGGCGTCGTCTGCAAGAGGATGCGCGCTTCGAGCTGCTGCGACGGCGGGGGCGGTGCGTCGGCGGCGACGGCGCGCAAGGTGTGCTTGACCTCGTTCAAAAGATCGTGACACAGCGGGCAGCGCAGGGCGTGCTCCGAGCACGCGCGCTGTTCGTCGGAGGCGAGCGCGCCTTCGAGGTAGTCGGTCAGACGATCTTCAAATTCCGCGCAAAGCATCTTTACTCTCGTTTCACCCTTCTCTGATTTTACCGCACCCGCGCGTTCTCCGCCCCTCCGCATCGAACGTCACGGGAACGAAAACTTCTCTCGGCTCAAACGTCGCTCATCGCGACGACGCGCATCCGCCGCAGGATTTTCGCCAGCTCGATCCGCCCGCGGTTGATGCGCGACTTGACCGTGCCCTCTGGAATCTTCAAGAGATCGACGATCTCCTGATAACTCAACTCCTCGATGTCGCGCAGGATGACGCAGGTGCGCAAGTCCGTCGGGAGCTTGTCGATCCCGGCCTGCACCTGCTCGCCCAACTCGCGCTGCTCGATCTCGCGCTGGGGCGACGTGCCCGCCGCGCGCAGGTGATAAGTGTGACCTTCGAGGTCTTCCGCCTGCGTGTCCTGCGGGGCGCGCTGGCGGCGGCGGTAGTCGTCGATGACGAGGTTGCGCGCGAGCCGCATCAGCCAGTTCTGCAGGTCGCCCTGCTTGGCGTCGTACTGTTCGAGCGACCGATAGACGCGGACGAAAACTTCCTGCGTCAAATCCTCGGCGGCGTCGGCGCGCGAGGTGAAGCGGTAGGCGAGGTTGTAGATGCGCCGGGAGAACATCGACACGATCTCCTCCCACGCCGCGCCGTCGCCCGCGCGACACCTCCTGACCAGCTCAGCACCTTCGCTCACGGCAGTCAAAGCTCTTGCGGCTAACACCACCCGTCTGGTCCCTTTCCGCCCCGCGCCTCGACTCGGCTGTCGCGGGACTCGGTCGAACAAGCTTAACGAAGACACCAGCGGGAAAGTTCCCCGCGAAATTATAGGGAATCAAGGCGCTTGGCGGAAGGCGCGGGGCGCGAGGTCAAAGCTCAAGGCGCGGCGCGCGGGACAAGAATCGCCGGGTCGTAGTCGGCGGGAAACCCGCACGCTCTGCTGCCGCCCGTCGGCGAGTTCACCCCTTTGTTGCGCGCGGTCACTGAATGTTGTAGCCTTGGCGGGCCATACAATATATTGTGCTAGGCCGATCCGAACATCAATCATCTCGCACGCGCCGCCCCGCCAATGTCGCGCGTGCGTCTGCCCGTGGAGACCTGTGAAGGCTTGCGTCGCTACCTCAAGTTTACGGCACTCGTCGCGCTGACGGCGCTGCTGCTCTGGTGGTTCGCGCGCGGGGTCAACTGGGCGCAAGTCGGCGCCGAGATGGCAGGCGTTAACTGGGCGCTCATCGCCGCGGGTACCTGTGTCGTCTGCGCGACCTACATCATCCGCGCCGTGCGCTGGCACACGCTGCTCGCGCCCGTGGCGGAGTCTTCGGTGCGGAACCTGCTCGCGGCGACGAGCGTCGGCTTCGGCGCGATCTTTCTCATCGGCAGATCGGGCGAGGTCTTGCGACCGACGTTCCTCTCGCTCGCCGACCGGCGCGTCCGCCCGGCGGCGGCGTTCGTGACCATCGGCGTCGAGCGCATCTACGACATGGCGGCGGTCGTCCTGATCTTCGCCGCCGACATGATCTGGTTCCGCGCGCCGAGCGGCGATGCGGCGGCTTACGAGCGCGTGCGGCAGGCGGGATTTTTTCTGCTCGGCGGGTTCGTCGTCGGCATCGCCGCGCTCGTCCTGTTCCGTTTGCGTGGCGCGCAGTTGATCGGCTGGCTCGACGCGAAATTCGGGCGCGCGCCCGGCGTCGTCAAGCGCGTCGGCGCGTTCGTGACGCACCTGCTTGAGCAACTGCGGCTGGCGCTCGGCGTGCTCGTCAACGCGCGCGCGTTAGCCGCGACGGTCGGCTGGACGGCGCTCCTGTGGTCGTCGATCGCGCTCGCCAATTTTTGCGTGCTGCGCGCCTTCAACCTGCCGTTCGGCTTAGGCGAGACGATCTTCGTGCTCGGGTGGGCGCTCGTCGGCTCGCTCGTGCCGACGCCGGGCGGTGCGGCGGGCGCATTCCACGTCGCGACGGCGCGGGGCTTGTCGTTCCTCGGCGTCGCGGAGGCGAAGGCGACCGCCGTCTCCATCGTGCTGCACCTCGTCCTGTTCGGGCCCGCGCTCTTCATGGGGCTCTACTTCTTCCTGCGCAGCGACGTGAAACTCTCGCGGCTGCGCGGCGCGGCGGGCGAGACGGGCGGAGGCGACGACGACGGCGCGGCGCGCGTCGAGTTCAGTTCGGCCAGGTGAGATGCGTTTGACGGTTTGCGTTCAAGGCGGGAGCGTGAAGGTCTGGTTTCCTCGCTTCGTTTAACGTCCAGTTGCATCGGAGTCCATATGAAGTGTCCTTTCTGCGGCTACATCGAAGACAAGGTGGTTGACTCGCGCGAGTCGCGCGAGGGCGAGTCGATCCGCCGCCGGCGTGAGTGCCTGAAGTGCGAGCGGCGCTTCACGTCCTACGAGCGCATCGACGAAATCCCCTACATGGTCGTCAAGAAGAACGAGCAGCGCGAGCCGTTCGACCGCAACAAGGTGATGGCGGGCATCCTCAGGGCGTGCGAGAAGCGTCCCATCCCCGCGGCGAAGCTCGATGCCATCGTCAACTCGGTCGAGAAGTACGTACAGGAGTCGCCCGAGCGCGAGCGACCGACGACCAAGATCGGCGACATGATCATGCGGCGGCTGAAGGAACTCGACAAAGTCGCCTACGTCCGCTTCGCCTCCGTCTATCTCGAATTCGAGGACGTCACCGAGTTCATGGCGGAACTCAAGACGCTCGTGCGCACCCGTCAGGGCGGCGCGGCGTCGGGGAAGAGAGCGAGTTCGTGAATCGTCAATCGTGAACAGTTAGGTGCGATTAAGGGCGTCCACGATTTACGATTAACGGTTCACGATTCACGGCTCACGGCATCTATGCGCGTCATCGGGCTTGAGCGGATTGAGATCGAGCGGCTGCGGGGACGCCTTAACAGGCTGCTCGCGACGCTGCAAGAGGTGATGGACGACGTGCCGTCGGGCGCGCCGGGGAGTTGGACGCCGCCGGTGGACTTGTGCGAGACGCATGACGCGGTGGTGGTGAGAGTGGAGTTGCCGGGCGTCGCGGCTGAGGAGATCGAGCTGACGCTGACGAACGCGAGCCTGCGCGTCGCGGGGAAGAAGAAGAGACGCTCGCCGCGCGGCGCGATCTCGCACCTCTGCTCGGAGCGCGGCTACGGGGCGTTCGAGCGCACGGTGCCGCTGCGCTGGTCGGTCAAGACGCGCGGCGCGTCGGCGCAACTCGACAACGGGCTGCTCACCGTGCGGCTGCCGAAACTCGCCGACCGCCGCGGCGCGGAGTTCAGGATACCGATTAAAGAAAAGGATGAAGGATGAAGGATGAAGGATGAATAGGAGAGAAGCCGTCTTGCTTCATCCTTCATCCTTCATCCTTCATCCTTGCTTGTTATGCCATCAATCGAAGAGATCACCGAAGCATTGGAGC
>JBJMGS010000188.1:0-6185 GCA_045807785.1 Pyrinomonadaceae bacterium
GTGCCGACGCCGGTGCCGACGCCTGTGCCGACGCCTGTGCCGGTGCCTTCGCCGACGAAGTTCGACCAGTACGGGAACATCCCGCGCAACGACGTCAAGGCGCGCCTCGACAACTTCGCCAACGAGTTGCAGGCGCAGCCCGGGGCGCAGGGCTACATCATCGCCTACGGCGGCCGCAAGGGCGTGGCGGGCGAGGCGCAGCGCCGGGCGGACTTCGCCAAGGACTACCTGGTGAACACGCGCGGGGTGGACGCCGGACGCTTAGTCACCCTCGACGGCGGCTTCCAGGAGGAGGCCTCGACCGAGTTGTGGATCGTGCCGACGGGCGCCACGCCGCCGACGGCGACTCCGACGGTGGACGCCTCGCAGGTGCAGACGACGAAAGCGCCCACCAGACGCCGGGGCTCCAGACGCCGCCGCGACGACGATGAGTAAGTAAAGCGCGGCGGTCAGTCGAGTGATTCGATCACCTGACTGACCGCCGCGCGCCCTTCCTAAAAATCATCGCCCGCCCTTAAAGGCAGCGCGAACAAAGCCTCGACCGACCACAACCACTAAAGAGTCCGCTTCACGCAATACGCCACTAAGGGCATTCCTCCTGCCGTATTGCGCATAGGCGGGATGAGGTTATCGCGAACCTAGTCCCGCCACTTTTTTCACTCCCGCTACACCTTAACCCTCAGACTCTTCGCCGCGCGTGAGCCGTGCGATGGTTTCGACGTGGTGCGTCTGCGGGAACATGTCGAACGCCTCGAGTGAGGCGAGCGCGTAGCCGTGCGCCGACAGCTCTCTCAAATCACGCGCGAGCGTCGCCGGATCGCACGAGACGTAAACGATGCGGCGCGGTCTGAGGGCGACGATGCCTTCGACCGCGCCGTGCTCCGCGCCCGCGCGCGGCGGATCGAGCAGTACGAGATCGACGGGCGCGAGTTTGCTCGCGCGTTGCGCGAGCCATTCGCCGACCGGCGCCATCTTGATCTCGGCGTTCGCGAGCCGCGCGTCCGAGAGGTTACGACGCGCGTAGGCGGCTGCTGCCGCGTTACCTTCGACGCCCGTGACGCGCGCGAAGCGGCGCGCGAGCGGAAGCGTGAAGAGGCCGACGCCGCAGTAGAGATCAACGGCGGATTCGCCCGCCTCGTCCCGCGTCGCCGCGTTGACCAGCGCTTCGAGCAGCGCGTGGTTGATCTGGAAGAAGCACGCGGCGTCGAAGCGGTAACTCTCGCCCGCAACGGCGCGCACGCGCTCGGTCGCTTCCCGGTCGTCGAGCGGCGGCAGAAGCGAGACGCCGTCGTCGCCCGCGACCGCCTCGAACTCGCGCGCCTCGACCGCCGTCGAGTCTCGCCCGGCGAAGTCCTCGCGCAGACGCGCCAGCGCGTCTTGCAGCTCGGGCACGACGACGGGGCACTCTGCGACATCGACGACGCGGTGCGAGGCGAGTTCGTAGTAGCCGAGGTGTCGCGCACGCGCGTCGTGCTGCCAGCGAGCGCGCGAGCGGTAGTGCCAGGCAGCGGGCGAGGGCGTGATCAGAATGTTTGCGGGCGGCGTGAGGCGCGCGATGCGGCGCAGGCAGTCGCGTATGATCTCGACCTTGGCGGCGAGCTGTGCCGCATAGGTGAGCTGTTGGAAGTCGCAGCCGCCGCAGCGACCGAAGTAAGGGCAGGGCGGCTCGACGCGTTCACGCCCCGGCGTGATGACTTCTGCGAGCGCGGCGAAGGCGACGCGACCTTTGACGCGCTCGACCCTCACGCGCAACACGTCGCCCGGCGCGGCGAGTGGGACGAACACGGTGAGCCCGCGCGCGTGCGCCATCCCCGCGCCGCCCGGCACGACGCGCTCGATCTCGACTTCGAGTATGTCGCCCGCGCGCACGCGCTCGTCGCCGCCGCTAGCCCCGCCTTCGCTTGCTTCCGTCTTCATCGGCTTCACAGGTAGAACAAACTCACAGGTAGAACAAGCTCAGGCGCGGCACGCTCGCATCTTCGCGCAGAGACTTGGCGACGAGGTTGTCGCGCGTCTGCTCGTAAACGGCGCGCTCCATCCGCGCGCGGTAAGGCTTCAACTGTTCTTCCGCCTCGCGACGACGCGCCTCGACGCGCTCCGCCTCGGCAGAAGCACGCACCGCGCGATCGAGCATCGCCTCCATGTCCGAGAGCGCGCCTTCGAGCAGTTCCGCGTCGGGGCGCGCGGCTGCGGCAAAATCCCCGGCTAACTCAGCCAGCCGCTCGGACGCGCGAGCGAGTGCCTCGCACAACTCGTCT
Organism: Pyrinomonadaceae bacterium; assembly: GCA_045807785.1. Classification (GTDB taxonomy): domain Bacteria; phylum Acidobacteriota; class Blastocatellia; order Pyrinomonadales; family Pyrinomonadaceae; genus JAIVGV01. The sequence goes on from JBJMGS010000188.1 coordinate 2,259, forward strand.
TCGCCGCGCTCGGCGAGGCGCTTCTCCCGCGCACGCGCGGTCTCGGCGCGGCACTCCGCGAGGTGCGCCGCAATCGCCTCGCGCGGGAACGGCAACGCGCCCGCGTCCGCCTCGGCCACGCCGCCCGCGTCGCCCACCGATTTCACGTCGCCGTTCGCCGCCGCATCGTGCGCGCCCGTTTGCCGCTCGCGCCACTCGGCGAACTGCGCCTCGACCTCCTCCTGACAGTAGAGGAGCGACTTGACCGTGCGCCGGCGCGGCTTCGCCTCGAACGAGTCGAAAGACTTTTCCACGCCGCGCAGCGCGACGTGCAGCGGCACGCCCATCGCCTTCCAACTCTCGATGAGCGCCCAGTCCATCGAACTCAACAGCAGGTGCCGCCCGCGCCGCCGGATGAAAGCGTCTTCGATTTCGGTGAAGTAGTTAAAGTAATTCACGGCTGTGAGCTGTTAGCGATTAGCTGTTAGCTGTTAGCCAGAGAGCCGCAGCTTTTTGGATTGGCTAACAGCTAATCGCTAATCGCTAAACGCTACCTGCTTCTCTCATAAATTATCCTCATCCCTTCGAGCGTCAGCGTGTCATCGACGTTGGCGATCAGTTCCGAGCCGTGCGCGATGAGTGGGGCGAGCCCGCCGGTGGCGACGACGTGCGCCTTGCCGCCGAGTTCGTCAATGATGCGGCGCAGGATGCCGTCCACGAGACCGACGTAGCCGTAATACAGCCCCGACTGGATCGAGCCGACGGTCGAGGAGCCGATGACGTTCGCCGGTCGCCTGATCTCGACGCGAGGCAGACGCGCGGCGCGGGCGAAGAGCGCGTCGGAGGAAATCTGGATGCCCGGCGTGATGACGCCACCGAGATACTCGCCCCGCGCGCTGATGGCGTTGCAGGTCGTGGCCGTGCCGAAGTCCACGACGACGCACGGCGCGCCGTACTTCGCGAGCGCCGCCACGGCGTCAACTATCCGATCCGCCCCGACGTCCGACGGCGGCTCGTAGAGGATGGGCATCCCGGTCTCGGTCGTGTGGTCGATGAAGAGCGGGGTGCGGTGGAAATAGACCTCCGCCATGCGCTTGAGCGTGAAGTTCAGCGGTGGCACGACTGAGGCGACCGCCACGGCGTCGATCTCTTTGAAGTCGAGCCCGACGAGCGAAAACAGGTTGCGTGCGTAAACGCCGTACTCGTCCACGGTGCGGTCGCGCGCCGTCGTCAGGCGCCAGTGCGCGACGAGGCGCTCGCCGTCGTACACGCCGAGCGCGGTGTTGGTGTTGCCGGCATCAATGACTAGCAGCATAGGCTCAGCCGTGAAGATGCACGGCGCGCGGGCGAACTGTCAAACCGAAACGACTTCCCTCTCGCGTCTCATGCCGAACATTTTTTCCTCGATGAGATCGCACGCCGTGCGCGCGCCGTCCTCACTCTGCACGACGCGCGCGGCGGCGGCGGCTTTCAGTGCATAGTCCGGCTCGCGTAAAAGTTTCTCCAGCTCGCGCGCCGCGCTCCGTGCGTCGTAATTGCCGCGCGGGAGCATCCGCCCCGCGCCGAGTCGCGCGACGCGTGCGCCGTTGTCGAACTGATCGTGGCTGAAGGGCACGACGAGCTGCGGTCGCCCGGCGCGCAGGGCTTGCCCGGTCGAGCCGACACCGCCGTGCTGGACGATGACCGCGGCGCGGGGCAAGACCTCGCCGAAGGGCGCGTACTCGAACGCGGTGATACCTTCGGGCAGAGCCTCCGCCGGGCGGTTGCGCTCGTGGCCGATGAGCAGCAGCGCGCGCCTGCCCAGCGACTGCGCCGCCTTGATTGACTCGCGGTAAAAGTCTTTCGCGATCCAGAAGGCGGTGGAGCCGAGCGCGAAGACGATGGGCGGCTCGCCCGCGTCGAGGAAGTCGAGCAGGGCACGCTCCGTCTCGGTCTCGCCGAAGAAGTCGCGCCGGTCGTAGAAGGCGAAGCCGGTGGTGAAAGTATTCGGCGGGTAGTCCGCCTGCGGCGCGGCGAGCACCTTCGAGAAGAGCGCTAGGACGAGCGCGGGTGAGTGCTGGCCTTCGAGGATCGGGTTCGCGTCCGTCGGCGGCAAGCCTTCTTCGACGCGCACCTCGTTGACAGCATTCACGAGCGGGCGCAGCTGCCGCCGACCGAGCGCCATCGCCGCGCGGAAGAAGACGGGGTGCAGCTTGAAGAGCCCGTGCACCGCCGGGAGCTGCGGCGGCACGAGCGGATCGTGCTCGGAGAAGAGCGACGCGGGGGCGAGCACGCTCGAAGCCCACGCGATGCCCTGCTTCTCGGCGACGAGCCGACCCATAAAGGTCAGCGGGTGCGTCACGATCAAGTCCGCGCCGCGCGCCGCCGAGGTCAGATCGTCGTAGGTCGCGCGCAGGTAAGGCAGGACGAGCCGGTTGAGAATCTCGTTCATGCCCGAGCGCTGATCCATGAACTTCTCCAGGAACTCGCTGAAGCGATCCGGCTCTTCATGCGTCGGCAGATCGTCGGGTCTGACGGGGTGTAGCTCGACGCCCGCCGACTCCATCTTCTCGCGATACATCTCGCTCGTCGCGACGACCGGTCGGTGCCCGCGCCGTTGCAGCTCCAGCGCAAGCGCGATGTACGGATGCACGTCGCCGAACGACCCGATGGTCGCAAGCACGATACGCTTGTTCATACAGTTCTGACGGCGGTGACGTCACCGGCGCGCACGATCCTGAGCTCGCCGTCCGTCTCTACGCGCAGCGCGCCGTCGGGTTCTAGCCCGCGCGTCGTGCCTTCGATGGTTTCGTCGCCGAGCGCGACGCGGACGCGCATGCCCTCCGCGTAGGTCGAGCCTTCAGCCCACGCGCGCAGCGTCTCCGCCTGACCGCCGGGCTCTTGCAGCAGTTCGTAATGTCGTGCGAGGCAGCGCGTCAGCGCGGCGAGCAACGCTTCCACGTCCGGCGCGCGCCCGGTCGTGGCTTCGACCGAAGTCGCGCGCGCGGCGATCTCTGCGGGGAACGCCGCGTCGCTCAGGTTGATGCCGATGCCGACGACGCACGCGCGAGCGCGCTGTGTCTCGCACGTCTCGGCGAGGATGCCGCAAACTTTTCGCCCGCGCGCCAGTAGATCGTTGGGCCACTTGATGTCGGTCTCAAGCGCGCACGCCTCGCGCAGCGCGTCGCGCGCGGCGAGGGCTGCCGCAAACGTGACGAGCGACCACGATGCGGCTTCGAGCGTCGGGCGCAGGACGATGCTGAAGTAGAGCCCTGCATCAATAGGTGAGACCCACTCGCGCTCGCGCCTGCCGCGCCCCGCCGTCTGCTCGCGTGCCACGACGCACAAGCCCTCCGGCGCGCCTGCCGCAGCTTGCCGCGCCGCCTCATCGTTCGTCGAAGGCAGCGAGTCGAAGCGCAGGACGCGGACGTTGAAACGGCTTCGCATGTGCGGTGTTGCGGATAGTAACGGAAGCGCCGCGCGCGGCAAAGCCGCACCCATACGCGACCCACACCCCTCGGGAGCGCGCGCATCCTGCCCGCATTGAGCACGAGAGCGCGAACAGAAAGCGTGCCGCTATTCGTGCTCGAATGAAGGCGGTACTTACCAGGCGGGCTCGGAGCACGCACAGGCTAGCCGGATGCCAGTATTCCCAAGGAAAAGCGCGTCTCACGGCTTCGGAATGGCGATCCCCGACTGCAGAATCGCGATACAGGGCTTCGGGAGCGCGATACTGAAGCAAAGTATCGAGGTACGCGACCTTCGTATCGCGATACGCGACCTTTGTAGCACGATACGAAGCCTTCGTATCGCGTTACTAAGCCTTTGTATCGCGATACGAAGCTTCAGTATCGCGCTACTTTGCTTTTGTATCGCGATACAAAGCCTTCGTACTGCGATACTTTGCCTTTGTATCGCGATACGAAGCTTCAGTATCGCGATACGGGACAGGAAAAATAGCCGCCCGCA
>JBJMGS010000189.1:0-5707 GCA_045807785.1 Pyrinomonadaceae bacterium
AGACGCTCGCCCCCGGCAAGACGTTCGGCGGGATGACGCTCGCGCAGTTTCAGGAGAAAGTGGAGGCGGCACGCGACGCCCGACGGCAGATTGACGACCTCGAAGCCCGGCTCACGCAGGCCATCGCCGAGCGCGACGAGGCGGACGAGAACGTCATGGCGAAAGTCCTGCTCGTCGTCGCCGGAGTCGTCGCCGACCCGAACGAAGGACCCAACAGCGCCCTCTACGCCGAGATGGGCTACACCCGCAAGAACGAACGCAAGAGCGGCCTGACCCGCAAGAACCACAAGACGCCCATCAAGCCGTAACTCCATAGACCACGACCGCGCCCGCCCTTCGGCAGAGTTATGCGAAGGGCGGGCGCGGTCGTTCGTTCACCGATGAATCGTCGGAACTAACTTCTGTTCATCAGACCGAGGCGCAACCATTGCCTTCTAGCCTCGACCTGAGCACGACTGTTAACGCGCAGACGTGAGACGGTTGCGCGCCCCGTTGCGGTCAGGCTCTCAATCGCCCCGGTCTCTTCATCCAGCGCAAAATGATCGCGCCACGCGTCACGGCGCGGGTGGAAGAGGCTGACTTCTGTTTGCGTCAACTCGTCCACGTCCGAGACGCGATCCGACTTGTAGAGATTACAGGAACGACATGACAGGGCTAGATTGTCTTCGGTCGTCTCGCCGCCACGAGAGTGTGGTGTGACGTGCTCGACTTCAAAAGGGAAGTTGAAAACGATTTCGGGGGCGCGGCAGTATTCGCAGGCGTGACGTGCCCGCGCCGAGACGTAAGGGTAGTGAGGGTTCACGACTTCAGTTCGTCGAGCATCGCCCCGGCGCGTTGTCGCGCGCCGTCGAGTTCGGCTTCGACCAGCTTCTGTAACTCGCGCGCTTCATCGGCTGACAACTCGCCGTCGTCGCGGAGTCGCATCAACGCGGCGAGGCGTTCCTGCTGCGCGGCGTCGAAAAACTGGTCGGGCTTGCGACTCTGCAAGATGACGAGCGCGCCGCCCTCCGCGTCTCCGAGTTGCGACGTGAGCGCGTCCAACGCCTCGCCCGCCGTGCGCCCGACGGACTCCTTGCCGCCAGCCAGCGCGCGATAGCTGTCACTCTTCTCCGGCAAGATGGTAATAGTCGTCATAGCACGCGGATTATATCACGCATCATCTACGCCGAGATGGGCTACACTCGCCAGAGCGGCTTGACCCGCAAGGGCAACAAGACGACCGGGAAGTAAGCCCACCCACAACCAGCACGCCCGCCTTTCATGTTTCAAGTGAAAGGCGGGCGCGCTCTTTGATGCTTGGTCTATTCCACCACGACTGGTTTATGCAGCATTACTACAGGCGATCTAACGTGGAGACGACATTCTCGACGATCAAGGGCAAGTTCGGTGAACGTCTGCGAAGCAAGACGACGACAGCGCAGCACAATGAGGTTCTGTGCAAAATCCTGTGTCATAATCTGTGCTGCCTCATATCGTCCTTCTACGAGCTTGGGATAGAGCCGACTTTCTGGACGGACTAAACCACCGCCCAAATGAACAATGCGATTGATGCGACCGCGCCGACTAAGCAAGCCGCAGCCTGTAAAGCTAATCGGCGCGGCGGCGCATCGGAAAAGAGAAGAACTAGGTACAACCAAAAGGTACAAATGAAACTACCCCCTAGTGCGAGGATGGCAGCAGAAATATGAGCCGCAAAAAAGGTTTTCTTGAACGGTGGCGACAACACACACTCGGTAATCAGGCGTTGGTTATCACGAGCGTTCTCGTGACTATCAGTTCGTTCATCTATACGGGTACGACGATCTATCAAGCCCGTATGTTCAAACGGAACGCGGAAGAGACAGGCAGGCAGACGGATAAGTTGGTTAATGCGTCCGAGCGATTGGCTAACACTTCCGCCGCTCAGGTGAGCGCCATGCAAGGGCAACTCAATGCTATGCAAGAGCAAGCCAACGCCTTGCAAGGAAGTCTTGAGGAAACGAGAAAAGTTGCCAACGCTTCCACCGCTCAAGCTAATTCCATGAAACAGCTCGTCGGAGCTACTGCGAGTTCCGCTAGGGCTGCCGAGCAAAGTATTCAAGTGGCTCGGCAGTCTTTCTACATTAAAGAGCGCCCCTACCTCGTTATCAGCGAGTTTGATCTGACTGATTATGCCATTGGTAAAAACCCTACCATTCAACTTGAGATTATGAATACGGGGAATACGCCCGCCATTAAAGTTGAACTAAATACGTATGTAGAAGTGCGACACACACCTTTGCCTATTCACCCAACCTATGCCGCACAAAGCTCCCCGCCAAGTCAGATTTATATGCCCGCTTTCAACAGACAAATACAAATTGTTTCCCTCCATTGGGCTTTGACTCCCGAACTCATGGAAGGGCTGGAACGCGGTGAACTGTTTTTTTATGTTTTTGGTGTCGGACGCTATGACGACAGGCTCGGCGTTCACCACACGCTCAAATTCTGCCGCCGCTATTCTCCCCCTACAGACACTTTTGAGGCTTGCCCCTATCACAATGAAGAAAATTAGGGATACGGCGCACAAGACTTTTTGTGCAAGGTAGTGACTTTTTGTGCAGGAATGACTTTTTGTGCAAAGCCCGCGTTATGAGCCTTATCTTCGCTGTGATACGTGCTTTGCACTTCAAGCGAAAGTGATAGCGCCTATCACTACCGCATGGTGTCGCTCGTCGAAGCGATGCTCAACGCCAAGCGGCAACTCCAAACCGCGCGCACCGACCGCGACCGCGACCACTACGAGTCGAAGTGCGCCGCGCTCGACCGACAGATTGACGAGTTAATTGACGAACTGTACGAGTTGACGCCCGAAGAGGTCGCATTGGTGGGGGCGTCCGCCGAAAAGCGTTAAGATGGGCGCGCTAGAATTTGCGGAGGAGTTAAACCATGGATGCCATCTATCGTGTCAAAGCCGACGAACTCGACCAGGATTTCCTCGACGCGCTCAAGACCATGTTCAAGGACAAGGAGATCGAGATCGCCGTCTCCGAGCGCGACGAGACCGCCTACCTCCTGCGCTCCCCCGCCAACCGCGAACGCCTCCTGCGCGCCTTGACGGACGTCGAAGCCGCGCGCAACGTCGTCGAGCCAGAACAGGAGCAGTTTCAGTGAGGCTCGTCGCCTTTCACCAAGACGCTTTCGACGACTACAGCGATTGGGCGAAGACCGACCGCAAACTCTTCGAGCGACTCCGCCGCCTCATCAGCGAAACCGCCAAAAGCCCCTTCGACGGCATCGGCAAACCCGAACCCTTAAGGCACGAGTTAAAGGGCTGCTGGTCGCGCCGGCTGACCGACGAACACCGCCTTGTTTATAAAGTGACGGAGCCGACATCGCCCGCCTGCCGCTTGAAGGCGCACGCGACGAATTCTCCGGCGCGCAACATGACTGCGTCCTCTACCCGGAGACGAACGATGATCTTCGTCACAGCTTACCCACACGAGGACTGAGACGATGATTAAAGAACATGAGCGAGTGGTCTTGACCGCGCCCGTCCCCGCCTCGCGCCTCGAACCGGGCGACGTGGGCACGGTCGTCCACGTGTACCGCGACGGGCAAGTTTACGAAGTCGAATTCGTCACGCTCGACGGTCACACAGCGGCGGTGCTCACGCTCGAAGCCGCACAAGTCCGCCCCGTCACCCGTCGCGACCTCACGCACGCGCGCGAACTCTCCGCTGCGTAAGCCGTACACGTTCGCAGAGCGTTAAACAGCTAACTTCAAACGCCGCATCTGAGGTAACATCAGCGACGGGGAATTTTTATGGATACCGCCGAAACAATCCGGCAGAAGGTTCACCGCCTGCCGCCCGCAGCGCAGAGAGAAGCCCTCGACGCCGTCGAGCAAATCGAGCAACGCTATCAGGCGCAGGACGCGCCCGCCGAACCCAACGGCACGAAGGAAGTAACGCATCCGCTGACGCTCATCGCGCGCCTTGCAGTGGACGCAGGCGTGACCGACCTCGCGGAACGGCACGATTTCTACGCGCACGGAAAGCTAGAGGGCTGACGCGCCGTGGCAACCGATGCGCTCTTTCTCGACACGGCGTACATCTACGCGCTCTTCAACAGCCGCGACCAGTGGCACGCGAAGGCGGTCGAATGGCAGAAGAAACTTGACGCCGACAGTCGCCCGCTACTGACGACCGGGTTCGTGCTCGTCGAAGTCGCCGACGGCTTAGCCGCACTTAAATTCCGTCAGGCTGCCGCAACAATTATTCACTCCCTGAGAGAGAACCCGCTCGTCAACGTCATCCCCGTCTCGCCTACTCTCTTCGCCCAAGCCTTAAGTCTCTACGAACAACGCCCGGATAAAGACTGGGGCTTAACCGACTGTGCCTCCTTCGTCGCCATGTCCGAGAACAACATCACCGAGGCTTTGACCGCAGACGACCATTTCCGCCAAGCCGGATACACAGCTCTGCTACTCGATTAGCCCAACGGTCGGGCTACATCGGGATTGTCTATCGCCCTTCGATGTGTGAGGCGCGTTAGTACGCGGCTTCGTTTGGGCGTATCCTAGCCGCATGAGTGAAGATCGTGGAACAGTTGTGCCGGGCGACTTCGGCGGGCACGTCATTGACATCAACCCTGTGGGCAAGCCGCGAAGGCGCAGGCGGCGCGGCCTGTGGCTGCTCGTCCTCGCCCTGATCGCCCTCCTCTTCGGCGTCTCGCGCGCCTCCGCCATCTACATCGACACGCTCTGGTTCGGCTCGCTCGGCTACGGGACGGTTTACTGGACGACGCTCAAGTACGAGGTCGCGCTCTTCCTCGTCTTCGCCCTCGCCACAATCATCATCCTGCGCGGCGCGTTCTGGCTGTTAGAGCGCACCTTCGACGTCTCGGCGCTCGCCCCGCGCCGGATGATGCTCAACAACCAGCCGGTCTCGGTCGCGCCCGCGCGCCTGTTGAAGCCCGCGGCGTGGGTCGTCGCGCTCTTCTTCGGCCTGAGCTACGGCATCGGCATGAGCGACGAGTGGCAGACGTTCGCCCTCTGGCTCAACCGACCGCAGACGGGCGACGCCGACGCGGTCTTCTCCAAACCGGTCGGCTTCTACCTCTTCACGCTCCCCTTCGCGTCGTCGGTCGTCTCGTGGCTGCTGATGCTCGCCTTCATCATCTTGTGCGCCGCGCTCGCCTATGCGTTGCTCGCCGCGCTCCCGGCGGGCGCGGGCGTCGAAGCGTTCGACGCGCCCCGCCGCAAGTCGCTCCCGACCGGCGCGCGCCGCGCGGCTTACACCGCCGTCTCGACGGCGCTCGCCGCGTTGCTCACCGTGCTCGCCCTGCGCGTCTATCTCTCGCGCTTCACCTACCTCTTCGACGATCACACGATCTTCAGCGGCGTGACCTACACGGAAGACCATTACGTGCTGCCCGGTCTCACCATCGTCTGCGTCGCGCTCCTAGTCGCTGCCGCCGTCGCGCTCTTAAACGCCTTCGCCCTGCGCCGCGCGCGCGTGCTGGCTTTCGCCGTCGGGTTGCCGGTCTTGGTCTTTCTCCTGGCGGTCGTCGCCGTCCCGGCTTACGTCCAGAGCTACATCGTCAAGCCGAACGAGCTGGATCGCGAAGCGCCCTACATCGAGCGCAACATCGCCGCCACGCGCCGCGCCTTTAATCTCGAACAGGTCGAGGCGCGCGATTTTCCCGCCGAGACCGCGACGGAGGCTTACGCGCTCGATGCAAACCAT
>JBJMGS010000190.1:0-6017 GCA_045807785.1 Pyrinomonadaceae bacterium
ACGCCGTTGATGTCGTCGGCGGTGCGGTTCAGGCGCGCGATGGTCGAGCGCGCCTCGTTGTAGAGGGCGTCGTCGGTGAGTAGCTTCCCAGCGGTGCCGCGACCGCGGTTGAGGTTGTCCGAGATTTCGTTGAGTCGCTCGGTGATCTGGTTGACGTTGTTGTAGAGCGCCGGGTCGTTGACGAGCTTGGCGGCGGTGCCGTTACCCGAACGGATTTCGCGCATGATGCCCTGCGCCTCGCGCACCGTCAGGTTCAGGTTGTCGTAGAACGCCTCGTCGTTGACGAAGCGCCCGATGGTGCCCTGTCCACTGTTGATCTTCTTGGTGATGTCGGTCATCTGCGACGAGAGCTGGTTGAGCTGATCGACAAGTTGGTTGCCGGAGGCGGTGAGCTGCGCCATGCCGCCCTCTTCGGTCGAAGGCAGCTCGTGATATTCGGGGGCGGGCTGGCCGAGCGAGGTGCCGGTTGTGATGCTGACGATCTTGTCGCTGCCGAGGAGGGAAGGGGCGACGAGCTGCGCTTTCGAATCGGTGCGGACGAGATCGGTGATCGGCTGTCCATCAACCTTGCTGTCCACCGAGAGCAGCGCCTCGACGCGCTTGTCGTCAGGGTTGTCGGTCGGCGGCAGCAGTTTCACGTCCTCGACGCGCCCGATGCGCACGCCCGCCAGGCGCACCTCCGCCCCCTTGCGCAAGCCCTCGGCGCTCGCGAACTTCACCTTGAGGTGTCTCTTCCGGCTGAAGGAGATGTCGCCCGAAGCGTTGAGGATCAGCACGATCAGCACGATGATAGCGGCGATCATGAAGATGCCGACGCGCACCTCGCGCATTCCGATGGTTTTTCTGGCTGGAGGCATTTGGTAGCTGTTAGCTGTTAGCCGTTAGCTCTTAGCTTTTCGTTTGACCTCACGACGTCTCGCAGATGCGATCTTACCGTTTGGCTAAAAGCTAATAGCTAACAGCTAACAGCTCTCCTTTCAATGTCCGCGCAGGAATCGTTTGATGTACGGGTCTTCGGTCTTGGCGAGTTGCTCGTCCGTCCCGCTGAAGATGATATGGCCGTCGCGCAGCATGAGCACCTTCGTGTTGGTCAGGCAGAGCTTCTCGCCCTCCTTCTCGAAGATCACCTCGCCGTCCTCGCCGACGGCGGCGTACTCCCCCGTGATGTATTCGATGTTGTTCATCTCGTGTGTGACGAAGATCGACGAGACGTCTTCCAGATCGCGCAGCTTGATCGCCAGCTCGCAGATCGTGCGGGCGGTCGGCGGGTCGAGCCCGGCGGTCGGCTCGTCGAACATGACGATCTCGGGCCCGCCGACGAGCGCGCGCGCGATGCCGACGCGGCGGCGCATCCCGCCCGAGAGTTCCGCCGGCATCTTGTCGATGGCGTCTTCGAGGTTGACGAAGCGCAGCATCCGTCTGACCTCCTGCTCGACCTGTTCCTCGGGCACGCCCTGTTCGTGCAAACGATATGCGACGTTGTCGTACACCGAGATCGAGTCGAAGAGCGCGCCCTCCTGAAAGATCATGCCGAAGCGTTTGCGGACGTGCATCATCTGGAACTCGTCGTAGTCCGTGATGTCCTCGCCGTTGACGATGATGCGCCCCGAGTCGGGCTTGAGCAGGCCGAGCACGAGCTTGATCGTGGTGGATTTGCCGCCGCCCGATCCGCCGAGAATGATCTTGCACTCGCCCTTCATCACCTTGAAAGAGAGATGGTCGAGGATGGTGCGGTCGCCGAACGAGAGCGTCACGTCCTGAAACTCGATGGCCGGGATGGCGCGATCCGCGTCCTCCACCTCGGCGAAGGTGGACTCGGCGGCCTCGTGGCTCACCTGATTGTCCACGTCCGGCTGCGGCACGTCAGCTATGTTTTGTTCGATGTCGGTCGAAGCCATGTGCGTTCAGTCCCGGAGTCAGTTCTGGGTAAGGAAGAGTTGGAGCGCCTTCGCCAGAAAGAAGTCGGCGATGATGACCACGATGGACGAGGTGACGACCGCCGAAGTCGTCGAGCGTCCGACCCCGACCGTCCCGCCTTCCGTGCTCAGCCCCTTCTGGCAACTGATGCTGCCGATCAAAAAACCGAAGACGAGCGGCTTGATAATGCCGCCGATCAGATCGTCCGAAGTGATGCCGAACCGCACGGAGCTGAAGAACGACTCGGCGGACATCCCATAGAGCGACGTCGCCACCATGCCGCCGCCGATGATGCCGAAGACGTCCGCCGTGATCGTCAACAGCGGCAGCATCAGGAGGAGCGCGATGATGCGCGGCGCGACGAGCTTGCGGATCGGGTCGGTGCCGAGCGCGCGCATCGCGTCGATCTGCTGCGAGACGACCATCGAACCCAGCTCCGCCGAGATCGCCGAGCCGACGCGCCCCGTCACCATCAGCGCGGCGAGCACAGGCCCCAGCTCGCGCACGAGCGAGAGCGCGACGAGGTAGCCGGTCTGATCCTGCGCGCCGTAATACTTCAGCGTGGGGAAGGTCTGGAGCGTCAGCACGCCGCCGGTGAAGAAGCCTGTCAGGAGGATGATCGGGACGGAGCCGACGCCGATCACGTCCATCTGCGAGAGCAGCTCCGTGAAGTACGTCGGGCGGCGGAAGAGGCGGCGGGCGGCGCGCGCCGCCATCAGGCTCGTCTCCTGTACTTCGAGCAGGGCACGGGTGGCAAAGTTCATGCTTTGATTCGGAAGACCGTGGGCGCGTCGTCCTTTCGCGTCGCTGGCGCGCGACTTGAGTGACCGGCGTCATCTTACGCCCTGTGCGTGTCAGACGAAAGCACGAGACAAGCTGTACGACCGTCGAAGAGTGCACGGGCATGATGCGAGAAAAGTGGGCGAGGCGTCAAGGGGGACTTTACGCGCGGGGCGGTCGGCGAGCGGCAGTTGCCTCGGGGGGCCCTCTCAGGCGCTGAGATATTTCCTAGCCTGACAACCTTTTTTTGCGCGATGGGCTCGACGTATGTTACGTTCTCTCCCGTCTTTCGCGCCGACCAAGTCTCGCCGCTCGCACTTCTACCCGAACCGTTTCCGCCCAGAAGCCGAACCGTTTCCACTCAGGAGATATAGATGCATAACCCCCGTCCCCGCTTCGCGCCTGCGATCCGACTCTTCCATGTCAGCCGCTCGCGCACGCCGCGCGCCGCCGTCGCCCTGCTGCTCGCCTACTTAACTTTCCTCGCGCCGCTCGCGCCCATGTCAGCGCAGACGGTGCGCGGCGCGCGCACGGTCGAGCCCGCGGGCGAAGCCACGCCGCCCGCGCGCGGCACCCTCAGCACCGCCCCGGGGGCGGATGAGCCCGTGCCGAACGCGGTCCCGACTCCCATCATCACGGCGACGAAGCGCGACTCCTTCCCCGACCCGAACGCGGACGGCTTAGCCGACCCCGGCGAGACGATCACCTACACCGTGCAGATCACCAACAGCGGCACCGCCCCCGCCACGGGCGTGACCTTGAGCGATATCATCGACCCGAACACGACGCTCGTCCCCTCGTCGTTCGCCGTGGCGGGCAGCGACAACTTCAACACCATCGGCAACGTGAAGATCACGGTGCCCGTGGCGCAGGGACTCTTAGCCAACGACACCGACCCCGAGACGGGCAACAACACGGGCATGACGGCGAGCCCTGCCACCACGTCGAGCACGCAGTGCGCCGCCTGCAACAACGTCACGATCAGCAGCGACGGCTCGTTCACTTATGATCCGCCGGTCGGCTTCACCGGCACGGACACGTTCACCTACACGGCGACGACCTCCGGCGGCAAGAGCGTCCAGTCGCAGGCCAAGATCACCGTCGCCGGCAGAATCTGGTTCGTCAACAACAACGCGGGGGCGTGCTCGTCGAACTGCGACGGGCGGCTCTCGCACCCGTTCCAGACGCTCGCCAACTTCCAGGCTCTCAACGACAACGCGGCGGCGCTGACGCACGCCAAGGCGGGCGACACGGTCTTCCTCTACGAGAGCGGGACCGCTTACGTCGCGCCCGTCGTGATGCTCAGCACGCAGAAGCTCGTCGGGCAGGACGCTTCGGTGACTCTCATCGCGATCACGGGTCTGACGCAGCCCTCGGGCACCGACCCGCTGCCCGTCATGAACGCCACGCCGGCGACGGCGACGACCATCACGACCACTGCCGCCGCGACCAACGCCGTCAACGTCTCGGCGGGCAGCACACTCTTGCGCGGCTTCACAGTCGGCAACACGACCGGCGCGAAAATCTTCGGCAACAACTTCGGCACGCTCACCGTCGGCAACTCGACCACACCGGACGTGACGCTCAACGGCAACGGGCAGGCGCTCAACCTGACGACAGGCACCTTCGCCGCCACCTCCGGCTTCGCGGGCGTCACGACGACATCGAGCACCACGTCGGGTCTGACTCTGACGGGCGTGGCGGGCACGGTCGCCTTCGGCTCGACGAACGTGTCCGGTCAGACGGCGGAGTGCCTCGTCACGACTTCTTCGACCGCCGACATCAACTTCGGCAACACCTCGTGTACGGGCGGCGCGAACGGCGTCACCTTCAGCGGCAACACGGCGGGCACGCGCACCTTCGGCACGCTCTCGGTGTCGGGCGGTTCGGGCAACGCCTTCGTGCACAGCGGGGGCGGCGGCAACGTCACGGTTAACGGCGCGGCCACTTTAAGCAGCGGCGCCCCCGACACCGTCGTCATCCAGAACGCGGCAAGCGGCAACGTGATCAACTTCGCGGGCGGCGCGACCGTCAACAAGACCGGGGCGGGCGGCGAGGCCGTCCAGTGGTCGGGGACGAACACGGGCGCGACGCTCACCTTCGCGACGCTCGCCGTGACGACCTCGAACGCCGCGGGGCTCAACCTGTCGGGCGGCGGCACGGTCAACGTGACGACGGCGGCGGGCAGCTCCGTCAGCGCGACGGGCGTCGGCGCGACCGTCGCCCCCGCCATCACAGCCAGCTCCGTCACGCTCGGCGCGAACTTCACGACCCTCTCTTCGACCAACAGCGGCGGCAGCGGCACGGGGCTGTCGCTCGCGAGCGTCAGCGGCTCGCTCACGGTGAACAACGGCGCTGGCACGGCGACCAACATCCAGAATAGCGGCGGCAGCGGCATCAGCATGAGCGCGAGCGGCGCGACCGTGAACTTGGGCAACACGGTCGTCAACGGCTCGGGCGCGGCGGGCGTCGTCTTCACGGGCAGCAGCGGCGGCTTGACCTTCTCAGACCTCGACGTCTCGCCCGACACGGGCGTGCAGGCGCTGAACGTGACGACGAGCGCGGGCACTTTCACGGCGACGAGCGGCACGATCTCGACGACGAACGCCAACGCCGTGACCGCCGTCTCGACGCCGCTCAACGTCACGCTCGACTCGGTCTCGGCCAACATCTCGGCGGCGACCGCCGCGTCGGGCGTCGTGCTGACGGGCGCGACCGGCACTTTCAACGTCAACGGCGGCACCGTCACGGGCGGCAACGCCACCGCCTTCGCCGTCACGGGCGGCACCGTGAGCGCGACCTACAAGGGGGGCGTCTCGCAGGCGAACGCGCAGCCGCTCGTCAGCGTCTCGGGCGGGCATAACACCGGCACGCTCACCTTCGACACGGGCGCGCTCTCGGCGACCGGGGGCACGGGCTTGCAGTTCGACAACGCCGACGGCACCTACAACTTCAACGGTACGACGACGCTCGCGGGCGGCGACGCCGGAGTTGATATCCTCAACGGATCGGGCGGCACTTTCTTCTTCGGCACGAACGCCTCGATCACGAACCCTGCGAGCGCGAGCGCCGCGCCGGCGGGCGTCGGCTTCTACATCAGCGGCAGCAACGCCGCCGGCATCTACAACGGCTCGATCAGCGACAACACGGGCTTCGCCATTGACATCGACAACCACGACGCGGGCACGTTCACCTTCGCCACCGGCTCGATCACCTCGACGGCGCAGGGCGTGCGCGTGGCGAACTCGAACGGCGGTACGATCAACTTCGACAGCCCGACCAAGAACCTGAACACCGGTGCGAGCCAGGCAGTCACGCTC
>JBJMGS010000191.1:0-2490 GCA_045807785.1 Pyrinomonadaceae bacterium
GACGAGCGGCTTCCAGGTCTTGTCGGCGCTCTTCGCATCGCGGTAGAAGAGCGCGTTGCCCTTCTTGCCACTGCTCTGATCGGAGACGTTGAGGATGGCGAAGCGCTCGTCCTCGGTCGTCGAGACGTTGTGGAACCGGTGCGGGTTCGCCTTGTCCTCGTAAGCCAGCACGTCCTGATCCTGCGCGGTGCCGACCTTGTGGAAGTAAACCCGGTGGAAGTCGTTGGCCGAAGTCATCTCCTTGCCCGCGGGCGGTGCGTCGTAGCGGCTGTAGTAGAAGCCGTCGCCCTGCCACGCAATGCCGGAGAACTTCACCCACTTCAGTGTGTCGGCGAGCGGCTTGCGCGACGCGACCTCCATCACATGAAACTCGTTCCAGTCCGAGCCGCCCTGCGAGATGCCGTAGGCGGCGTACTTGCCGTTCTTCGAGAGCCCGAAGCCGGCGAGGCGCGAAGTGCCGTCAGCCGAAAACTTGTTCGGGTCGAGCAAAACATCCGGCGCGCCGTCGAGCCCCTTCTGGACGTAGAGCACGCTCTGGTTCTGCAACCCGTTGTTCTTCGAGAAGAAGTAGTAGTCGCCGTTGCGGAACGGCGCGCCGTACTTCGGGTAGTTGTAGAGTTTTTCGAGCCGCGCCTTGACCGCCTGGCGGTAAGGAATCTGTTCGAGGTAGCCGAACGTGACCTTGTTCTCAGCCGCGACCCAAGCGGCTGTCTCACGCGCGTGATCGTCTTCGAGCCAGCGGTAGGGGTCTGTGACCTCGGTGCCGAAATAGGTGTCAACCTGATCGCCGCGCTTCGTCTCCGGGTACTGAAGTTTCTGCGCCGCGGCGGCGGGCGCGAGCGACGCGAGCGTGACGGCGAAGGCGGCGAAGGCCGCCAGGCCGGGGGATGTCTTTCTCATCAAAAACGAACCTCCAAGAATTAGTGCGCATGTTTTACGGGAAAGAGCGTAAGCGGGTTGCAGCCTGAGACGGGAAACCGTGGGCGGGCGCGACTTACACTGCCGACCGGAACGGAAGCGGAAGGCGCGCTCAATTTAGGCGACCCGCGCGCGCTTGTCAACCGGGCTCGCGGGCGGGCGAGTGGGCGCGCGCAGCCCGTCTTTTCCCGCCGTCGCGCGCGGAAAATTTCACACCGCGCGCCGACATTTTCAGACCGCCGAGCGCACCCGCGCGTCTTACGGATCGAACCGCCGTCGGTCATTGGGCAAAGAGGGCTGGCGGCGGTCGCCCCGGTCAAGCCTCCTTACCGGAGAAGGCGGCGCGATCTCTGTCGAGATCGCGCCGCCCACGAATTTTAACGCCGCAAACCTTTGCCGACCCCGCACGCATGTAGTATCCTCCCCGCTATTCAGCGCTCTGCCGACGCACGACGAAGGGAATTCTGCCTGCTGAGCGTCCGCCGAGGTAACGCCACCAGTACTCTTTGCCCGAGTAACCGAAGAGAACATCAAGACTCATCCACAGGCTAACTACTTCATGGTTAGTCTGTGGGTTCGTCTATTCTTCGGTGGCTCTGATCGGATCGTGGGGGCTACATGAAAAAGGTCTTCTTCGCCCTGCTCTATGCAGCGGGCGCGACGCGCCTTGCCGCGTGGTGGAACCGCCGGCGCGTGATCATCCTCTGTTACCACGGCGTCACCGAGCGCACCCGCCGCGGCGCGAACGATCCGCACGGCATACACGTCCCGCGCGCGCGCTTCGAGGCGCAGCTCGACTTCCTGCGGCGCCGCTACCGCGTCATCCCGCTGCGCGAATACCTGGCGGCGCGGCGCGAGGGGTTAAAGCTCCCGCACTACTCGGTCGTCCTGACCTTCGACGACGGCTTCCGCAACTTCCTGACCGCCGCCGCCCCGCGACTCGCCGAGCGCGGGATGCCCGCCTCCGCCTTCATCATCACGAACAACACCGCCGCGGGCGGCGACGCCAACCCGCAGCGCCGCTGGTCGCCCGCCGACGACTGGACGTACCTCTCTTGGGCTGAGCTGGAGACGCTCGCCCGCGAGCAGGACGTCGAGATCGGCTCGCACACCTGCTCGCACACGCGCCTGCCGACGCTCTCGCCCACAGAGACCGAGCGCGAGCTGCGCGACTCGTTCGACGCCGTGCGCGCGCGCTTCGGTCGCCACGCCGTCCCGGCGCTCTCCTACCCGAAGGGCGAATACTCGTCGGTGCTCGCGCTGCTCGCGCGCGCCGTCGGCTACGCCTGCGCTGTCACGGTTGACGGCGGCGCGAACGACCCGGCGCGCACCGATCCGTTCGCGCTGGGTCGCACGCTCATCGGCGACGCGGACGACGCGGCTTCCTTCGCCGTCCGCGTCTCGGGCCTGCGCGACTGGCTGGTCAGGCTCAAGTCGATCTTCGTCCCGCCCCGCGACGACCGGCATGCCGGGCGCCGCGCGAAGGTGCGGGTGCCCGCCGCTGAATCTCAAGGGGATTTTTAACGCCGCGCCGACTTCCGCCCTCAAGTGATCGTCTATCGCAAGAAACTC
>JBJMGS010000192.1:0-9871 GCA_045807785.1 Pyrinomonadaceae bacterium
ACGCTTGCGCACGTCGGTCGGCATGTCCGCGGGCGCGACCGACGCGAGCGCCGAACGCCTGCGCCGCATCCCGCGCGCGAGCCCGATGGCCAGCCACAGAATCATCAACGCCAGCCCCGCCGTGTAGATCAGACTCAGCTCGGCGGGCTGCTTTTCAGGAATCGCTTCGAGAAGAAACATAAATTCACGTGACAAGTGAACCGTGACAAGTAACGAGCAGGCTTTCGGATTTGCTCGTCACTTGTTACGGCTCACAATTCCTCACTTGTCACCCTTTCTAAATCTGACTTCCACGTCGCCGAAGCCGACGACATCGCCGTCTTCGAGGTGTCGTGCCTCGCCGTAGGCGATGCGGCGTCCATTGATGAACGTGCCGTTGGTCGAGCCCGTGTCGGAGACGAGCAGCGTCCCCTCGCGGTTCATCAGGATCGCGGCGTGAATCTTCGACACGCTCGGGTGGTTCAAATAGAGATCGCTGTCGGAGGCGCGCCCGACGTTCAGACGCCTGCCGCCCGGCTTGAACGCGAGCGGCGTCTCTTCCGACTCGTGGTTGATCGTCGCGCGCGCCACGACCCGCACGTCCTTCGGCGCGGCGAGCGAGCCCGGCGCCGTGTGCGGCACGGGCGGCTCGCCCCGCTCGGCGCGCGCCCGTTCCTCGTCCTCCTGCTTGATCTGATCCTCAAACTCGCCGTAGGTCGGATCGACCGCGATGCCGCTCGTGAAGATATCCACGACCGTCTCGACCCCGACGGGCGCCAGCGTGCGCAGGCGCGAGTCGTTGATGTGATCGATGGCGGCGGCGAGCACCTCCTTCTCCAACTCCTTCAACGCGTCGGGCGGAGCTTCCGAGTGCGTGCCCCACTCGACCTTCAGTATCATCAGGTGCGGCGCGATCCGTCCGCGGCGCGGATCGTCGCGCGCGCGCTCGTCGATCAGATGCTCCATGCGCTCAATGAGCCGCGAGGTCGTGAAGCCGTCCTGCGCGTCGCCCGCGCGACCGAGCTTGCGATCCACGGCGGCGCCCACGCGGTCGAAGACGCGCCGGACGAGCCGCTCGACCAGCGCCTCGTCGCGCTTCACGCCGTCGCCTTTCTTCTCGGGCTTGTCCATAAACTTGAATACGACTCCGCCCGGCGGAGGTTCGGCGCGCACGCCACAGCCGCGTGCTGATAATAAAGCTGGACGCCGCGCGCGCCGCGACCGGGGTGCCGCGCGTGCCGCAAAAGGGGAGGGAACTTTTACCGAATTGCTTACCGAAGTATTTTAAGGGCAAAAGGCGAAAGTAAGAAAGCGAAAACAGCGTTTCGACATTTTATTGAGCATTCTCTTCGCTTATGCGCCGCTGATCTGAGAAGCCACGCTGTCGTTCCGCCTCGTAGAGCACCACGGCGAGAGCGGCGGCGACGTTCAAACTCTCGACCGGCGCGCTCATCGGGATGCGCACGTGTTCTTCGGCGAGAGCGGTCTCGGCACGCGACAGCCCGCTCGCCTCCGCCCCACAGATGATCGCACGACCCCCACGCCAGTCGAGTTCTGTGTGCGCCCGCGTCGCTGCGAGATCGGTGGCGACGGTCTTGATCCCGCGTTGCTCGCACCAGTCGATCACTTCGGTCAACGTCGCCCCCGCCCAGAGCGGCAGGCGGAACGCCGAGCCCATCGCGCTGCGCAGAGACTTCGGGGAGAGCAGATCGGTCGTCCCCGCCGTCGCGACAACGCCCGCCGCCCCCGCCGCCTCCGCCACGCGAAGCATCGCCCCGGCGTTCGAAGGGTTACTGACGCCGTGGAGGACGACGAGCAAAGGGTCTGCGGAGAGCGCGCGGGCGAACCCTTCGAGGTCAGCGGGCGGGCGCCGCGCCAGCAGGACGATTCCCTGCGGCGTCTTCGTATCCGAGACGGAATCGAGCACGCCCTCGGAAACCTCTACCGCCTGCGCGCCCGCGCGCCGCAACTCGTCAATGAGCACGCCGCCGCGTTCGTCGTCCATGAACTTTCGCGTAAACAGCACGCTCTCGACGCCGAGGCCGGAGCGCGCAGCCTCTTCGCCGAGCCGCAAGCCTTCGACGAAGATCAAGCCTTCGACGCGTCCCGCCCGTGCGGCGCGTGCCCTCTGCACCAAAGGATTCTGGCGGCTCGTGATCATCGCTGCGGCGGCGGCTCTAGTCCGGCTTAGCGTTTCGGCGCGTGCGTTGCATAATCAAGCGACAATTCACGGCGAAAGTTGAGGGGATTATAGATGAAGAGGCGCGTCCTGGCGGCGGTCGATGACATTTTCTTTTTGTCGAAGATTCGCGGGACGGCGGAGAGTCTGGGCGTCGAGTTCGACTCGGCGCGCACGGTCGAGGCGGCAATCGAGAAGTCTCGTGCAAACCGCCCCGATGTCGTCATCGCCGACCTTCACTCGCAGCGCTGCGACCCGTTCGCACTGGCGCGCGACCTGAAAGACGACCCCGAATTGCGCGACGTGCCACTGATCGGCTTCTTCTCGCACGTCCAGACCGAGCTGCGCGACCGCGCGCTCGCCTCCGGCTTCGACCGTGTGCTGGCGCGCTCAGCTTTCAGCAGCCAGCTTGTAAATATGTTAGGCGAGTTGGCCGGATAGAGTTTGCCCATATAGGGGTAAACGAAACACCTTGCTATTGCGAGTTAAAGGGCATAGGGTACGGCTCGTCGCATCAGTGTCCTCATCATCCATACTTTAGCTATGCTCTACCAGTCGCTAAGTCAAGGAGCCTCTCCACGAAACTCAAACGTCCCTTCCTTGCGCTTCTGATCCTCATCTGTTGCGCCATGCTCGTGCTCACAACCCCGCCACAACGCGTCCGCGCCGACGAAGAAGAAGGTAATGCCTGCGACAAGTGCAAGACCGACCAAAACGATTGCCTCTTTGCGTGCGGGGCGAACAATCAATGTAGGCAGACCTGTAACAACAACTACGGATTCTGCATTGAGCTGCATAACTGCAAGCCTCTGATAGAATAAATAAGGACCGTGCCCTAGCTCTGTTGTCATCTTATGAAGGATGCTCAACCTAAAGGGAGCAAAGATGGCAACAGGGTTAGGCGCTTGTTTGAGTCTCTTCTTGTCAGAAATAATTTCATCAACATGAAAGCTCCACGAAAGGCAATAAACGCTTGCACGTTTTTACTGTGCAGCCAAATCCTTCTCGCCCCCGTCCGTGCCCAGCAAAAAGCCGAGAGTAAGCAATCCACCATTTCGCCTCAAATTCAATTATCGGCGCGTGCCACAGAACTCGCCGTGTCGATAGGTCAGGAAGCCTCTAGCCTCACGAGCCCGGTCGAGTCGATTCAAATTCAACTCGAAGCCACTCGACTGCTTGCGCGGGAACATCCGCAAGAGGCTCTGCGCGTGCTTAATCTTGCTCTGAAGGAAGTCAGGGATTGCCCAGACTCATGGAAGTCAAAAGAGAAACAGAGCAAGAGTTTCCAGTTACTGAGTTTGAGAGGCGATATTTTATCCCTCTATACCAAGATAGATCGGCAGCAGGCAGACAAGCTGTTGAAAGCCCTGCCGGACTGCTCGGCTAAAGCAGATGATTCGCAGAAGAATGAGCACGCTGATAATCCGGTCAACTGGGACGCCCGACACAGAGCGGATGAATTAGTCAAAGTCGGGATGATTAAACTCGGTCAGAATCCGGCTGAGGGCATTAGCATGATTCTTTCCAGCGACTCAAGTACCGGCAAAGTTTCAGGAGAAATATCCGAGGCGGTGAGTAAACTCAGGGCGGCGGGCAGCGATTCGGTAGTTAACGAGATCGAAGACAAGCTCGTCGAGATCGTTTCTTCCCAAACCAGCTCGGACGCCTTCAATCAGGAAGCCGTTACCACTCTGATCGCCGTCGATCCGCGAATGAGTCCGGCGGTAAGGCAGGCGCTCATTAGTTATTTGCTTCGGGGGCTTGAAGGCTTCGTCACAGCGATTAAAGAATCAAAAGTCAGCGGACAGCCTCTCCAAGTAGATTACGATAACCTCGGCTATCTTTACGGCGAATACTTACGGGAGATTCGTCGCGTCATCGAAAAATGCGCGCCCGACAGGCTGGAGTACGTTGACGCAGCCCTCCAACAGATCGCCGCCGTGTTGCCCGAAGAGTGGCTGGACGCGGCGAGCCGGATGCCTCTTCGGCTCACGCCCGAGCAAGCTTCGCGGGAGTTGGAGCGCACGCTTGAAATAAAGGACACCGAACGGCGCGACTCACGTTTGGCAAATTTCAGCCTCCGCGCCCTCGCGGGCTTTTACACGAAGGAGCGGCGGCTTGATCTGGCTGCTTCGGCGCTGGACGCGATCCATGACTCCGAGCTGAAAGCGATTATCAGAGATTATTATTTGATGACGGAGATCAGGATCAAGGTTGAGGAAGAGAACGGCGCTTCAGCGATAGAGAAAGCGGGAATGGTGAGCAATCCGCTGTGGCGCGCGTGGACGCTGATGGCGGTCGGCTACGCCTTGACGAAGCAACCGGGCGACACCGTCCAGCTTTACGAGAGCGCGGCGCAGACCTTGGAGAAGTGCCCCCCGACTCTGCGAAGGGTGGAAGTGGCTTTCAAGCTGGCTGAGTTGTGGGGCGAGCGCGATCCGTTGCGGGCTTTCGAGGTTTTGTCACGGGCGGTCATATATGCCAATCAGATCAAGCAGCCCGACCTGAGTCCACTGTTTGAAAAATATCACCTGCCGGGGTCTTACGCCGTCATCGGCAAGCTCGATCTGCAACCCGCAATCGAGCTTGCCGGCGCGGGCGAGCTGCGTATCGGGGACGGCGTTAAGAAAGTGACTCAACTCGATTGGACGCAGACCGAATACCTCTCCCGCAAGATTCAAGAAGTCCCGCTTCGCCTCCACTTCCAACTCAAAATGTGTGAAGCGGCGCTGTAATTTCAAGCGTAGCCCACCTCCAGAACTGTCTTTTCATTAACATAACATCAACCGACGGTCGCGGGCACGATGACTTCGTGAATGGCGCGCACCTCGGAGACGAGCTGCTCGTACTGTTCGAGGGTGAGCGCCTGCGCCCCGTCGGAGAGAGCGCGCTCAGGCTGGTCGTGGACTTCGATGATGAGGCCGTCCGCGCCGCAGGCGACGCCCGCGCGCGCGAGCGGCGCGACCATGTAGTTGTGACCCGTGCCGTGCGAAGGATCGACGACGACCGGCAAATGAGAGATGCGCCGGACGGCGGGAATCGCCGCGAGGTCTAAGGTGTTGCGCGTGTGCTGCGCGAAGGTGCGCACGCCGCGCTCGCACAAAATCACGTTGTAGTTACCCTCGGACATGACGTACTCGGCGGCGAGCAGCCACTCGTCGAGCGTCGCCGCCATGCCGCGTTTGAGCAGGATGGGGAGTGACGACCGACCCGCGCGCCGGAGCAGCGAGAAGTTCTGCATGTTGCGCGCGCCGATCTGAATCACGTCGCCGTAGCGCTCGACCATGTCAACGCCGTGCTCGTCGAGCGCCTCGGTCACGATCTTCAGCCCGTAAGCCTCGCGAATCTCGGCGAGGTACTTTAAGCCCTCTTCGCCGAGACCCTGAAAGGCGTAGGGAGAAGTGCGCGGCTTGAACGCGCCGCCGCGGAAGAAGCGCGCGCCGCTGCGCCTGACCGCCTCGGCGATGGAGAAAGCCTGCGCGCGGCTCTCGACGGCGCACGGCCCCGCGATGAGCGCCAGCTCATCTCCGCCGATGGTCGCGTCGCCGACGCGCACGATGGTCTTTTCGGGTCTCAGGTCGAGCGTGATCAGCTTGTAGGGCTTAGTCACGCGGATCGCCTCGGCGACGCCCGCCAGATTTTCAAAGTGCGAGGGATCGACAGCGCCCTGATTACCTGTGATGGCGATGGCGGTGCGATTCGCCCCAGGCAGCGGGTGCCCGCGCAAACCCAGATCGGTGACGACCTTGATGACATCCGCGACCTCACGTTCGGTCGCGTCGGCTTTCATGACGATGAGCATAATGAAGAGTTATCGGCTTTCAGTTTGCAGTTTTCAGCGTCGGCGCGAGCCCCGTGCGGTGGTCTTGAGCCGGAGACTAAAACTGTCTGACGTCATAGTAATATACGCGGCTCAGCCGACGAAAGCGCGCGCCGCGTCGCGCTTATCACCACTCACATCTTTTCGGGGACTTCGATGCCGAGCATGGCGAGCGCCGAGATGAGCCGATCGCGGACGAGTTCGGCGATGCCGACGAGCGTGGCGCGGCGCGCGCGGTTCTCTTCGCCGAGGATGTGGTGCCGGTGGTAGAAGAAGTTGAACGCGCGGCTGAGCTGGAAGACATACTTGGCGAGGTACGCCGGCTCAGCCGTGGCGGCGGTCTGCGCCATGATCTCCGCGAGCCGCGACGCGAGGATGACGAGCGACCACAACTCGTCGCCTCCTTCGCCGGAGAGCACTTCGCCGACGCCTGAGCTTGAATCGCCACCCGCGGACGCGCCGACGAGAAACGCGCGCGCGTCGCGCCGTGCGTCGTCGCCCAGCTTCTTGAAGATTGAGTTGAGACGCACCGCCGCGTTCTGACAGTACGTGCCGGTCTCGCCCTCGAAGGCGAGCGCCTCTTTGAAGTCGAAGGCGATGACGGTGTTGCGCGTGAACTTGAGCAGGAAGTAGCGCAGCGCGCCGGTGGCGAGCGAATGCGCGATGGCGCGTTTGTCGTCCGGCGACAGGTCGGCGTGGCGCGTCTCGACTTCGCGCAGGGCGTTGGCTTCGAGGATGTTGACGAGATCGTCCGCCTTGACGCCGAGCCCCTTGCGCCCGCTCATTTCGATGTGCGGACGCGCGCGATCTTCGGGGCTCAGTTCGATGCCAAGTTCTTCGCACGCCGCCGGAGAGAGCGCGACGACTTCGTAGTTCAGGTGGACACTCGCCTCGTGCGAGGCGTCGGAAGTGATCGCCGCCGTGCCCTTCTGCACCACGTCCTGCGTGTAGGACTGCCGCGTGTCGATGACGTTATAGACGACGCGCCCGCCGCCGAAATGTGGGCGGTCGGAAACGCCTTGATCGTCGCCCGCGTCGCTCGTCGTCACCCAGACGGTGTGCCCGTCGTCGTAGGTGAGAAAGGGTTTGTAGTGAAAGTCGAGTCCGAGCTTGCCGAGTTTCCAGAGCTGATAGGCGATGTCCTTGCCCGCGTAGGTGACAGTGCCGTTCGAGCGGACGATGATCTTGTCCGCCTCGTGCTCGTCCGTGCTCGCGTGTGCATCGGTCGGCAGCACCCAGCAACCGGCGTTGCGCCCTTCGGTCTCGAACCGGATCGTGCCCGTCTCTTTCAGACGCTCGAAAGCGCGCTGCCAGAAGCCAAGGCGGAGAATGTCCGACTCGCGCGGCAGCAGATCGTAGCGGATGCCGAGACGTAGCATCGTCTGCAAGTGACACTCAACAACGCGCGTCGCGACGAACTCGGCGAGTTCGGCGGTCGCGTTCTCGCCCGCTTCGAGCGCGTGCAGAGTTTCGACGCGCAGGCGCAACAGCTCCGGATCTTCCTTCGCCTCCGCGTCGCCGTGGCGGTAGAAGAGCCCAACGCGCGCGTACAAGTCCCAGCAGTAATAGTCGAAGGGACGTTCGGGCGGGAGCTGTTCGTCGAGTCGCCGCACATCCGCGAGCGTCATCTGCTCAAGGTGCATGAAGCCGACGACCACGTCCGCCACCTGCACGCCCGTGTTGTCGATGTAGTTGTCAACCTCGACCGCCTCGCCCGTCGCGCGCAAGGTTCGGACGAAGGCGTCGCCGAGCACGGCGTTGCGCAGGTGTCCGATGTGCGCCGCCTTGTTCGGGTTGATGTTGGTGTGCTCGACGATCACCTTGTCGTTCGCGTCGCGCGACTGCTCTCTGCCCGCACTTCGATCATCGCCGCGCATGAGACTCGCGAGCCCGGCGGCGCGGTCGTAGAAGACGTTGATGTAGCCCGCGCCGGCGACTTCGACGCGCGCGACGCCCGGCTCTGCGGCCAACGCGGCGCGTAGCTCTTCGGCAATGGCGCGCGGGTTCTGTTTCTCGCCGGTCGCCTGCTTGATGCGCTTCGCCAGCTCGAACGCAATGGGGAAGGCGAGATCGCCCAGTTCCGTTCGCGGCGGAATCTCTGCGCCGACTTGTTCGAGCGTGATCTGGAAGCGCGCGGCGGCGGTCGAGCGCACGCGCTCGCGCAGGATTTCCGGCAGGTCAATCAGTCTCAGGTTCTCACTCATGCTGTTATGATTCTTCGACGGCGTGTCTATGATGGCAAATGTATGCGCCGGAAAAGCCGAAAGTATAGCGCAACGTTTTCGCGCGACCTAACCTTGGGGCGGCTTGCTTGACACCGCGCCGTCGCGCTCTGATACCATCGCGTGCAAGTTTTGCTGACACAGGACACGACGGCTGAGACGGTTGAAGGAGTGCGCGAACGTCTGCGCGCCGCGCGGCGCGTCTTCGTGCTGACGGGCGCGGGCGTTTCCGCCGAGAGCGGCGTGCCGACGTTTCGCGGCGGCGGCGACTCGACGGTCTGGAAGGGGATGCCGTTCTATAAAATCTCCTCCGCCGAGATGATCGTGCGCGACCTGCCGGAAGTCTGGGCCTGGTTCGACTACCGCCGCGGCATGCTCGAAACTTTGCGACCCAACCCGGCGCACGAGACGTTGGCGCGCTGGCAGGACAAATTCGAGCGGCTCACGCTCGCCACGCAGAACGTGGACGGCCTGCACCGGGCGGCGGGCTCGCGCGAGGTGCTGGAGATTCACGGCAACGTCTGGACGG
This sequence comes from Pyrinomonadaceae bacterium, assembly GCA_045807785.1. Lineage (GTDB taxonomy): Bacteria > Acidobacteriota > Blastocatellia > Pyrinomonadales > Pyrinomonadaceae > JAIVGV01. The sequence goes on from JBJMGS010000192.1 coordinate 8,730, forward strand.
CGCGCTGCATGGAGTGCCGGGCACGCGCGGACGTGCGCGAGCTTGATGCCAACGCGCGTCCGCCAGTGTGTGGCGTCTGCGGCGCGCCGATGCGTCCCGACGTGGTGCTCTTCGGCGAGATGATCCCGTCTGACGTCTTTCAACGCGCGACGGCGGAAGCGGCGCGCGCCGATCTCTGCTTCGTCGTCGGCACGTCGGCGCTCGTCTATCCAGCAGCCGGCTTGCCCGAGGTAGCGAAGCGCGCGGGCGCGTTCCTCGTCGAGATCAACCCGGAGGCGACGCCGCTGACTGAGCTGTGCGATGTCTCTCTGCGGGGGCGCGCGGGCGAGCTGCTGCCGCGACTGGACGACTGATGAAGACTCTCTACTTCGACTGTTTCGCGGGCGCGAGCGGCGACATGATCCTCGGCGCGCTCCTCGGCGCGGGCGCGGACGAGCAAGCCCTGCGCGAACAACTCCAACTGCTCGACGTTTCCAACTTCGAAGTTAATTTCTCAAGGGTTGACCGTTCCGGCATCAGCGCGACCCTCGCCGAAGTCGAGACGGAAGATGAGAAGCACCATCGCCACCTCTCCACGATCCTGAAGATCATCGAAAGCTCGCGCCTCTCCGCTCCGGTGAAGTCGCGAGCCGCGCGCATCTTCACGCGGCTCGCCGAAGCCGAGGCGCGGGTGCATCACGTACCCGTCGAGAAGATTCACTTCCACGAAGTCGGCGCGATGGACGCGATTATCGACGTCGTCGGCGCGTGCATCGGCTTCGAGTTGCTGGGTGTCGAGCGTTTCGTCGCGTCGCCGCTGCACGTCGGCAGCGGGATGGTCGAGATGGCGCATGGCAAGTTTCCCGTGCCGCCGCCCGCCGTCGTCGAGCTGCTGCGCGACGTGCCGACCTACGCGACCGACATTCAGGGCGAGCTTCTGACGCCGACCGGCGCGGCGATCATCAGCACAGTCTGCGAGTCTTACGGCGCGATGCCCGCGATGACGGTTCGCGCGACGGGTTACGGCGCGGGCAAACGCGAGTACGAGCGTTTCCCGAACGTGCTGCGCGTGATGATCGGCGACGCGGAAGGCGACGCGGCGGACGAAAAGCTGCTCGTCGTCGAGACGAACCTCGACGACGTGTCGCCGCAGATCGTGGGAC
>JBJMGS010000193.1:0-17594 GCA_045807785.1 Pyrinomonadaceae bacterium
CGCGCGAGCTGGCGGAGACGATTGAGCGGCGACGCGAAGTCGGCACGGGCGCGAGCGTTGGCACGACGGATGCGCGCGGCGGCGCGGAGCAGTCCGCGGCGGGCGGCGAAGGTCGTCGGCGTGAGTCACGCGTGAGCGTCGGGCTGGTCGGGGCGGGGGCTTACGCGCGGGGCGTGCTGCTGCCGCAGTTCAAGGCGGCGGGCGCGGAGTTTCGCTCCGTCGCCACGGCGTCGGGCGTGACGGCGCGCGACGCCGCGGAGCGTTACGACTTCGCCGCGCTCGCCGCGAGCGCGGACGCCGTGATCGCAGACCCGCACGTCAACCTCGTCGTCGTCGCCACGCGCCACGACTCGCACGCCGCGCTCGCACGCCGCGCGCTCGACGCGGGCCAGCACGTCTTCGTCGAAAAGCCGCTCGCGTTGAACGACGCGGAGCTGGACGCCGTGCTCGATTCGGCCACGCGCGCGCGCGGCACGCTCACGGTCGGCTTCAACCGGCGCTTCTCGCCGCACGCCATCGCCGCGCGCAAATTCTTCGCCGACCGGCGCGACCCGCTCTCGATCCTCTACCGCGTCAACGCGGGGCGCGTCCCCCCCGCGCACTGGACGCAAAACGAACTGGAAGGCGGCGGGCGCATCATCGGCGAGGTCTGTCACTTCGTCGATCTCATCCAGTTCTGGACAGGCTCGCCACCGCTCAACGTCTTCGCCGAGTCGGTTAGAAGCGATAACCGCGAGGCGGTCGATCATGATTCGGTCTTCGTCACGCTGCGCTTCGCCGACGGCTCGACGGGCTGCGTCGCCTACCTCGCCGAGGGCGACCGCGCGCTCGCGAAAGAGCGCATCGAGATTTTCGGCGCGGGACGCTCCTTCGTCGTCGAAGACTTCCGCGCGGCGGTCGCTTATCGCGACGGTCGCGAAGAGAAGACGCGCCTGCGCGCGCCGGACAAGGGGCAGGCCGGGCAAGTGCGCGCCGTCTGCGCGACGCTGCTCACGGGCGCGCCCGCGCCCATCCCGCTCGCCGAACTTGCCGCCACCACCCGCGCCACCTTCCGCATCCTCGACTCGCTGCGCACGGGTCAGCCCGTCCAACTTTAGAGCCGTTGACAGAGTTGCTTAGCGCCTTTGCGCCTTTGCGTGAGGAAGCATTCTCACGCAAAGGCGCAAAGGCGCTAAGACTGTTGAGCGGATCGTGACAACCTGCGCCGCAGCGCGTCGGCGAGCCAGATGAGCGCAAACGCCGCGAAGGCGAAGATGGAGAAGTTAATGGCGAGCGTGTAGCGATATTCGGTGTGGACGATTGACTGGAAGCAGAGGTAGTAGGCGGGGACGCAGAGCAGGACGCAGAGCGCGCGATGCCGACGCTCGCGCGCGAGCAGCCACGCGCCGCAGACGGCAAGCGGGAGAAAGATCGCGGTGATGAAGAGTCTCTGCAACAGGCCGACGCCCGTCGTCAGCGAAACTCGCCGTGCGCGCTCTAACCGAAGCATCGAGGCGGCGCGGCGCAGCATGACGGAGGCGAACCAGACGGGGTGCGCGCGGATGACCGTGAAGCCGCGCGCGAGGCGCTGTCGCTCGCGAATGATCCCGTCAGCTCCCAGTAGCGTCTCGTCGTAGTCGGGCCGCCCGGCGGCGTTGGCCTCCTGCCGCATGATCTCGTCGTCGGTGGAGGGAATGCCGAAACGCATCGCCGTGTCGTAGTCGCCGATGCCTTCGAGCAGTGTCTGCCCCGCGCCGAGCGAGACGGGGACGAAGTGGCGGAAGACGACGGCGTTCCTCACAGTCAACACGCCGACGACAACGAGCGCGCCCGCGACGAGCGACCAGGCGAGCCGCGCGCGGCGTTCACGCTGCGCGAGGAAGAAGACGAAGACGGCGACGAACGGCGCGAGCAGCAGGGCGTTCGCCCTCAGCCAGCACGAGACGCCGACGAGCGCGCCCGCGACGAACATCGCTGCCACCTGTGATCGCGTCGTCGCACGCCCGCGATTTATCAAGCGCGCCACGAGATAGAGCGCGCACATGACTGGCAGCACGGCGAGCGAGTCCGGCAGGAGCAGCACGGAGTTCCAGGCGAGCTGCGGCGAGATGGCGGCGAGCAGGCCGGCGACGAACGCGGTCTTGAGATCGAGCACCTGCGCGACGACGAGGACGAGCAACACGCACGCGAGCGCGTCGCCGCAGACTTGCAGGAGTTGAATCGCGGCGTCCGACTCGCCGAACAGTTTGCAGACGGCGGCGAGCAGCAGCGGGTAGCCGGGCGGGTGGCCGAGCGAGTCTGGGTTGGCGAGCGGCGACGCGCGGCTGAAGAGGGAACTGATGCCGCCTTCGAGCAGAAACCGCGCGTCGCGTCTGTACCCGGCGGTGACCGTCGTCTGCACCTTGCCGACTTCCGCGCGCGTCTCGCGCCACGTCAGCAGCCTGACGCACGACGCGACGGCGAAGACGGCGACGCACGCGACAAGCAACTTACGCCGCGCCGTCGTCATGCGCGCGCGACTATGTATTTCGCCGTCAGCAGTCGCCTTGTTGTCGTCGTCGTCCCGGTTTATTCTCACGCGGCGAAATTATATAAGAGTTCCCTGAAAGTGATGAGTGACGAGTGACAAGCAAACCTGCTTGCCCTTACTTATCACTTGTCACTTGTTATTCGTCACCCACTGAGCTATGTGCGGTATCGCCGGAATGATCACGAGGGACCCGCGCGCGCGCGCTGCCGCCGTGCTCAAGGCTATCGAGCACCGCGGGCGCGACGACGAGGGCGCGTGGTTTTCTGACCCCATTGACGCGGATGGTCGCCGCGCGTGCCTGCTCCACCGTCGCCTCTCCATCATCGACACTTCGAGCGCGGGGCACCAGCCGTTTCGTTCCAGCGACGGGCGCTACGTCCTCACCTACAACGGCGAGCTGTACAACTATGTCTCTCTGCGCGATCAGCTCAAGGCGCGCGGTCGCACCTTCCACACGGACTGCGACACGGAGGTTTTGCTTGAAGCCTTCGCCGAGTGGGGCGCGGATTGCCTGCCGCGCCTGAACGGGATGTTCGCCTTCGCCGTCTGGGACGTACAGGAAAGAACGCTGACGCTCGCGCGCGACCGCCTCGGTATCAAGCCGGTGTACTACGCCGACGTGCGCGGCGCGAACGGCGCGGGCGACTCGTTCGTCTTCGGCTCGGAAGTCAAAGCGCTCCTGGCGTCCGGCCTGGTCGAGCGCGCGCTCGATGTGGAAGGGCTGCATCAACAACTCACTTTCCTCTGGACGCCCGACCCGCAGACGCTCTTTCGCGGCGTCCGCAAACTCCCGCCCGCGCACGTGCTCACCGTGAAAGACGGCGCGGTGAGTGTGCGCGAGTGGTGGGATGTCTCCTTCGACGACATCGACGAGGGCCGGAGCGAAGCGTGGTGGCGCGATCAAGTGCTTGAAACCTTGAATCGCGCGGTCTCGATGGAGATGGTCGCGGACGTGCCGCTCGGCGCGTTCCTCTCGGGCGGCGTCGATTCGTCGTCCATCGTCGCGCTGATGCACGCCCACGCCGCAGGCCGCCGGGTTTCGACCTACACCGTCGGCATTGCGGCGGAAGATTTGCGCTATGACATCATCCCGGACGACACGCGCTGGTCGCGCGAGGTCGGCCAGCTCTTCGACACGGACTATCACGAACAGACTTTGCAGCCAGACGTGGCGGAGCTTCTGCCTCTGCTCGTGCGCCACGTCGAGATGCCGCTCATCGACATGGCGGTGAGCAGCTACCTCGTCTCGCGCGAGGCGCGGGAGACTTTGAGCGTGATGCTTTCGGGCATGGGCGGCGACGAAGTGTTCGCCGGCTACCCGCGGCAGCTTGCGATGCAGGTCGCGGGCTGGCTCGACCCCGTCTTGCCGTCCGCCGTGCGCCGCCCGCTGATGCAGGTCGTCGCGTCGGCGCTCCCGGGCGGTCTGCCCGGACGCCTGACCGCGCCGCTCAGAAACGCGAAAAAGTTCGCGCGCAGTGCCGCAAATGATTTCGAGGCGCGCTACCTCGGCTTCGGCACTTACTTCACAGACGAGCAGAAGCGGCGACTCTACACGGGCGATCTCCGAGAGGCGACGCGCGACATCGATCCGTACAAAGAGCACCGGCGCTACTTCGCGCGCTGCGCCCGCGCCGCACCTTTGAACCGGCTCCTCTACGTCGATCTCAAAACTTTCCTGCCGTGCCTGAACCTCGACTACACGGACAAGACTTCGATGGCGGCGACGCTCGAAGTGCGCGTGCCGTTTTTGAACGTCGAGCTGGTCGAACTGGCGGCACGGATGCCCGCGAATCTGAAGCTGCGCGGGTTGAAGCGCAAATACATTTTGAAGCGCGCGGCAGAACGCCTGCTGCCGCGCGAAGTCGTCTGGCGCAAGAAGGCCGGCTTCGGCGCGCCGGTGCGCTCGTGGCTGCGCGGCGCGCTCCGCCCGCTGGTTGACGAGCTGTTGTCGGAAGAGACGGTGCGGCGGCGCGGGCTCTTCGACGCGGCGGAGGTGCGCCGCGTCGTCGAGTCGAACCTGTCTGGGCGCGAAGACTTCAGCCTGCAAGTCTTCCAACTGCTGACGCTGGAGTTGTGGCAACGCGAGTTTCTTGATTAGAACGTCTGAGAAGACCGAGCCGCGTTCGTGGCAATTGTAGGGGCAGGGCTCGTCCCTGCCCGCCGCGCGAAGGCGCGAATGATGATTCATGATCATTCGAGGTCGGATGATCGCAAACGGTTTGAGCGACCTGTCGGTCGCTGCGGGCAGGGACAAGCCCTGCCCCTACAAATATTCTGAAAGGATGAAGCTCACGATGAAAAGAATGCTGCTCGCCACCGCCGTGCTGTTGTCGTGCGTGTTCGTGCTCGCGCCGCGCGCGGGCGAGGCACAACGCACATCGCCAGAGCCACCGCGCGCGGAGTCGCCGCGACCGCTGAGACCCGTGCATACGTTCTCGATCGTCGCGCGCGATTCGGTGACGGGCGAGATGGGCGTCGCCGTGCAGTCGCACTGGTTCTCGGTCGGCTCGACCGTGCCGTGGGCGGAGGCGGGCGTCGGCGTCGTCGCCACGCAATCGTTCGTCGATCCCTCGTACGGCAAGTTGGGACTTGAGCTGATGCGTGCGGGCAAGAGCGCGCCCGACGCTTTGAAGTCGCTGCTCGCGGGCGATGAGGGGCGCGACGTGCGGCAGGTGGCGATGCTCGACGCTGGAGGGCGGGTCGCCACGCACACCGGCGCGAAGTGCATCGACGCGGCGGGCGATCACGTCGGCAGGAACTATTCGACGCAGGCGAACCTGATGGCGAACGACCGCGTGTGGGGCGCGATGTCGAAGGCGTTCGAGTCGACTCGCGGCGATCTGGCTGAGCGGATGCTCGCCGCGCTCGACGCCGCGCAAGCGGCGGGCGGCGATATCCGTGGCCGTCAGTCGGCGGCGATCATCGTCGTCGCCGGTAAATCGACGGGGCGCGCCTGGGTGGATCGCATCTTCGATCTGCGGGTTGACGACAGTCCGGAGCCGTTAAAGGAACTGCGCCGGCTCGTCACCTTGCAGCGTGCCTACAACCACATGAACGCGGGCGACCTCGCCACGGAGAAGAAGGACAACGAAGGCGCGCTCAGAGAGTACGGCGAGGCGGAGAGGCTCGTCCCCGATAACGTCGAGATGGTTTACTGGCACGCCGTCGCGCTCGTCAACATGAACCGCTTGGACGAAGCCCTGCCGCTCTTCCGCAAAGTCTTCGCCGCCGCACCGAACTGGCGCGAGCTGACGCCCCGCCTCGTCAAGTCGGGTCTCATCAACGGCGATCCGACAGTGTTGCAGCGCATCCTCGGAGTCAAATAGGTTTCGGTCACGAGACCCCACACGAGCACCGTCCGGGTGCGACTCAAGCCGGGCGGGGCGCGCGACAGACCTTCGCGGGCAGACAGGGCTTCCGCACCTCGACCACGTGCTGTTACGTCCGCCGCCGAAAAATTTTTCGGCGGCGGATTATTACATTCACGTTGCGTCGGCGTTGCGAACTCTTTGACCACGTGCGTCGCAAAGTCGAAAACTCCGCAATTCGGCGGCTAGTATCAAACCTCAACCACCTGTCGCCTCCCGCCTCAAGTTTTGGCGCCGCACGCCTCAAGGATTCCTCAAGCGCCCGGCGCTAAATTTTCGCACGTTGACAGGGGAAGCCAGTTCGAGCCCGGCGCGACGCGCCAGCGGGCGGCTCTGGACGGCGACCGGGGATAGCGGAAATCGAGCGAAAATTTTTGAGGAGAAGAGCAATGAAGCAGGAAACCAACTCACGTCGCGCCGGCACGACAATCGCGGCTCTCGCGTTCGCCGCCGTGGCGACGTTCGCCGCGCTCTCATTCAACCCGTTCTCGCGCGCGAGCGCGGCGCGCATCACGGACTCTGTGATCGTCGTACTCAAGGACGACGCCGGCGCGGTCTATAAAGCCAAGTCGGCCAAAGCCGGCAAACAGGTTTCCGACGCCGAGCTGCAATCCTACCGCGACTCGCTCGTGGCGAAGCAGAACGACTTCCTCGCCGCGCTCAAGGCGCAGGGCGTCACCTACCAGCTCGACGGCGTGGACGTGAAAGACTTCGCCGGCAATGTCGCCGGGCACGTCGATTTCCGCTACACGCTCGTCCTCAACGGCGTGACGCTCAAAGTCCCCGGCTCTGCCATCAACGTCATCAAGGCGATGCCGCAGGTCAAGAGCGTGCAGACGAACCCCGTCATGCAGGTCAACCTCGACAAGAGCGTGCCCTACATCAACGCGCCCGCCGTCTATGGCAAGTACCCAGAGCTGACGCCGTTCGACACCTTCAACGAGGGCTACGAGGGGCAGGGCGTCAACATCGCCGTGCTCGACACCGGCATCGACTGGACGCACCCGATGTTTGGCGGCGACCCGACCCCGCCACGCTTCGGTCTCGCGCCGAACGTCTCCGCCGTCCCCACGAACAAAAAAGTGATCTACTACATGACCTTCACCGGCGGTCTCTTGGACGACTTCGGCCACGGCTCGCACTCTTCGGCGGACGCCGCCGGATACCTCGGCATGGCTCCCGGCGCGGACGGCCTGCCGGGCACGGCTGACGACGTGCCCGTCCACGGCGTCGCCCCGCAGGCTCGTCTGATGGGCTACAAGGTCTGCACCGGCACGGGCAGTTGCCTCGGCTCTTCGACCATCATGGCGCTCGAAGACGCGGTCTCGCCCGTTTCGCTCAGCTTACAGCCGAAGCCCGTCGCCCACGTCATCAACCTTTCTCTGGGCGGCGCGGGCACGCCCGACGACGACACGGCGGTCGCGGCCTCGAACGCCGCCCTGATGGGCGCGACCGTGGTCGCCGCCGCGGGCAACTCCGGCCCCAACGAGTCCACGCTCGGCTCGCCCGCCGCCGGTCGCCACGTCATCGCCGTCGCGGCGACGACGCACCCCGGCGCGGCAGACGCCAACTGGACGGCTGACGTGCTACAGGCGTCCGCCGTCTCCCCGGATCAGACCGGCGCGGTCAGCCCGGCGAAGAACTTCACCACACAGTCCGGCTTCGGTCGCATCAAGCTCTACCCGATGGCGGGCACGCCCGACCCGGCTGCCGGAGGGGTCGCGCAGCACTACGTCCTCGTCGATAACCCGACGGGGCCTTGGCCTGCTTCCGTCAGTGGCCGCATCGCGCTCGTCAGAGACCCCGGCGCGGCTTCCGCCACCTTCTTCGACGTCTCGAACGTCGCCGCCGCATCGGGCGCCGTCGCCGTGCTCAACGTCACCGCGACGACCAACCCGACCGCCGTCAAGGGCACGATCCCCTCGGCGAACATCCTGCCTTCGGACGCAGACGTTTTGATCAACGCCATGTCCACTGGCGGCGAGCCCGCGACGAACGGCACCGTCTCGCCGCTCCCCATTCGCTTGAACCCGTTCACCGACGACGTGTTCGTCGGCTCGACCGCGACGTTCAGCTCGCGTGGCCCCGTCGCAGGCCTTGGACAGGTCAAGCCCGACGTGACCGCGCCCGGCGTCAAGATTCTCTCCGCCACGGCGCGCGTCGCGGGCGCGGAGACGAACGGCGGCACGATGTTCGATCCGTCCGGCTACATCTCCGGCGACGGCACGAGCTTCTCCTGCCCGCACGTCACCGGCGCCGCCGCGCTCGTCAAACAGGCGCACCTCGACTGGACGCCCGACATGATCCGCGCGGCCTTCATCAACACCGCGACCAACATGCGCACCGCTGCCGGTGTCGCGCAGCCCGACGGCGCGAAGTCCGACTCGATCATCGATCAGGGCGGCGGCCTGATCGACGTGCGCGCCGCCGTCAACGCGCCCGCGCTCCTCGGCGTCGAGGGCGACGGAATCGTCGAGCCCGCGCTGCTCGCCAGCCACTCGTTCGGGGAACTCCCCATCATCAACAACCGCATCACGAACACGCGCAGCGTGACCGTCACGATCAAGGACGTGTCGGGTCAGGGCGGCACCTACAACCTCTCGACGGCGAACAACCGCTTCTTCGAACGCGACGGCGTCAACGCTTCGGTCAGTCCCGCGAGCGTGACCGTGCAGCCGAATGGCAGCGCGACCTTTACCGCCACCGTCAGCTTCGACGGCGACAAGCAGCGCGACACTTCCGCGCCGATGGAACTCCAGTGGTACGTCGTCGCCAAACGCGCGGGCAGCGGCGAGACTCTGCGTGCGCCGATGTATCTGAAGGCGACCGCGACCTTGCCGTCCGACGCCATCTCTGCCTCCGACACGAAGACCTACACCGGCACGGTGGCGGCGGGCGACGGCGGCGCGCAGCGCGACAACGACGTGATGGTCGCCTCCGGCGTGACCTACGTTGACGTGCCCTTCGAGGTCGGCGCTTCGACCCTGAAGATCGACGCGACGCTGTCATGGAGCTATCAGACGGTCGGCGACGTGCCCGCGCTCGGCACCATCGGTCTGCCCGATCTGGACTTCTCCCTGCTCGACCCCGACGGCAAAGAGATCGCGCAGTCGGCGACGGGCAACGGCCCCGAACACATCGCCGTCAACGTCTCGCGCGCCGGAACCTACACCTACCGTGCCTACGGCTGGGTGGCGGCGGCGACCGACTTCCAGATCACGTCCACGCAACTGCTCGGCGCGACCGCGCCCACAGTGCAGCCCATCGCCGGAGACTTCACGGACGCGGGCGGCAACGCCTACGACCTCGACGGCAATTACACTGTGAGCTGGCAGCCGCAGGGGAGCGGCGTCCAGAAGTACGAGGTCGAGGAGACGACCGACGGCGCGAACTACACGATCATCCGCACCGTGGACAATCAGACGACGAGCCTCGCCTTGACGAACATTCCTGACGGCACGCGCGGCTACCGCGTCCGCTCGATCACGGCGGGTCGCATCGGCTACTTCGAGACTCTGCCGAGCAACGCCGTGAGCATCACCGTCGCGCACCGCACGCAGATCGACGCGACGACGCTGGTTGACGCCGTGAACAAGTCGATCTCGTTCGCGAACGGCGAGACCGTGCTCTCGACGGCGCTCAAGAACAAGACGACGGATCAGTCGCTCTACCCGGCGGTGAGCTTCCAGATCGTTTCGATCCAGTCGAACGGCGCGCCCGTCACGGTCAAGAACGGCGAGAACGGCGGCGACGGCGTGAGCAGCCCGGCGGCGTTCGACTACTCGCGCCTCGTCGGCCACTCACTTGCGCCCGGCGCGGAGAGCGGCGCCAAGACGATCCGCTTCGCGAACCCGAACCTCGCGCTCTTCAGCTTCACCGCGCGCGTCACGGCTTACGTGCCCGCGGGCGGGCAGACCTCGACCGCGCAGGGCGGCACGCAGCTCACGACCACGCCGGGCACGGTCAACTACGCTGGCCCGCAGACGACCGGCACCCTCTTGACGGGTTCGCACAACGCGCCGTCGGGCACGCAGTTAATGAGCTTCACGGTCAACCCGCTGACGCGCACTGTCGCGGTGAAGCTGATCAGCAAGTAGGGCGCGCGACTTGTGCGCCCGAACAGGGAAGAAGGCGGCGGGAGCGCGCTAAGCTCCCGCCGCCTTTTCGTCTCCACGCGCGGCGCGTTTGGGTCGCGCCCGCACACGCGTCATCCCCGCGCGCGTTGCCGCCGCCGCGCGCGCGCTGTCGTGTGGAGTCTGGCCTGTGAGTTTATTCTGTGTTCCACCGCCGCCAAACGGGCTTCGAGCGCGGTGAGTTGCGCGCCCTGACGGGTGAGCTGCGCGTCCTTCGCCGCGAGCTGCCGACGCTGCGCCGCGAGCTGTTGCTGCTGCTCGCGCACCGCGTTGACCAGCACGGCGCTGATCCGATCGTACTTGACGCCCTCGACTTCGCCCGCCGCGTTGCGCGTCACCAACAGCGGCTCGACGCGCCCGACCTCCTCGGCGACGAAGCCGAGGTCGCGCTGCCCGCTATCCTTCCAGTCGAAGGCGACGGGGCGTAGGCGCGAGAGCAGATCGAGGCCGGGGCGGAAGGGGGCGACGTTCTCCTTGTAGCGCAGGGAGGACGAGCACGTCGCGATCTCGTTCGCGGCGTTGCGGCAGAGTGTGGTCGAGCCGGCCGTGCCGAGCGTAGCGACTTTGATGTTGCCGTTCACGTCGAGCTTCGCCGTGGGACTCGTCTGCCCGACGCCGACGTTGCCGCTCTCCTTGACGACGAGACGGCCGCCGGGGATGAACGGCGAGTCGACCTGGAAGTCGCCGTTGGAGCCGAAGGAGGCGATCGTCCCGCCCGCCGTGTTGTTCTCCACGCGCAGCCCGGTGTTGGAGCTGTCAAAGACCTGTAGTTTGTTGGTGGGGGCCGACGCCGTGCCCACGCCGACCCGGTCGCTGGTCGCGTTCACGACGAGCGTGCTCGTATCCACCGTCAGGTTGCTCGCCACCCGGGCGTCGCCCGCCACATCCAACTTCGCCGCCGGGCTCGCCGTGCCGACGCCGACGTTACCGCCCTGCTGGACAATGAACCTGCCCCCATCCACCCCGGCGGCGTCGATTAGGAAGTCGCCGTTGGAGCCGAAGGATGCCGCGTGGCCGCCCGCGGCGCTTTTCGCCACCCGCAGCAACTCGAATGCGTTGCCGGCGACGTGGAGCTTGGAATAGTAGTGATTGGGGTCGGCGGTGTCGGTCGGGCCGATGAGGACATTTTCGCCGTACTGGCCGCCGTCCGAAGGCGCCAGCAACAGATCGCCGCTGCTGTGAACGTTGGGGCCGCCAGCTTGCCCACCGTGCGAACCGGGCCGGAGTGTGATCGAGCCGCCATGGCCAGCCCCACCGCCATTGAAGCCGGTGCCGCCGTTACCCGCCTGGATGAGTACGTCCGCGCCGTTGCCGCCGTACGACGGCGCGTAGTCGTTCGTGCTCCCTCCATTCCCGCCGACGACCTGCAAGACGGACGGGGCGTCGGCGCCGATCCCTGTGGCCACAGTCGGCTGCGACGCGCCGACGACGTGCAGCGCCGAAGTGGGCGCGGTGGTGCCGACCCCGATGTTGCCGCCCGACTGCGTGATGACGGAGTTGGCGAGCGACGACGTGCCCGTCCACAGCGGGACGGTGTTCGCCGTGCCCGACCCCGAGACGCCGCCGCCACCCGCTCCGGCCGTTGTCTGCGTCGTCCCGTCGGCGAAGGTGATGCCGCTGCCGGCGCCCGTCAGCTTGAGGCTACCCGCTACGTCGAGCGCGGCCTGGGGGCTCTGCGTCCCGATGCCGACGTTGCCCGCGAAGTAGGCCCGCCCGTGCGTGACGCCGAACATCGGCAGCTCGTCCGTGTGCGGGTTCGGCCCCGCCGGGATGCGGTAGAGCCAGAGCCCGTTCTCGGGGTTGGCGGCGTTGCCGCCCCGCGTGTCGAGCTTGAAGAACCACCCGTTCGTGCTGGTGTCGTCGAGCTGCCAGCCGGAGTTGTAGATCGAGTTGAGCGTGAGGGCGCCCCAGTTCGGCACGCCCGCCACGGTCTGGAAGCGGAAGCGGTGGCTGCCGGGCGTGTTCAAAGTGATCGCGTTGACGCCGGCCGGGCCGGCCAAGTGGAGGAGCGATGCCGGGCTCGTCGTCCCGATGCCGACGTTGCCACCCGCCTCGGTGACGTTGGAATCGGCGAGCGTGCCCGCCGCGTCCGCCCACTTCGCCAGCCGGTTCGCCGTGCCCGTCCCGGAAGCTAGGGGCTCGACCGCGCCGTCGGAGGCGGCGCGGGCGGCGCGCCCCGCCGAGGTGAGCGCCGTCCCGTCGTCGAAGACGATCCCGCCGCGCGCCCGCAGCGTGCCCGCCACGTCAAGCATGGCTTCGGGCTTCGAGGTGCCGACGCCGACGCGCCCGTCCGCCGTCAGGCGCATGACCTCACGCTCCTGGCCTGTGAAGAGATCGCCCGTGCGGAAGGTCAGGGCGCCGGTGGTGCTCGTGACCTGCCCGACCCGGCCGTCGTGCGCCGTCACGATCAGCGCCGGCGCTACGCCTTCGGCGATGACGGTCAGCGGCCCATCATCCTCGGCCGAGAGCTCGCGCCCGGCTTCGGTCGCGCCCACTTGCGCCGGGGCGAGTTGGCCCGCCGCCCGTAGCGCGGGCTGCTGCCCCTGCACGGTGAGCTGTCCGCGACTGCGCGTCAGCCGTCCCCCGAGCTGCCTGGTCGTCACGATGCACAGGTACGTGCCGTCAGCGAGCGGCTGACCTTGCGCGTCCCGCCAGGCCCAGTCGAGCGTGTTGCCCGGCTGCGCGGCGGAGTCGAAGAGGAGTTCGCCGGCGGCGCTGTAGACTTCGAGCCGCGTCTCGACGACCGCGCCCGGCGCGACGACACGCAAGCGCTCGGGCGTGACCGTCGCCACCACGGCGCGGCGCTCCGCGTCGGCGCCCGGCGCGGGCTTCTCCTTCTGCTGTGCGAGTGCGGGGTAGAGGGCGACGGAGAAAGTTGCACAAAGGAAGATGAGTTTCAACGTCAGGCGAGGCATCTTCGCGAGGACCATCTTTGGACTCCTTAATTCTCAAGGGCAGGACTGACTCCCGCGGGTTGAAGGGGGACGAATCCGGGCGCTCGGGCCGGCTTCGGGGGGCGGTGCGAAAAAAAATACGACAGCCACGTGGGCGGAGTCAATATACCTGCCCGCGGGCTGCTTGTTGTGCGCGCACGCGGCGTGCTAACTTTTCGCCTTTCGAGTCGCGCGGCTGTCGTGGTCTGTGCGGCCGGAAAGTGCGATCGGCCCCGCCTGCGGAAGCCCTTTGATGGAGAACGCGAGCCACAATCTGAAAGAGCGCGTGCGCGACTTCTGGCAGGCGCACCCGTGCGGGACGAAGTTCTCGGACGCGCCCGAGGGCTCGCGCGCCTTCTTCGAGCGCGTCGAGGCGCACCGCTACGCGAAGGAGTGGCACATCCCTGCGGCGGCGGGCTTCAGTTCGGCGCGCGCGCTTCGCGTCCTTGAGATCGGCTGCGGACTCGGCACGGACGGCGCGCAGTTCGCGCGCGCGGGCGCGGACTACACCGGCGTCGATCTCACCGAGGCGGCGGTCTCGCTCGCGCGGCGCAACTTCGAGTTGCAACACCTGCCCGGCACATTCCGCACCGCCGACGCGGAGAACCTGGACTTCGCCGACGCGATTTTCGATCTCGTCTATTCGCACGGCGTCCTCCACCACACGCCCGACACGGCGCGCGCCATCCGCGAGGTGCACCGCGTGCTCAAACCCGGCGGTCGCGCCGTCGTCATGCTCTATCACCGCGACTCTTACAACTACCGCGTCAACATCTCCGTTCTGCGCCGCGCGGGCGCGCGCCTGCTGCACAGCGAGACGGGCTTGCGCCTCGCGCACCTGCTGACGCGCGAGCCCGTCGCCTCCTTACGCGAGCACGCCGCGCGCATCAAGGAAGACGAGCGCAGCTATCTCTCGGACGGGGAGTTTCTGAGCCGCAACACCGACGGCGCCGGTAACCCTCTGACGCGCGTCTATTCGCGCGCCGAGGTGCGGGCGCTCTTCAAAGACTTCGCCGAGGTCGAGCTCGCGACCCACTTTCTGAACAAACGCTGGCTGCCTGTCTTGGGCAGCATCATGCCCCGCGCCATCGAGACGAAACTCGCCGCCCGCTGGGGCTGGCACCTCTGGATTTATGCGAGGAAAGCTGTTAGCTAATAGCTAATAGCTGTTAGCTGTTAGCTATTAGCTATTAGCTTTTAGCCAGAAAGATCAGCTATCAGTTTTCGCGTCGCCTCCCGTGTGAATTTGTTTTTCCTAACAGCTAACAGCTAATAGCTAACCGCTAACAGCCTCTTATGCCTGAGCGAAACATCTTAGTGACGGGCGGGGCGGGCTTCATCGGCTCGCACTTGGTTGATCGGCTGCTCGCCGAGGGCGGGTGGCGCGTCACCGTCGTCGATCACTTCAACGACTTCTACGACCCGGCTTTGAAGCGCGCCAACCTCGCGGCGCACGCGCGCGACGAACGCTTCCGCCTCTGCGCCGCCGACATCCGCGACCGCGACGCGCTCGAACCCATCTTCGCCGAGGGGCGGTTCGATTCAATCGTCCACCTCGCTGCGCGCGCGGGCGTGCGCCCCTCTCTGACGGAGCCACTGCTCTACAACGAGACGAACGTGACGGGCACGCTCAACCTGCTGGAGCTGGCGCGCGCGCACCGCGTCCCGCAGTTCGTCTTCGGCTCGTCGTCTTCCGTGTACGGCGAGAACGCGAAAGTCCCTTTCTCCGAGGACGACCCCGTCAGCCACCCGATCAGTCCTTACGCGGCGACGAAGGCGGCGGGCGAGCTGCTCTGCTACACCTACGCGCACCTCTACGGCGTGCGCTGCGTCTGCCTGCGGTTCTTCACCGTGTACGGCGCGCGCCAGCGCCCAGACCTCGCCATCCACAAGTTCGCGCGTCTGATCTCCGCCGGTCAGCCGATCCCTGTCTTCGGCGACGGTACGACGCGGCGCGACTACACTTTCGTTGACGACATCATCGCGGGCGTGCGCGCGGCGATTGGCTACGACGCGACGATGTTCGAGGCGATCAACCTCGGCGAGTCGCGCACGGTCGAGTTGCGCGAGCTGATCGCGCTGCTCGAACGCGAGCTGGGGCGCGAGGCGATCATCAACCGCCAGCCCCCACAGCCCGGCGACGTGCCGCAAACCTTCGCCGACATCGCGAAAGCGCGCCGCCTCCTCGGCTACAACCCCCGGACGCAGATCGAGGAAGGCATCCGCCGCTTCGTCGAGTGGTTCAATGAGAAAGAGGTTAGAGGTTAGAGGTTAGAGATCAGTGAGAATGGAGCAAGTTGTTACTAACCTCTGCTCTCTAACCTCTGACCTCTGCTCTCTAACCTCTGCTTTCATGAAAGAGCGACTTCTACAACTACTCGCCTGCCCTTCGTGCGAGGGTGACATCCGTCTGACTTCGGTCGCACAGGCGGACGTGTCGCGGGGTTGGCGGGAGATCGTCGAGGGCGAGTTGAGTTGTGCCGCTTGCGCGCGCGCTTTTCCCGTGCGGCGAGGCGTGCCACGTTTCGCGGACGTGGAAGAGATCGAAGCGGAGAAGGCTGCGACCGCAGAGAACTTCGGCTGGCAGTGGCGGCACTTCACGCAAGGCGACGAGCGCTACGGCGAGCAGTTCCTCGGTTGGATCACGCCCGTCGCGCCGGAGTTTTTTCGAGACAAGCTCGTGCTCGAAGGCGGCTGCGGCAAGGGACGCCACACGCGCCTCGCCGCCCGGTGGGGCGCGCGCGAAGTGGTCGGCGTTGACCTGAGCGACGCGGTCGAGACGGCTTACGCCGCGACGCGCGATCTGGCGAACGCGCACATCATTCAGGCGGACATCTATCATCTGCCGCTCAAGCACCGCAGCTTTGACTACGCCTTCTCGGTCGGCGTGCTCCACCACCTGCCACGCCCGCGCGCGGGCTTCGTCGCGTTGTCGCGGCACGTGAAGGACGGCGGCCACCTCTCCGCGTGGGTTTACGGCGCGGAGAACAACGAGTGGATCACACGCTTCGTCTCGCCGGTGCGCGAGCACCTGACTTCGCGCATGAGCCGCGACGCCCTGCTCCACCTCTCGAAGCTGCCCGCCGCCGCGCTCTACGCCGCGACGAAACTGGTGTACGCGCCGCTCAACCGCCGCCCCTCGACGCAGGCGCTCGCGCGCCGTTTGTTCTACAATGACTACCTGAACCACCTCGCGCAGTTCGGCTGGCGCGAGCAGCACACCATCGTCTTCGATCACCTCGTCGCGCCCACGGCCTTCTACGTCGCGCGCGCGGAGTTTGAGGACTGGTGGCGCGAGATCGGCGCGGACGACGTGCGGGTGAGCTGGCACAACCGAAACAGTTGGTGCGGCTTCGGCAAAATTAGTAGGGGGCAGGGGTCGGGGAACGGCGCGGGCGGCAAAGATGGCGACTGAGATCGAACAGGTGAACGGCGTGTTGCCGCGCGAGATGCAGCGGCACACCTACCGGATCATGCGCGAGGTCGAAGACGCGCACTGGTGGTTCGCGGGGCGCCGTCGCATCCTCGAAAGCTTCGTCGCGCGCATCGTCACCGATCTCGATCCGGCGGCAGGCGCGCGCCCGCGTATCCTCGACGTCGGCTGCGGCACGGGCGCGAACCTCGAAATGCTCGCACAGTTCGGCGACGCCGAGGGTGTGGACGTTTCCGACGACGCGCTCGCCTTCTGTCGCGCGCGCGGCCTCTCGAACGTCGCGCGCGGCGCGGCTGAGTCCCTTCCTTACGCGGACGAGACTTTCGATCTCGTCACCGCGCTCGACGTGGTCGAGCATCTGGACGACGACCTCGCGGGCCTCAGCGAGATGCGGCGCGTGCTGCGACCGCAGGGGCGCGTGCTGCTCTTCGTCCCCGCCTTCATGTGGCTGTGGGGCGTGCAGGATGACGTGAGCCACCACCGCAGGCGCTACACCCTGCCGCAGTTGCGCGCGCGCGTCGAGGCGGCGGGGCTCGCGGTCGAGCGCGGCACTTACGCGAACCTGACTTTCTTCGCGCCGATCCTGCTGACGCGCCTCGCCATGCGCGCGACGGGCGCGCGACCCGCTTCGGAAAATAAGATCAACGTCACGGCTCTGAACGGCGCGCTCGGTCGCATCCTCGGCGCGGAGGCGCGCTGGCTGCGCCGCTTCAACTTCCCCGTCGGCGTCTCGGCCATCTGTGTGGCGCGCAAGGTGAACTGATGAGAGTGTTTGAAGAAGAGACCGCGAGGGCGCGAGCCGACGGCTCGCGTGCGGGCGATGGCGGCGACGGCGACGCCGCGACGCCCGACATCTCCGTCTTCCTGCCCGTCCTGAACGAGGAGCCGAACCTGCGCCCGCTCCACGAGAAGATGCGTGCGGCGCTCGCCGAGCTGGGTCTTTCGGCGGAAGTCATCTACGTGGACGACGGCTCGACCGACGGCAGCCTCAGAGTCCTGCGCGAGATCGCCGACGCCGATCCGCGCGTGCGGGTCATCTCCCTCAGGCGCAACTACGGGCAGACCGCCGCGATGAGCGCCGGGATCGACGCCGCGCGCGGGCGCGTGCTCGTCCCGATGGACGCCGACCTGCAAAACGATCCGGCGGACATCAAGCGGCTGCTCGCGAAATTAGACGAGGGCTACGACGTGGTCTCGGGATGGCGCAAGGACAGGCAG
>JBJMGS010000194.1:0-11617 GCA_045807785.1 Pyrinomonadaceae bacterium
CGTGTATAATCTCGGCGGCGGGCGGCAAAACGCGATCACTTTACGCGGCATCGTCGAGACGGTCGGGCGGCTCATCGAGCGCGAGCCCGTCATCGACGAGGCGGCGAACATCACCGCCCCCGCGCCCTTCGACTACGTCTCCGACATCTCGCGCGCGAAGGCAGAGCTGGGCTGGGAGCCGCAGGTCGGCGTCGAAGAAGGTTTGCGAAGCCTGTTGTGATCTAATATTGATCGCGTTGACGATCACGGATGAAATTGCAGGCTGAACAAATCGAGCGCGTCGTCGTGCGCGGCGCGAACTGGGTGGGCGACGCGGTGATGACCGTGCCCGCTTTGCGTGAGCTGCGCCGCCTGCTGCCCCGCGCGCACATCACGCTCGCCACGCGCCCTTGGGCGCAGGACATCTTCGACGACGCAGACTTCATTGACGATCTGCTCATCATCGACGACGAAGCGCGCGGCGTGCGCTCCTTCTTCCGGCAGGTCAGGCAGTGGCGCGCGCGGCGCTTCGACCTCGCCGTCCTGCTGCCAAACTCCATCGAGAGCGCGCTCGTCGCCTTCTGCGCCCGCACGCCCGCGCGTGTCGGCTACGCGACGCAGAGCCGCGGCGAATTTCTCACACACCCGTTCGACGTGCCTTCGTGGCGCGGCACACGCCACGAAGTCTTTTACTATCTCAACGTCGTCAACGAACTCGAACGCGCGCTCGACGGCGACACGCAGGGCGTTGAACGCGCGTCACAAACTCCTGAGCGTGAGCCGCAGTTCGCTCTCGAAGTGTCTGACGCGCGCCGCGCCGAAGCGCTCGCGCTGCTTGGACAGCACGGCGCGGACGCCGCGCGCCCGCTCGTCGCGCTCTGCCCCGGCTCGACCAACAGTCGCGCCAAGCGCTGGCACGCCGAACGCTACGCCGCGCTCGCCGACCGCCTGATCGAAGAGGCGGGCGCGACCGTCATCCTTATCGGCGCGCGCGAAGAGCTGGACGTGACAGAGGAAGTCCTCGCCGCGATGCGGCACAAACCCGTCGTGCTGACGGGCGAGACGAGCCTCGCCGAGACGACGGCGATCCTCAGCCTCGCCCACCTGCTCGTCACGAACGACACTGGGCCAGCACACCTCGCGTCAGCCCTGGGTCGCCCGACGCTCGTCATCTTCGGGCCGACCAACCCGCTCACGACACGCCCGTTCGCACCTTCCTCAGAGATCATCCGCAGACCGCCCGACTGCGCGCCGTGTATGCTCCGCGACTGCCCCATCGATCATCGCTGCATGACGGCGATCAGCGCCGACGAAGTGTTCGCGCGCGCCGTCGCACTACTAGATCAGGGCGCGGGCGAGGCTGCGCGCAAGGTGGAAGTCGGTGCGGAGGCGGCGCGATGAAGCGTCGCGCGGTCTTCATCGACCGCGACGGGACGATCTCCGAAGAGGTCGGCTACGTCAACCACCCCACGCGCTACCGCGTCTTGCCTTTCGCGCCCGCCGCCGTGCGCGCGCTCAACGAAGGGGGCTGGCTCGCCGTTCTCGTCACGAATCAGGCGGGCGTCGCGCGCGGCTACTTCGCCGAAGAGATGATCGCGACGGTTCACGACCTGCTCGCGCAGGAACTCGCACGCGGCGGCGCGCGCCTCGACGCGATCTACTACTGCCCGCACCACCCTTCGGTCGGCGAGCCGCCCTACCGGCAGGATTGCGACTGCCGCAAGCCGAAGCCCGGACTGATCACGCGCGCCGCCGCCGAGTTTGACATCGATCTCGCGCGCTCTTGGATGATCGGTGACCGCTACAGCGACACCGAACTCGCGCGCCGCGCCGGCACGCGCGCCGCGCTCGTCCTGACCGGCTACGGGCGTGGCGAGTTTGAACACCAGCGCGCCGCGTGGCAGCATCAGCCGGACTTGATCGCCGACAACCTGCTCGAAGCGGTGCGCGAGATTCTTGCGAGGGATGAAGGATGAGGGATGAGGGATGAAAGAGCGACTCGCTGATCTCGTCCGTTCGTTCGCACGGCGTCGCGTCGTTGTCGTCGGCGACGCCGTGGCGGATCAGTTTTTGTATGGCGAGATCAGCCGCGTCTCGCGCGAGGCACCGGTGTTGATTTTGCGCCACGAGCGCACCGAGACCGTGCCCGGCGGTGCGGCGAACTGCGCCCACAACCTCGCCTCGCTCGGCGCGCAGAGCAGCCTCGTCGCCGTCGCGGGCGCGGACGAGCCGGGGCGCGCGCTCGTCGCGAAGTTGAACGACGCGGGCGTTGACTGTGCAGGAGTCATCACGTCTGAGACCGCACGCACGACGACGAAAGTGCGCGTGCTCGCCGGTCAGACTCACTCGCTCAAGCAGCAGGTCATCCGCGTGGATTACGAAGGCGCGACGCTCTCCGACGCGGCGGTCAAGTCGGAACTGCGTGCGCGTCTGCGCGAAGCCGCCGCAGAGGCGGACGCCGTCATCGTCTCCGACTACAACTACGGCGTGGCGTGCGCCGAGATCGTCGAGATGCTGCGCGAGTTGACGCGCGCCCGCGCCGTCCCCGTCCTCGTCGATTCGCGCTTCCGCCTGACTGAGTTTGCGGATTTCACCTCCGCGACGCCGAATGAAGACGAGTTCGAGCACACGCTCGGCGCGCGCATCGGCGACGACGCGCAACTCGAAGCCACCGCCGCCGAACTTCTCGCGCAACTCCGGCACCGCGCGCTCCTGGTCACGCGCGGCAAGCACGGGATGCTGCTCGTCGAAGACGGCTCGCCGCCGCTGCACCTGCCAGCCGTCGGCGAGCGCGAGGCCGTGGACGTGACCGGCGCGGGCGACACAGTGATCGCGACCTACGCGCTGGCGCTCGCTTCCGGCGCGTCGTTCGCCGACGCCGCGCGCCTCGCCAACCACGCCGGCGGCATCGTCGTCATGAAGCGCGGCACGGCTTGCGTCACCGCCGAAGAGTTGATCGCTTCGGTCGCCGCTTCCGACGCACACTAGCGAACTGAAAGACACCCGACAGATGACCCAAGCTGACGACCGACAACACACGGACGCCGCCGCGCGCGTCGTCGAGCGCAACCGACTGATCGCGCGTGTGGCGATTGCCCGGCGTCACGGCGCGCGCGTCGTCTTCGCCAACGGCTGCTTCGACGTGCTGCACGTCGGGCACGTCCGCTACCTCGAAGCCGCGCGATCGCTCGGCGACCTGCTCGTCGTCGGCGTCAACGCGGACGAGCAGGTGCGCTTGCAGAAGGGCGAGGGGCGACCGTTCGTGCCTGAGCGCGAGCGCGCCGAAATCATCGCGTCCCTGCGCGCCGTCGACCTCGTCACCATCTTCACGGAGCCGACCGTCGAAGCCCTGCTCACAGTCCTGCGCCCCGAAGTCCACGCCAAGGGCACCGACTACACCGAAGAGAGCGTGCCAGAGCGCGCCATCGTGCTCGCCTACGGCGGGCAAGTCCGCATCGTCGGCGACCCGAAGGATCACTCGTCTTCGGAAATGCTGGGGCGCGTCAATCGTCAATCGTGAACCGTGAATCGTCACCATAGCCGACCGCCTCGCTTTTACTATTCACGATTTACGATTTACGATTTACGGCAGTCATGCATCTTCTCTTCGTCAAACTCGGCAGCATCGGCGACATCGTGCACACTCTGCCCGCGCTCGCGGCGGTGCGGCGCGCGCTGCCCCATGCGGAAATCTCCTGGGTCGTCGAGCGCGGGGCGGCGGAAATTTTGAGAGACAACCCGCTTCTGGAAACTCTCATCGTAGCCGACACGAGGGCTCTGAGGCGCGTGCCGGTGTCTGGGGAGACGCTGTTGGCGACGCGCCAGCAGTTGCGTCGGTTGCGCGCCTCAGCCTTCGATCTCGCGCTCGACTTTCAAGGCTTACTCAAATCCGCACTCATCGCACGGCTCTCCCGCGCCCCGCGCCGCTTCGGCTTCGCGCGCCCGGACCTGCGCGAGCCCGCGAGCCGCTTCCTGCTCACAGACACCGTCGCAATCCCGCCGCGCCTAAACGTCATCAGAAAAAATCTCGCACTTGTCGCGGGCGCGCTCGGCTTTGACGTGCCCGCGGACGCAGACGACTTCGAGTTCCCCATCGCGACGCTACCGGAGCACGAGCGCGAGGCTGAACTCGTTGCCGAACAGACCGGCGCGCCGTTCGCGATCTTGAACCCCGGCGGCGGCTGGGTGACGAAACTCTGGGACGCGGAGCGCTACGGCGCGCTCGCAGACGCCCTGTGGACGGAGCACGGCTTGCGCTCGCTCATCACGCACGGCCCCGGCGAGACTGAGTTGGCGGAGCGGGTCGCTGCCGCGAGCAAACTACACGTCGCGCGCCCCGTCAGTCTCTCGCTCAAAGGTTTTTACGCGCTCGCGCGACGCGCGCAAATTTACGTCGGCGGCGACACCGGCCCCACACATCTGGCGGTCGCGGCTGGCGCGCCGGTCGTCGGCATCTTCGGCCCGACCGAGTGGTGGCGCAACGGCAGCCCACGCCCCGCCGACATCGAGGTCGGGCGCGCCGACATCAGTTGCCGCGTTGATTGTCACCGCCGCGCCTGCTCGAACTGGGTCTGCATGGACATCGAAGTTGGGCGCGCGCTCGACGCCGTGGGCGAGCGTCTGCGGCGCGCGCGCGGCGCGAAGCGCGCGGAGGCGCTGACCTGTGCGTAGGGGCGGGACGTGGGTGCAGCGCTGGCGCGTGCCGCTCGGCTTCCTCTGCGCGGGCGTCTTCATGCTGCTCGCCGACGCCCGCGCGCTTTCGCTCGCCGTCGGCGGCGTCATCGCCGTCGACGGACTCGCCATCCGCGCGTGGGCTTCCGGTCACATCCGCAAGAACGACGCGCTCGCCACTTCCGGCCCCTACGCCCACACGCGCAACCCGCTCTACCTGGGAAGCTTTCTCATCGGCATCGGCTTCACGGTCGCCGCGTCGGGTCGCTGGTGGCTGCTCCTCGTCCTCGGCGGCACGTTCGCCGCGCTCTTCCTTGGCATCTATTTGCGGGTCATGCGCGTCGAAGCTCAGACGCTCGCGCAGCTCTTCGGCGAAGAGTATGAGAATTACGCGCGCGCCGTGCCGCTCTTCGCTCCGCGCCTCGTGCCCTACCGTGGCGGGCGCACGTCGGACGTCAGGTTCGACACGAAGTTATACTTGCGCTACCGCGAGTACCGCGCCGCGCTCGGCCTAGTCGTCGCGTGGTGTCTGCTCGCGCTGAAAGCGTTTCTGCTCAGATGAAGTTTCCGACGCGCAGTAAAGTTTTGCGAACCATCCTCGCCACCCTCGCCTGTGTCGCGTTGCTGACGAACGCCTCTGGTGCGGGCGTCAAACTTTCCAATGATACGCCCGCCGCCGCGAAGCCTCTGCCCTTCGAGCCCGGCGAGGAGCTGATCTATCAGGCCGACTACTCAAAGCTCGTGCTGCGCGGCGTGGAGATCGCGGAGTTTCGCTTCACCGCCGGTCGCGCCCCCGCAAGCCCCGCCGCGAACGCTGCCGCTGGCTCGACGCAGGCTCCCGCGAACTTCGTCTTCAAAGGCGACGCCAGCGCGAAGGGCTGGTTCCGCAAAATCTTCGGCCTCGACTTCCACTACACGCACGAGTCCGTCGTCGATCCCGATAACCTGCTCATCGTCCGCACGACCAAGCTCGACGAGCAGGGCAAGCGCGTGCGCACGAGCGTCGCCGAGTTCGACCGCAAAGCCGACCGCGTGACGTGGACGGAGCGCAACCCGAACGACCCGAACGCGACGCCGCGCGTCGTGACCAACACCCTGCGCGACGCGGCGCAAGACTTCATCTCGGCAATCTACTACCTGCGCACGCAGCCGCTCGCGTCGGGTCAGAATTTTGAACTTGCCATCAGCGACAGCGCGCAGACCTATCACATCCCCGTCAAAGTTTTCGAGCGCAAGCCGATGAAATCCATCGCCGGTCGGGCGCAGACGCTCCGCCTCGAAATCGGCGTCTTCGGCGCAGGACACCTTATCAGCGACCGCAAGGGCACGATGACGGTCTGGCTCACCGACGATGCCCGCCACCTCCCCGTCCGCGCGCGCATCGAAGCCGACCTCGGCACGCTCGACATCAAGCTCAAACGAGTTTCCGGCGGTATCTCGAAGTTGAGATAAGACGCGGCGACACGGAAACACGCGCGACCATCTTCGCCGTCCGCACATCTTCTCCCGCCCCACTTTCGTTGACACCGCGCACGCGATCTCATACAACAGAGCCCGATCTGCGACAGTCTGTCACAAGCCCCATGCGCTTTCGCCACGACGGCGGCGCGTGCGTGTCGCCTTGGTGAAAATGATGCTGACACCTACCAACGGAAGTTCTCATGAGGGTGCGCGCGAGACGTTTGACGACGAAGCGTTGAACGGCGAGTCGCTTCCTCTGCTTGACGCTCGCGACGAGGCACGTCTGCTCGTCCAGTCGCCTCGCAGACTTTTCCTCTACTGGAACCTTGCGGACGACCAGCGCGCCGTTTTGCGCCGCGCCTTCGGAGACTTGGCGGCGCGCTTCGAGACGGGCGCGCGGCTCGTCGATCTCGAACATCACACGCCCGGCGCAGTCGTCGCCGCGGGCGGCGGCGAAGTGTGGTTTGACACGAGCCCGCACCGCCCCTATCGCGCCGAAGTCGGCTTCTACGCCGAAGGGTTGCCGTTCGTCCGTGTGCTCGCGTCGAACGTCGTGCGCACGCCCGCCGACGAAGTCTCGGATGTGACGGACGACTCCGCCGACTTTCAGCTCGGCGCGGCATACATGAATCTGCTGCCGACAATCTCCGGCTTCGGAGACGCCGCACGGACGGACGTAATGGATGCGAACGTCGGGCAGAGTGGCGCGAGCGGCGCGGCGCTCGTCTCGCCCGTTTCGAGTTTCGCGCTCACGAAATTCGCGCCGTCGAGTTTCGTCCTCGGCGGCGGCGCGCCGGAGCATCGAGACTGACGGGCGTGTCTTAGTTCGTCGCACACGTCGTCCCACCTGATCCGAATTTCGTGCCCAAAGGTTTCTTCAGCCTCGTCCTGCACGCGCACCTGCCCTTCGTGCGCCACCCCGAGCGCGATCACTTCTTCGAGGAAGATTGGCTCTTCGAGGCAATCACGGAAGTCTATCTCCCGCTGCTCGACGCGCTGGCGCGACTTCAGGCTGAAGGCTCGCAGCCGCGCCTCGCGTTGAGCGTCTCGCCGACGCTCTGCGAGATGCTCTCGGACGCGTTGCTGCGCGCGCGCTACTCACGCCACCTCGACAACCTGCTTGCCCTCGCCGAAAAAGAACTCACGCGTACCTTCCACGAACGCCCGCAGTTCTTCCCCGCCGCGCGTCTGAACTTCGAAAACCTGCGCGCGGCAGAAAGACTCTGGGAAGATGTTTACGCGCGCGATCTCGTCGGCGGCTTCCGCGAGTTACAGGACGCGGGCGTGCTCGATATCATGACCTGCGCTGCGACGCACGCGCTGTTGCCGCTCGTCTCGACCGTCGAGGCGAGACGCGCGCAGATTCAGATCGCCGCCGACAACTACCGCAAGCACTTCGGTCGCGCCCCGCGCGGCATCTGGCTCCCCGAATGCGCCTACGGCACAGGGCTGGAAACGCTGCTCGCCGAAGCCGGCATCGAATACTTCATCGCCGACTCTCATGCCGTCCTGCACGGCGAGCCGCGCCCCCGTTACGGCGCACACCTGCCCGTGCGCTGCGCGAACAATGTCGCAGCCTTCCCGCGCGACACGGAATCGAGCCAGCAGGTCTGGAGCAGCATCGTCGGCTACCCCGGCGATCCTGCGTACCGTGAATTTTATCGAGACCTCGGCTGGGACGCGCCGCTCGAATATCTACTCCCACATCTCGACGGCGACGCGCGCCGCCGCCCGCTCGGTCTCAAGTATCACCGCGTCACCGGTCGCGATGTCTCGCTCGCCGACAAGCTGCCTTACGACCCGCAAGCCGCCTCCGCTCGGGCACACGTCCACGCGAGTCACTTTGTCGCAGAGCGAATCAAACAGTGCGTGCGACTCGGCGAGGCGCTCGGCGGACGCGCGCCCGTCGTCGTCGCGCCATATGACGCGGAGCTGTTCGGGCACTGGTGGTTCGAGGGCGTGGAGTTCGTCGAATGCGCCCTGCGCCTTCTCCACGAGCGTCGCGCAGAGATCGCGACCGTCACGCCCGGCGACTATCTCGACGGGCTCGACGAAAACGCGCCGCTGCAAACTCAACAGCTCTCCGACTCGTCCTGGGGCGAGGAGGGCTACTACAAAGTCTGGCTGAGCCCGGCCAATGCGTGGCTCTACCCGCACCAGCACGCCGCAGAGGCGCGCATGACCCGGCTCGCCGAATGCTTCGCCGCGGACACGGCGGCCGATCAGCCGACAACAGACTTGCGCGCGCGTGTGCTCGCGCAATGTGCGCGCGAACTCTTGCTCGCGCAGTCGAGCGACTGGGCGTTCCAGATTTATCAGGGCACGACCGCAGACTATGCCGCGCGCCGCTTCCGCTCGCACGTCGCGCGCTTTCACGCCCTCGCCGACGCACTCGAACATGACGCCAGCGATGAAACTTTACTCTCCGAGATCGAAGCGCGCGATAACCTCTTTGCGGAGATCGACCCGAATCATTTTCGCTGTGCGCGCGAGGCAGCACAGCCTTGAACACCGAATGCTCTGACCCGCTCGTCATCGGCCACCGCGGCGCGTCGGCGCACGCGCCCGAAAACACGCTCGCCGCCTTCGCGCGCGCGCTCTCTGACGGCGCGGACGGTTTGGAGTTCGACGTGCGTCTCGCGCGCGACGGCGTGCCCGTCGTCATCCACGACGCGACGCTCAGCTGCACCGCCCTTCGCCGCGGCAAGGTAGCCTCTCTCTCTTCAGCCGACCTCGCCGAGATCGACGTCGGCTCCTGGTTCAACCAACGCTTCCCCGCTCGCGCGCGCGACGAGTATGCGCAGGAGCGCGTGCCGACGCTCGCGCATGTCATCAAGCTGTTCGCGCCTCGCTGCCGTGTGCTCTACGTCGAGTTGAAGTGCGAACGCGCCGAGACGGGTGAACTAACCGCCGCGACCGTGGCCGTGCTGCGCGCGTCCGCGTTCGCGCGGCGCTGTGTGGTCGAAAGTTTCGCGCTCGGGGCCGTCGCCGAGGTCAAGCGCCTCGCGCCTGAATTGCGCACCGCCGCGCTCTTCGAGCGGACGCTCAGACGGCCACACGTCCCTGCGCGCGAGTTACTCGAGCGCGCCGTGGCTTGCGGCGCGGACGAGATCGCACTGCATCGCTCCCTCGTCTCGCGCCGCACCGTCGAGGCGGCACGCGCCGCCGGGTTGCCAACCGTCGTCTGGACGGTCGATCATCCCGCATGGGCGCGCCGCGCCGCCGAACTCGGCCTGCACGCCCTCATCACGAACTACCCCGCGCGCATGCTCTCGAATCGTGAATCGTGAATCGTGAATCGTCAATCGTGGTTCGTGGATTTTCGACTCAGTCGTTACGATTGATAATTCACAATTCACGACCGACAATTCACGATTGACGATTGACGATTGACGATTCATGAAGAGCACCGCCGCACCAACCGACAAAGTCCTCGTCGGCGCGCAGCACACGATCCACCTGCGTGCGGCGCGCGCGCTGCGCTGGTCGAGCGAGGCGAGCCCCGCCTACAACCTGCTCTTCCTGCTCGACGGCGCGTCGCGCTGGCGTGCCGGCGAACTCGCGGGCGAGACGTGTGCGCCCGCAGCTCTGCTCGCCGCGCCGGGGGAGTCGGTCGAGGCGCACGGCGCGCGCGCCGAATCGCTCGCCCTGCGCCTCGCGCCCGCCTACGTGCTCGACTGCGCCCTGCGCGCGCGGCTCACGCGCGATGACGCGCTCATCACCTTCACGCGCGGCGTGGTCGTTGACGAAAGACTGGCGCGACTCGCTGCGGACGTTGCCGCCGAGTTGCGCGAAGGCGAGACCGGGCAGGAATTGGTCGTCACGGCGCTCGTCGAGCAGATCGTCGTTCACCTGTTGCGGCGCTACGCGAACGTCCGGCGCGCGGGCGAGTTGGAACTCTCGCGCGTCGGGCTCGTGGATCGACGCGTGCGCCGCGCCGTCGAGTTGATGCACGCGCACATGGGGCGCGATTTGCCGCTCGAAGTGCTGGCTTCCGCCGCGTACCTCTCTTCCTTCCACTTCGCGCGGCTCTTCAAAAAGGTGACCGGCGCGTCGCCCCACGCCTACCTCGCCGCGCTGCGCATCGAGCGCGCCAAGGCCCTCCTCGCCACGACCGATCTCTCGATCACGGAGGTCGCCCAGCGCGTCGGCTATTCGAGTTCGAGCCACTTCACCAAAGCCTTCCGCCAATCGACCGCCCTCACGCCGCGCGCCTTCCGCGCCGCGCTCGTGAATGTTGGACAATTAGGTGAGAGCGATTAGCTGTTAGCTGTTAGCTCTCAGCCTAACCACAGACGTCGCCGCGTGCCGCATTATTGAAACGCGAGAGCCCATTGCTGGCTAAAAGCTAATCGCTAATCGCTCACAGCTCCCTTTCAGCAATCCTGCGACGACAATGAGCAAGTTTTGACGAGACCCGCGCACCTGTGCCGCGTATGCTGGGGCTCACATTAATCACGCGGAGGAACTGGAAATAATGGCAGTCGAAAAAGGGACGGAGATCGCGCCGGGGAAGGGTCGCTTGGGCGTGCTACTCGTCGGGCTCGGCGCGGTCAGCACCACCTTCATCGCGGGCGTCGAGGCGATCAAGCGCGGCCTGGCGCAGCCTGTCGGCAGTCTCACGCAGATGGGGGCGATTCGCCTCGGCAAGCGCACTGAGAATCGCAACCCTCTGATCAAGGATTTAGTGCCGCTCGCCTCGCTCGACTCGCTCGTTTTCGGCGCGTGGGACATCTTCGAGGATTCGGCTTACGACGCAGCGATGCACGCGGGCGTGCTCGAAAAAGAGTTGCTCTCTCAGATCAAGACGCCGCTCCAGAAGATCAAGCCGATGAAGGCGGTCTTCGATCAGCACTACGTCAAGCGCCTCAGCGGGACGAACGTCAAGGAGGGCAAGAACAAGCTCGATCTCGCCGAGCAGTTGATCGCGGAGATCGCCGAGTTCAAGCGCAAAAATAAGTGCGACCGTCTCGTCATGGTCTGGGCGGCTTCGACCGAGATTTTCATGAAGCAGCACGCCGTCCACAAAACGCTCGACAGTTTCGAGAAGGCGATGCGCGAGAACCACAAGGCGATTGCGCCGTCGATGATCTACGCCTACGCCGCCCTCAAGTCGGGCGTGCCCTTCGCCAACGGCGCACCGAATCTGACGGTTGACGTCCCCGCGCTGATGAAGCTCGCCGACGAAACAGGCTCGCCCGTCTGCGGTAAGGATTTCAAGACGGGGCAGACCCTGATGAAGACGATCCTCGCGCCGGGCTTGAAGGCGCGCATGTTGGGCTTGCACGGCTGGTACTCGTCGAACTTCCTCGGCAACCGCGACGGCGAGGTCCTCGACGATCCGGACAGCTTCAAGAGCAAGGAGGTCTCGAAGCTCGGGGTGCTCGAGTACATCCTGCAGCCGGACGTCTACAAGGAGCTGTACGGGAAGATCTTCCACAAGGTGCGGATCAACTACTATCCGCCGCGCGGCGACAACAAGGAGGGCTGGGACAACATCGACATC
>JBJMGS010000195.1:0-1612 GCA_045807785.1 Pyrinomonadaceae bacterium
TCGGCTTCAAGCCCGTCGTCGTCGTCGAGCACACGGCGACATACACGCGCGTGCGGGGCGACGCCGCGCAGATTCTGGTGGCGACGAAGCAGCTCTACGCCAACCACTACCTCGACTCCTCGCTGTCGCTGACGCTTCTCTTTGGCGCGCCCGCCTCGGGCGGGACATCCGGCACATACCTGCTCTACGTGAACCGCTCGCGCGTCGACATGCTCGACGGACTGATGGGCGGCGTTAAGCGGCGCGTCATCGAGAGCCGGGTTACGGACGGGCTGCGGACGGTTCTTCAGCAGACGAAGCTGAATGTCGAAACGCGCGCGGCGAATCGGCCCGACTCTGAGCTTGGTGCATACGACGAGGCGGAGTCGCCTACGGGGCGGCTGCTTAGAAACATTCGTTACGGCTCTTTAGCACTCCCGCTCGTCGCGGGCCTCCTCCTGCTGTGGCTCCGCAGGCGCGAGATGAAGGCACGCGGCACGTGAACCTCAAAGGAATCATCCTCGCGTCGCTGCTCCTCGCGCCGACGCCCTGCCGCGCGCAGAAAGAGAGCGCACACGTAAGAGAGCGGCGCGCCGCCGCCCGCGCCGAAGAGGTCGGCCCCGGAGAGATAGTCCGCATCGACACAGACCTCGTGCCCATAGAAGTGACGGTCAGGGACACCGCGGGCCGTGCGGTGCGCGGGCTACGGCGGGGGGACTTCAAACTCCTGGAGGATGGGGTCGAGCGGCCCATCAGCTTCTTCCGCGCGGAGACGGCCGTCGGTGAAGTAACGTGCCCGCTCGACCTTGTATTCGCGCTCGACGTGTCGGGCAGCATGCGGGGCGACGAGATGGTGATGCTTCGCGAGGCGGCCGCGGCCTTCGCGGAGCGACTGGCCGGGCCGCGTTCGCGGTTCGCAGTCATCTCGTTCGGGATGAGCGTCAAGGTGCTTCAGCCTTTCACGGGCGAGTTGCGGAAACTCGCCCGCGCGTTCGACTCGGCCGAGCGCGACGGGATGGGGCTTTCCACGCACGTCTACGACGCCGTGGACGACGCCATGCGCATGCTCGTCCGGCGGGGGCGTGAAACGTCGGGCGGGCTGGTGGTCAAACGCGCTCGCGTTCTACCCCGACGGGCAGGAGCGGCACGACGGCGGCTTCCATAAACTGCGCGTAGAGGTTCCCCGCGACATGACCGTGAGCCAGAGTCGCCCGGGTTACGCGAGCGCAGGCCCGCGCTAACATCCCCCGAAGCACGGCTGCCGCGTCCGCTTCAACAGCCCTCATTCACCTGTCAGAAGTGACAGTTACCCCGCGTCCCGCCGGGCCGATACACTCGGACGGGATGCGGCGTGGAGGCCCCACGATATGAAGTCCATCGTCAAAATCATGTGCCGCGCGGCCGTCACGCTCCTTCTCGCGGCGGCAATCGCCCCGCGCGCCTCGGCGCAGAACAGAGACGATGACGACGACAGCGCGAAAGACTGCAAGCACGCGGCCGGCGGCGCGCGGACGCGTTGCGGCGACGATACGGAGTCGCTCGGCAACGCCGTCAACATCCCGGACGATTGGGACAGCCTTGAGCCGCGCCTGCGCCTCAAGTATATGGACGCCGACCTGAGCTATCTGCGAGA
>JBJMGS010000196.1:0-15906 GCA_045807785.1 Pyrinomonadaceae bacterium
CGATGGCCTCGGCCGGCGACTCGTTCCACAGCGTACCGATGTCTCCCCAGTCGACGAAGCGGCTCGACTTCGCCTTGATGAACTCCACGTACTCGTCCGGGTCCGGGTGGCGGCGCGAGCAGACCTCGAGCCACCTCTCGCGGAAGAGTCTCCTCTCGTCCGTCGGGGGCAGCCCCTCAGCCTCCCTGCGCTCCTGCTCCCGCTTCACGTCGAAGGCGATAATGGAGGAGTGGTGCTTCGCCAACTCCCTCGCCACCGAGCAGCGCTCGATCCCGGCGATGCGCGCGTCGAAGGAGCGCGGGTCGACGGGGAGGGGAGGCAGCTCCTCGGTGAACCCGCCGTCATCAGGAGTCTCGGGGGTTGTCTCTTCGTTGACGGACACGTCGGTGCCGCCGACCACTTTCAGCGTATTGTCGCTCATGTCCTCACCTTCATTGACGCCCTCATCTCTCGCAGGACCGTCTCGGCCCTCCGCACTAGGTTGCGGAACGCGGCCCGGCGGCACCTGCGCTGCTCGACGGCGGCGCACACCGCGGGGACGTCGGCGCGCCTAACATAGTGCTTGCGCACGCCCCCCGGGGTCGACCAGAAGAAGTAGTAGGCTACGTGCGGTTCGCCTCGGGCGCATTTACAGTTCGACTTGCCGCACCTGACGCGCTGGGCGTGGAGCGAGCCGGTTGCAGCCGCCATCTCCAGAATCTTAGGTAAAGACTCGGCAGATTTTTTCATCGGGCGCGGGGGAGGGGGACTTTCCGGCTCCGTAACATCTTTTGCTTTTCGCTTCGTCGAAGTAAGCCTCTTTCCGGGCAACGTTTACGCGTGAAGGTAGATGTCACAGAAGCGGGATAACGCGCATTCCCGCAGCAGTGATAGGCCCCTGAAAAGCTGTGACAGAAGCACCGTAATAGCCGCCTGCCTGTCCTCGTGATCTATAAGATCTAATTGGGGACAAGCGGCTAGCGACGTCGTTAAAGCGACTCTATTTGTGAGAAAAGTTTGGGGCATAATTGGGGCAGGAATACAGAGAAAGAGATAGACATACAAAGTAGAAGAAGGTAAAAGATGCAAAGTTCTTAAGTTTCTGGCGTGGCTGCATGTCGCGGAAAATTAAGAACTTCGGTTTACGCACCCTTATAGGACTGCCCCTGCCACGGCTCGCGCTACCACGCGCGCGATGGCCACGTCGTCAACGGTCCCGCGATCAACGGTCTGGCGGAGGCGAAGGGCGAGGGTTGACGGTCGGAGTCGAGTTTTTCGCTTGAGTGCGGAGGCGCGGAGAATGAGAGCGGGCGCGAACGTCTTTCCAGACTTTCGCGCCCGCTTGGTTTCGAGACCCGCTCGCCGGATCAACTCTGCGGCGGCGGCGAGGCGACGACGCCCTTCGCGCCGGCGAAGTCGTAGGTGATGTGGAGGCGCAGCGCGCCGTCCTTGATCTCGGCGCGCACGTCGCGCGCCTGCGCACGCACGGTGCCGCCGCTCGCCTGCACGGGCACGTTCAGGGTCAACTGCTGCCCGCGCATGATGGTCAGCGGGTTCACCTTCTGGTTGATCGCCGTCTGCACGGCGGTCGTCACGACGGGCTCGAAGACCGGCGAGACGTTTTCGAGGTTGACGCCGAGCACGTTGATCTGACCATAGAGCGTCTGCTGCTCGCGGTTGAACGAGAGATCGATGTTCGCCTGTGCCGCGCCCTTCAGGTTGACGCAGTTGCCGAAGGCGCTGTAGGTGCCGTTGAAGGCGAGCGGCGCGCTGATCTGCCCGTTCTGCAAACTCACCGAAGTGCGCGCGCCGCTGCCCTCCTGCGTGATGCTGATCTGGCTCTGGCATCCGCCGTCCTGCGCGTTGACGAAGCGCAAGCTACCGAACTCGCCCGGCGCGTCGCTTTCGCGGTACGCGCCGAGCTTGAACGACGGCGGGTTGAGGTCGTGGAAGATCGTCCCCAGCAGCGTGTCGAAGAACTTCTCGTCGAAAGTTAAGACGACGGTGCCGGGCGGATCGCCCGCCGCGTCCGGGGCCTGGACGGCGTGCGCGCCGAGCTGCAACTGCTTGGCGCGTGGCGCGCCGACGAAGAAGTAGAACGTCAGTGCGCCGCCGATGAGCGCGCCGACGAGGAGCAGGATGATGTAACGCATCGCTGGTTCGTCCTCCGCCCCCGTTAGTGCTGTGTGGCCGCGGGTGACGCGCTCGCGGCGGGCGAGGCAGTCGCGGCGGGAGCCGCGCCGCCCTGATTGTTCATCTGCATCAGGAACTGGAACGCGGTCGCGAGCGTCTGCATGTACTGCTTCATCTCTTCCTTCGAGACCTGCGCGTAGCCCTGCGGTAGATCGAAGACCGCCGGGTCAACCGTCGTCTGTAGATCGCGCAGCTCCGCCGTAAGCCTTCCTTGCGACGCGCCCGCAACATTGCCCGTGGACTGCGCCGAGCCCTCGAACTTGATCGGCAGCCCCGTGTCCTTGTCCACGTAGATGAAGCTGTCGCCGCTGACGTCGCCCGCGGCGGTCGAGGTGTGTGAGGCGGCGGCGTAGCGGTACTTGATGACGCTGCGACCGTTGACGATGTCGTCGCCGACGCGCACGACGCCCGGCTGCGACTTCAGACGGTCAGCCATCTGCGCCGGGGTCAAAGAGCGCACGTCGAAGCCGGTCGTCTCCGGCCCGAGTTCGAGGTACTTCTTCTGACCCGTGATGACGAGGTAGCGCTTATCTGCGCGGTCGAGGAAGACGAGTTCGCCGACGACCGGCAGACCCGCAATCGAGTAACGCCGGTTGTCGCCGTCGCGCGCGATCTTCACGCTCGGCACGTTCAACGCCTGCCCCTTGTTCGTCGCCGCCTGCGTGATGACGAGCGTCGCCTGATACTGGTTGGGCTCGCGCGTCTCGAAGGCGGTGGCGGAGGCGTTCGCGTCGTTGGTGTTGGTCGCCGCCGCGGTGTTCGTCGAGTTAGCGTTCGCGGTGTTGGCATGGGCGTTGGTCGCGTTCGTGTCGGTCGCGCCGGGCTGGCACGCCGCGCCGGCGAGCGCGAGCGTGAGCAGCGCGAGCAGAAGTTTTTCGGTACGTAGAGCGCGCATGGGCTTTATGTCTCCTCCGTCGGGAAAGAATTAGGACGAACTACTCGGTTGTCTCGTCAAGGGGGTTTGATCGCCCGTGAGGATAGCACAGAAATGGGTAACGATGAACGATGAACGCGGAACGATGAAGTGAAAACAGGTTGCCTCTTTCACTTCATCGTTCCGCGTTCCTACTTCCGCGTTTGACGGTTGGCTACTCTTTTTTGATGTAGCTCTTGTGCACCATCTTCGACGCCGACGCGCCCGAAGTGCTGCGCGTCTCGAACATGACGTTCGACTTCGACTCGCGCGTGACGAGTTGGACGCGCGCGCCCACGGCTTCCTGCTTGGCGTCCGCCTTCTCGCTCTCGGAGAGGAAGGCGCGCACGTCCGCGGCGCTCTTCTCCGGCGCGGACTTCGCATCGGGCTGCAACTCCGCGACCGCCTCGACCGCGCTCGCCTTGAGCAGGCCAGACCAGAGTTTGAGGAAGAGCGCGTGCGAGGCGTACACCTCCGCGCTGTTGATCTGCCCGTTGACGGCGAAGGCGTAGCCGACCACGTCCGCGTCACCCACCGGCGCTGACGTGAGCGCCCGGACGTACTCGTCCGCGGTCGCGCGCACCTTCGGGTTCTCTAGAGAGAGCTGGAGGCTCGTCGGCGAGGCGTCCGAGTTGACCGCGCCGCCGACGTTGTGGCTGAGCTTCGACTGCGCCTCCTCGACCTTCGCCCAGACCTGCCCCTGCGAGCGGGCGCTGCGCGCGGCGAGCTTCAAATCCTTCGTCGCGGCGCGGTCGGTCGAGGTCGAGAACTGCGCCGCGGCTTCCGCGCCGCGCTTCGTCCAGCGACCGTGCTCGACGCAGAAGGCGGAGATGGCGATGCGGCCCGAATGCGCCTGCACGACCAAGTCGATGGCGAGCATTCTGTCCTGCTGGCCGCCCTTGACGATGTCGCCCGACTGGACGAAGACGTCCTCGCCGGAGACATTCTCGATGGCCAGCTCGTTGACGTTCCTGGTCTCGTAGACGACGACCTTCTTCTGCTGGAGCGCCTCCTGGAGCGTGAGGAAGTTGCCGCCGTCCGCCGTCTTGTCTTTGGCGCGGACGAGAAAGACGGAGAGGTTTTTGTGCGTGTAGGGGCCGGAGACAGTGTAGTCGGCGGCGGCTGCCGCCTCGGCGGTTGTGGGTTGACGGACTTGGGCCGTGGTCGCACAGGCGAGGGTGAGTGCGGCGACGAAGAGCGCGAGCCCTGAGAGGCGCGCGCGTGTGTGCGTGTTCATGTTCGTTCTCCTCGAAACAGTCTGAGTTCCAATTCGCCAGTGGGCTCAGTTCGTTGAACGAGGGAAGCGGAGACTTCTTGCGTGAGACGCGGGAAGCGGGGCGCGGCGTTGCTTGGGAGAGGAAGACGAAGGATGAAAGATGAAGGATGAAAGCAAGGATGAAGGATGAAAGCGTGGCTGACACTCAATCAGCTTTCCTTTCATCCTTCATCCTTCATCCTTCATCCTTGTACGATGTCGGCGCGTCGGCGTGCGGGACGAAGCAGCGGCGGCAGCGTGCCTCGTAGGCGTCTGAGGCGCCGACGACGACCTGACCTTCGACCTGCACGGTACGCTGCGAGTAGTTGGCGGGCTGGCCGCAGCGCACGCAGATGGCGTGCGTCTTGGTGATGTACTCGGCGATGGCTAAGAGCTGCGGCATCGGCTCGAAGGGACGCCCCATGTAGTCCTGATCGAGCCCGGCGATGATGACGCGCACGCCGCGGCGCGCCAGCTCGTTCGCCACGCCGACGAGATCGTTATCGAAGAACTGCCCCTCGTCGATGCCGACCACGTCCGTCTCCGGCCTGACCTGCGCGAGTATCTCGGCGGCGGTTGCGACCACGCCCGACTCGTGCCGCATCTCTGAGTGCGAGACGATGTGATCCTGCGAGTAGCGGTTGTCGATCTCGGGCTTGAAGACCTGCACCTTCTGCCGCGCGATGCGCGCGCGCCGCAGCCGCCGGATCAACTCTTCCGACTTGCCCGAAAACATCGAGCCCGCGATGACCTCAACCCACCCCGGCGTCGCGCGGTGCGGGATCACGCTCAAATGCTCGTCGTTACCCTGTGCGATGAACTCGTCCATGAGATGGAAGTTAGCTATTAGCAGTTAGCTATTAGCTTTTAGCTCTTATCAGAATAGTCGAATGCCCAACGTTAACGATCAGAAGTTTACCTGTCATCTATTGGCTGAAAGCTAACAGCTAACTGCTAACAGCTACTTGCTCCCAAACATCTCCGAATTGTAGAACGGTGCGAACGCGGCGACGAGCGCCGCCTCGAAACTCTGTGCGCGCGTCAGTAGATCGCGCGAGATGACGCCCCACGCGCCCTGTCGGCTTCGCACATCGCGCCCGCCCGTCATCTCGTCGATCACTTCGCCCAGCTCGCGCCTGCCGATAACGACCTGGCGCACGATCGAGGCGGGCACGGAGACCGACGGG
Source organism: Pyrinomonadaceae bacterium (assembly GCA_045807785.1). Classification (GTDB taxonomy): domain Bacteria; phylum Acidobacteriota; class Blastocatellia; order Pyrinomonadales; family Pyrinomonadaceae; genus JAIVGV01. The sequence continues at coordinate 5,528 of JBJMGS010000196.1, forward strand.
CTGACGCCGAAGTGGCCGTGCGCGCCGTCGGTCACATAAGCCCAGCCCTGCAAAAACGTGTGGCGCACGCCGTCGAGCGTGACGGTGTGGAAGCCGCCTTCGAGCCCGACGTAGAGGTGCGCCGTCTCGCCCTCGCCGCGCAGGACGCGCCGCACGGCGAGCGCCCGCTCGCGCGCGCCGCGCATCAGTTGCGCGTCGGTGAGCGGCATGGCGGGGGCGCCCGTCTCCACCTCGCGGGCGACGATCTCGGCCTTTGCCCACGCGTGATCGAGAGTCGCCACGCGCGCACACGCCGCGCGCACAGCCAGCAGCTTGGCGGAGCGAACCGAGCCGACGGCGATCTTAAAAGCGGTCATCCGAAGGGTTTGCGCGGGGAGTTTAGCCGTGGCGGGCAGAAGGTCGCCGCGAGCGTCGAAGCTACAACACCGGCGCGGCGCAAGTCAAAGAGGGACGCTCCGCGCCGCGCGTGCGTGTTCGACGCCTAGACCGTGCGCCGCGTGAAGTTCGTCTTGCTTGACTTTCCGCGCGCCGGTTGCAATGCTTCAAACACCGAAGCGAGACGCACGGCGAACGGAATTTCCCCCACTTTCAGGAGGTTGACGGCAGTGCCCGCGAGCGATCTGATTTACGACTGGAACCGTGTCGAGCCGACGTTTGCCGCGCCCGACCGGCGCATCAGTTTCGACGACGAGACCCTGCGCGACGGGCTGCAATCGCCCTCTGTGTGCGAGCCGCCGGTCGAGAAAAAGATCGAGCTGCTCCACCTGATGGACGATCTCGGCATCGACACGGCGGACATCGGCCTGCCCGGCGCGGGCGGCACGCACGCCGCGGGCGTCGAACGGCTCGCGCGCGAGATCGTCGAGCAGCGGATGCGGATTCGCCCGAACTGCGCCGCGCGCACGCACCAGAACGACATCCGCCCCATCGCCGAAATCTCGCAGCGCGCCGGCATCCCTATCGAAGCCTGCACCTTCATCGGCTCGTCGCCGGTGCGCTCCTACGCCGAAGGCTGGACGCTCGAACAGCTCTTGAAACTGACCGAGGAAGCCGTCGGCTTCGCCGTCGCGCAAAACCTGCCCGTCATGTTCGTCACCGAGGACACGACGCGCGCCGACCCCGACACGATCCGCGCGCTCTACACGACGGCGATCCGCGCGGGCGCGCGGGCGATCTGCGTCTGCGACACCGTGGGGCACTCGACGCCGGACGGCGCGCGCGCGGTCGTGCGCTTCGTCAAACGGATCATCGAGGAGCAGGGCGGCGGCGTCCGGCTCGACTGGCACGGCCATCAGGATCGTGGCCTGGGTGTCGTCAACTCGCTCGCCGCGATTGAGGGTGGTGCGGATCAGGTTCACGGCTCGGCGCTCGGGATGGGCGAGCGCGTCGGTAACACGCCGATGGATCAACTGCTCGTCAACCTGAAACTCTTGGGATGGATCGACAACGATCTCTCGAAGCTCAAGGACTACTGCGAGGCGGCGGCGGAAAGCTGCCATTGGACGATCCCGCTCAACTACCCGGTCTTCGGGCGCGACGCCTTCCGCACGGCGACGGGCGTCCACGCGGCGGCAGTCATCAAGAGCTTCCGCAAAGGCGACACGGAACTCGCCGACCTGATCTACTCGGGAGTCCCCGCCGGCCAGTTCGGCTTGCGGCAGGTGATCGAGGTCGGGCCGATGAGCGGCAAATCCAACGTCATCTACTGGCTCGAATCGCGCGGGCTCGACGCGACCGACGAACGCGTCGCGCGCATCTACGACCGCGCCAAGGGCGCGCAGGGCGTGCTCACCGAAGACGAAGTGAGGCAGCTTGTCTGAAAGGACAAGGATGAAGGATGAAGGATGAAAGAGAGCCGTTCGAGTTGAATAGCCACGCTTTCATCCTTCATCCTTCATCCTTCATCCTTCATCGTCATGGCTAGTCCGACCACCGCACTCTCGCACGAACAAGTCGCCAGCGATCTGCTGGCGGACGAGCGCGTGCGGGGCGCGTTCCGGTTCTTCGAGGAGCGCGCCGCGGAGATCACGGAGGAGCACGCCGCACTGTGCGCGATCCCCGCGCCGCCGTTCGGCGAGCGTGCGCGCGCCGAGTACCTCGCGGCGCGGCTCAGGCAGTGCGGGCTGACGGACGCGCGGCTCGACGAGGAAGGGAACTGTGTCGCGCCCCGTCGGGGGCAGAGCTTGCGCCCGCTCGTCGTCGTGAGCGCGCACCTCGACACGGTCTTTCCCGAAGAGACTTCGTTCACGGTGCGGCGCGAGGGCGGGCGGATGTTCGCGCCGGGCATTGCCGACGACGGCTGCGGGCTCGCCGCGCTCCTGGCGCTCGCTCGCTCGCTCGACGAGTTTAAGATCGAGACGGAAGGGACGCTTCTGTTCACGGGGACGGTCGGCGAAGAGGGCGAGGGGAACTTGCGGGGCGCGCGCCACCTGTTGACGGCGGGCGAGTGGGCCGGACAGATCGACGCCTTCTTAAGTCTGGACGGCCCCGGCGTCGAGCGCATCACGAACGTGGCGCTCGCGTCGCGCCGCTACCGCGTGAGATTCGCGGGCGCGGGCGGTCACTCGTGGGGCGACTTCGGCGCGGCGAACCCGGTGCACGCGGCGGGGCGCGCCATCGCGCGACTGGCCGCCTACCCCGCGCCCGCGCGCCCGCGCACGACCTTCAACGTCGGACGCATCGCGGGCGGCACGGGCGTCAACGTCATCGCGCAGGAGACGACCTTCGACGTCGATCTGCGCTCGGAGTCGGCGGGCGAGCTGCAACGCCTCGACGCCTTCTTCCGGCGCGCGGTGCGCGAGGCGGCGGCGGAAGAGAACGCGGCGCGGCGCGCGGGCGTGCAGCCCCTCGAACTCGAAATGAACTTGATCGGCGACCGCCCCGGCGGCATCACGCCGCCCGACGCGTCGCTCGTGCTGCTGGCCCAGGCGGCGACGCGCGCCGTCGGCTACCAGCCGCGCCTCGACTGCTCCTCGACCGACTCGAACGTCGCCATCTCGCTCGGCGTCCCCGCCGTCACCATCGGCGCGGGCGGCGCATCGGGGTGCTCGCACACGACCGACGAGTGGTACGACCCGCGCCAGCGCGACCACGGCTTGAAGCGCGCCCTGCTCCTCGCGCTCTCAGCCGCTGGTCTCGCCGATCTCAGCAATCGATCTTAATCACGTCGGGTTTGCGGGTGGTGTGCCGCGTGCGCGCGGCGGAACTCACTGGGCGTGCTGCCCGTCCAGCGCCGGAAGGCGCGGTGGAAGGCGCTCGACTCGGAGAAGCCGAGTAGGTAGGCGACCTCACAGATGGCCATTTCGTGCTCTCGCAGATAACGCTCCGAGAGATTACGGCGCACCTCGTCGAGCAAGTCCTTCCAAGAAGTGCCCTCTTCGTTCAGTTTCCTTTGCAGCGTGCGCGGGCTGAGCCCGAGTTGTCGCGCGACGGAGGTGAGGCTCGGCACGGCGGCGCCGAGACCTTCGGCGAGCAGGCGTCGGACGCACGTGCCCGCGTCGCCGCCGCGCGGCAGGCGTGCGAGCAATTCTTCGGCGTGGCGGTCGAGGACGGCGCAGAGACTTGGGTCGGCTTGTAGGAGCGGGAGCTTCAAGAGCGCGGCGTCGAAGACCATCTCGTTGCGCGGCTGCGAGAACAGGATCGGCGCGCGGAACAGTCGCCGGTGTTCGGTAGTGTCCGCGGGCACGTCGTGCTGGAACGAGACGGCATGCGGGTGCCAGTCGAGTTCCGCGATGCGCCGCATGAAGACGACGGGGGTCGCGAACGACATCTCGCAGTCGTGTCGGCGCGCGCCGCAGATGTCCCCGGCGTACTCGTATGATAAACGCGCTTCGCCGTCGTGCGTGGTGAGCTTGTACGACGCGCCGTCCGTCCAGATGGCATGGAAGCGCGCCAGTCGCGCGAAAGCCTCGCCGAGCGTCAGGCTGTTGGTGACGACGTAGCCGAGCACGTCGAACATCGTCGGGCTGACGCGCTCGCCGATGTGCAGACCGAACGCCGCATCATTCGTGAGCCGCGCGCCGTGCTCGTAGAGCGCGACGAGCTGCGCGAAGGGGATGCGCCGGTCTGGGTCTGCGAGCGCGGCGGGGTCGAAGCGCACCGCGCGGTAAAGCTCAGCCGGGTCGAGTCCGGCTTCTCCCACCGCAGCCGCGATCTTGAGGACTGCCTTGGACTGAACCGTGGAGACGCGGGGCACGTGTGAAAACCTCCCGCCGAAAATCTAGCCCAGCGCCGCGCCCGCGCACAAGAGAGACGAACGGGCATGCGCCGCGCAGCAGGCACGACCCTTGCGACGAAGCGTGACGCTGACGGTCAACTGCGTGGCGGGCGCGGTCAACAACCCGCGCGCAAAAGCTCGCGCCCCGTGCGTCATACTCTCGGTCGAAGCACGCGACCTTGCCAGCCGTTTTAATTATCAAGTTCCGAGGAGTAGCCATGAGGCACAAGCTAGTTTCGTCTGCCCTGCGCGGTCTGATTATCATTTTCTGCGTCGTCATCATCTTTGTCGTCGCCGGCCATCGCCCCGCACTCGCGCGTCAGACGCAAACGGCGCAGCCGTCGCAGCCGTCGCCCACGCCGCCCTTGCCCGCCGTCCCGCCCGCCGCGCGCTACAAGGGCTACACCGATCCGGCGTACACGGAGATCGACTCGCGGTCGCTCTACGTGACGACGAAAGACGGCGTGCGGCTCGCCATAGACGTGTACCTGCCGAAGGGTCTGCCCGCCGGCGCGCGCGTCCCCTCGCTCATGAACCAGACGCGCTACTGGCGCGCGCGAGAGGGGAACGCCGTGGGCGGTCTTGAAAGGCTCCTGGTGCTGCACGGCTACGCGGTCGTCATGGTGGACGTGCGCGGCACGGGCGCGTCGTTCGGTGTGTGGACGATGCCGTGGTCGCCCGCGGAAGTTAAGGACGGCGGCGAGATCGTGGATTGGATCGTGGCGCAGCCGTGGTCGAACGGCAGAGTCGGCGCGTACGGCAACTCCTACAGCGGCAACTCCGCCGCGCTGCTCGCCGCGCCCGCACGCGCGGCGGTCAAAGCCGTGCTGCCTCGTCATTACGAGTTCGACGAGTACACCGACATTGCCTTTCCCGGCGGCGTCTTTAACGAGTGGATGATCAGACAGTGGAACGAAGGCGATCAGCAGCTCGACAACAACGCGGGCGTGCGCCCCGTCGCCGAAGACGCGGATCATCACCTCTTGCAGGCGGCGATGCGCGAGCACGCGGGGAACTTAGACGTGTACAAGTCAGCGCAGCGCATCACGTTCCGCGACGACGCCGCGTTCGGCGCGACGCTCGACACCTTCAGCCTCTTCAACTACCGCAAAGAGATCGAGCGCTCGGGCACGCTCATCAGCGGCTGGAGCGGTTGGTTCGACGCGGTGACGGCGGACGCCGTGATCAAGACCTTCATCAACTTCTCGAACCCGCAGCGCGACGTGATCGGTCCGTGGAATCACGGCGCGTCGCAGAACGCGAACCCGTATGTCACGCCCGAGTCGCCGCGACTGTTCCTCACCTACGAGTGGCTGCGCGTCTTCGATCAATATCTCAAAGGCGTCGAGGCTGATCTCACGCGCGAGCGCGTGCTCTACTATTTGACGATGGGCGAGGAGCGTTGGAAGGCGACGAAGGTCTGGCCCGTCGAAGGCACGACGCCGGCGCGCTTCTACATGGCGGCTGACAACGCGCTCACTTCGTCCGTGCCGACGGTCGCGACCGGCGCGGACAGTTACAAAGTTGACTTCGACGCCACGACCGGCGAGCAGAACCGCTGGCGCACGCAGCTCGGTGGTCAGGTCAAGTATCCCGACCGCGCCGCCGAGGACGCCAAGCTGCTGACCTACACCAGCCAGCCCTTAACGGAAGACACGGAGATCACGGGCTACCCCGTCGTCGATCTCTACGTGACCTCGACACGCACGGACGGAAACTTCTTCGTCTATCTCGAAGACGTGGACGAGGCAGGGAGGGTGATTTACCTGACCGAAGGTCAACTGCGCGCGCTGCACCGCAAAATCTCGACCGACGCGCCCCCCTACAAGTCGCCCGTGCCCTACCACTCGTTCAAGCACAAGGACGCGCAGCCGCTCGTGCCCGGCGAAGTCGCCGAGTTGAAGTTCGGGATGCAGCCCACGTCGGTGCTGATCAAAAAGGGTCACCGCATCCGCATCGCCGTTGCCGGGCACGACCGGAGCACCTTCGCGCGCCTTCCCACCGAAGGCACGCCGACCATCTCGCTGGCGAGGAACAAACGCTACGCCTCCTCCGTCGAGCTGCCCTTCGTGCGCCGCACGGCGCAGAGCAGCCAGCCCGTGAATCTGTTGCTCACCGCGCCGGCGAAGTAAGGATGAAGTAATGATCACTCAAGCCGGTTCGAGCACTCCTTCATCGTTCGTCGCTCAGCCTATTTACTTCGATCAATTGATGAGAATCGTGATGACGGAAGAACCGGGAGGTTACTTCAGATGAGAAAACTGATCGTCGCCGTTACGCTCATTTCACTGTTCGGTACCTGTTTGCCGCCTGTCACCTCTCGGGCGCAGGGCGCCGGCGAAGCCCCGCCGCTCAGCAAGGCGCAATGGCATCAGGACTTGCGATACTTCGCCCGTGAACTACCCAGGCGGCACAAGAATCTTTTTCATAACATCTCGCGTGAGCGGTTTGAAAAAATGGTCAAAGAACTCGACGAGGCAATACCCTCGCTCGAGGATTATCAAATCGTCGTCAGGATGGTGGAAATTACCGCCAAGGTCGGCGACGGGCACACGATCGTCGTGACGCCCCAGTGGTTTCGCTACCTCCCCCTGCGGCTCTACTGGTTCGGCGACGAGTTGCGCGTGACGCACATCGCCGAGCCTTACAAAGAAGCGTTGGGCGCGCGCGTGGTGAAAATCGGCGACACCGGAATCAAAGAGGTGAAGGCGCGTCTTAACGCCACGGTGCTTTCCGAGGACGAGAGCAAAAATGAATGGTACGTGTTGAGCGTGAGCGCGCAGTGGATGAGTAGCCCCGAAGCGCTTCAAACCATCGGCCTCACGCCGAGTGTCGAGCGCGTCCCCTTCACTTTCGCAACGGACGCGGGCAAACAGTTCACTCTGGAAGTTGCTTCCGTCAAGCGGACTGTGGGCGCGAGCGCCGGAGCGCCGCAAACGTCTTTACTCCCCGCTGCCAAAGAAGAGCCGCTTTACCGGCAGAAGCCGAACGAAGATTTCTGGTATGTTTATCTGCCGGATTCGCAGACCATCTACGTCAACTTCCGGCATTACCCGAAATGCAGTCTGCTGGGAGGGTGTCAGGAATTCGACAACGTGATCAAGCTGGTTGACGAGCGCAAGCCGACGCGCCTCGTTTTCGATTTGCGGGGAAATAGCGGCGGCGATTCTTCGACGGTGCGCCGCAGTTTGATTCCGGCTATTCAAAAGCGCGCCGCGATCAATCAGAAGGGGCGTCTTTTCGTGATCACCGGGCGCAGGACGTTTTCCGCAGCGCTCTGGAACGCCATTGATTTCAAAAAACAGACGAACGCGATCATCGTCGGCGAGCCGCCGGGAGAGCGCCCGAACAGCTATGCGGAAAACGACGAGATGACGCTGCCGCATTCGCGTCTCACCGTCTCCTACTCAACGAAGTATTACCAGTTCCTGGACGAAGACGTGCCGGCGTTTATGCCCGATAAACTTATCCCGCCCGATTGGAACACCTACGAAGCCGGGCGCGACCCGGTGATGGAGTGGATACTCTCCTACGGCAACGACTAAAGCCGCACAGAGTCGAATGTTCCGGCGGAGGCGCGCGGAACGAAAAGACCGGCACGGGTGTGAACCTCTGTGCCGGTCTTTATTCTTTAGCCTAGCGGGCGGCTAGTTGATCGGGATGGTAACGACGGTCGAGCCGGCTTTGCCGGGGGTGAAGTGGCGCGAGCGCGCGACGCGCACCGCCGTGGCGGCGTAGGCTTCCGCGCCGGGGCTCGTGCCGATGGCCGCGGCTTGCGTGACGCGCCCCGCCTCGTCGTAGCTGATCTGGACGCGCACGGTCTTAGCGCCCGTGGGCGTCGTCGTGGCGGGCTTGGGCGCGGTTGTCGTCAGGGTCTGATCCTGCGCGGCGTTCTTAGCGGCTTCCTCGCGCTGCTTGCGCGCACGTTCGCGCGCGTCGCGTTGTTGCTGCTCGCGCCGCGCGGCGTCATCGGTCGTCGCCGCGTCGGTTGCGCTCGCGTCTACAGGGGCGGTGGCCGTCTCGCTCGCGGGAGTTTCGACGGGCGCCTCGACGGGCGCGGACGCCTGCTGCGGCGTCGGGACGGCGGCGGGCGCTTCCTTCGAGCGCGAGAGGCGTCGGCTGACGGGGATGGCGGCGACGGCGCAGACGAGCACGAGCGCCGCGACGACGCCCGCGACCATCGCCTTGCTTCTGCCGCCGCCCGAAGCCTCGACCGTCATCGAGAGCGGCGTGAACGCGGCCGTGTCCCGTTCCTGCTTGTCCGCAGGAGCCTTCGCGGCTTCCGTTTGCGCGGCGTCTGCTTGGGCCGCCGCGACTTCTTTGCCCTTCGCCTCTTCGAGACAGGAGAGGTAATCGAGCGTCGCCTCGTCAACCTCTTCCTCCCCGACGAAGGCGTCGAACTCCGGCATCACGCCCTCGTCGATGCGGCGCAGACCTTCGAGGACGACGCTCGCCCAGGAGTCGTTGATCGTGCGGCGCGAGGAGTTCATCCCGGCGCTGAAGTCGAAGGCGGCGGAGGGGAGGGTGAGCGCGAAGAAGACCGCGTCCTTGCCGTTGAGCGTGCCGACCTTGGCGTCAACCAGTTCGCCCTCCTTGATGAAGAAGACGCCGGGGGCGAGGGCGTAGTCCACTTTGAGCCGACCCGTCTTGCGCTGGTTGCAGAAAAACTCGATCAGTTCGCTCAGGTGAAGATCGCTCAACTGTCCGTTCATTGACATGCTTGTTCTCTTTCGTCCGTCGAGGTGGTGGGCCTGGCGCAGCGCGCGCGCACGTGCCGCGTGTTAGAGAGTGAAGTTGTAGTTGATCGTGCCGGTCATCTTCACCGGCTGGCCGGAGAGTAGCGCGGGCGTGAACCTCGCCGCCATCGCGGCACGCTCGGCGGCCTGGCGCAGCATGTCAGGGCCGCTCACGGCCTTCGCCGCGATGACCCTGCCCGAGACGTCGATCACGACCTCGACGACGACCAGCCCGGTCGTGCGCGCGCGCTTGGCGATTTCCGGGTAGAGCGGCGGCGGCAGACTCACCGCCTTGCCGTTCAGGACGCCGCCGGAGACGGGACGCACCGGCGCTTTCGCCGCGAGCACGGGCGGCGGCAGATCGTCGTCAGCCTTGACCGTGGGCGCGCTCGCGCCGGTCGCGACGCTCATGTTCGGCGCGTTGAGCGCGCCCGCGCTCGGCGCGTGCGACTTCAACACGGCGTCGGGCAGCGCCACGACATGCTTCGGCGCGGGTGCCTGCGCGACCGTCTGCGGCTTGGGCGCGGCACTCGTGTTCGTCGCGTTGGCGCTCGGCGCGGGCGTGCTCAACGCGCTCGTGTTCGGCGCTTGGCCGGGCTGGAGTTTCTTCGCCACCGAGTCTTCGAGGTAGTAGCTGATGTAGCGGAGTGTGACTTCGGTCGGCTCGAAGCTCGTCTTGCCGTTCTCGATGACGGCGACCGAGGTGAGCATCTTCGTCCAGTTGCCCACGGCGTCGAAATCGTAGTCGTACTTCTCCTTGCTCATCACCGACCCGTCCGCGTTGAAGAGCGTCATCTCGACGATGTTGCCGCGCTCGTCGTACTTGTAAACCTCTTTGCCCGTGAGCGAGCCGCCCGCCGAGAGGAAGTAGGCGGTGTCGATCTTCGTGCCCTTCATGTCGTAGGTCGCCGTCTCCAGCACACTGTGCTGACCTTCGACCAGCTTGCCCTCCTTGGGGACGAGCTTGGCGTTCTCGGTGCGGATGCGGCGCACGGGCCCCTGCAAGCCGTCGCGGTCGCGGTCGTTCTCGGCGCGCGCCGAGGCGAGCACGGAGACGGGCGCGGCTGACTGCGCGCGGGCGTGCGCGGCGAGGAGCGGGAGCGCTGCTGCCGCTGCGGCGAATGAGAGAAGGAGTTGGGAGGTTTGTCTGCGCATGGGTTTCACTCCGAAAAAGAGATTTGCTTTGCGAGGCTCGCGCCTGCCGACAGCCCGTGACCTGCTTTCGCCCTGCGGCGGGGGCGTAAGCGGGACGACACGGCGGCGGCGCGTGCGCGTCCGAGCGCGAGAAGGCGCTCGCTGACGAGAGCGACGGTGAGGGCGCTTTTTAACGATTCGGTTGTCTGTAGAGGTTGCGGCGACCCGAGGGGCGTGTTGTAGGTCGGGGCGTCGGTGGAACTTACGGTCAGTCCCGGCTGTCAAGTGATCCC
>JBJMGS010000197.1:0-3095 GCA_045807785.1 Pyrinomonadaceae bacterium
ATCAAGCCCGTGGTAGCGGTGATAGGCCATCGTCATGGCCTCGGCAAAGCGCTTCGCCTCATCGTATACTCCACGTATCCCAATTGGATTTACATGCCCCCAGTAGTCCTCACGCTGCGGGTGGACTTGCGGGTCGCCGTAGACTTCCGAGGTCGAGGCCTGGAGGATGCGGGCGCCGACGCGCTTGGCTAAGCCCAGCATGTTGATCGTGCCCATGACGTTGGTCTTGACGGTCTTGACGGGGTTGAACTGGTAGTGGACGGGCGAGGCCGGGCAGGCGAGGTTGTAAATCCGGTCGACCTCGAGCAGCACCGGCTCGATCACGTCGTGGCGCACCAGCTCGAAGCGCGGATCGTTTAAGAGGCGCGCGACGTTCGTGCGCCGCCCCGTGAAGAAATTGTCGAGGCACAGCACGTCGTGCCCTGCGTCGAGCAGCCGCTCACACAGGTGCGACCCGATGAACCCCGCCCCGCCCGTGACCAGTACCCTCACCAGTTATCCTCCCGCGCCGACGGCGCCCGCATAAACTCTCTCGTGCTCCGGCGTCTGTTCCTTCGCGCCGCCGAAGGCCCGCTCGGCCGCCCGCGCCATCTCCAAGCGGAAGAAGCCGCTCAAGTAGTTCACGTTGAGCATAAGCTGCTCGTCCGTCAGCTCTTTGTAGAAGTTAACATAGCCCCAAGCGCCGTCGTCCGTGCTGAGCGGCAGGCGCAGCGTCCAGAACAGCTCCGATCCGGCGACGTCGAGCTGCGCGCCCTCGTCGCGCCTCCACTCCCAGTGGACGAGAGTGCCGCTTACCTCGGCACCCCTCAGACTCCGGCTGCCGCGCGAGCGCTCGATGGCGCGCGCGCTCGCGTCGGCGTCGCCACCGCGCCCCAGTTGCGCCGACGCGTGGGCGAACTCGCCGAGCTCGAGCACCTGTTCGAGCGCGGCGAGCAGCTCGCCGAGCGTCGAGGCGCTCTTCATCGCGTGGGAGGCACGTCGGATGGCGATGTTGTTGGCGCCGCGCGCGCGCCGGTCCGTCACATTGCGCATGACGCTGGCGCGCACCTCGTCCACCTCATGGTAGCGCAGGCGTCCCGCGATCAGCACCACCGCCGCGCCCGTCACCAGCAGGACGAGACCGGTGAGCCGCCCCGTGCCGCCGTCGCTCGTGAACAAGAGCGCCGCCATCCCGAAGAGGGCGCAGACGCCGTAGAGCACGAAGGCGACGCGGCGCTGCGACCAGCCGCGCTCCAGAAGCTTGTGGTGGATGTGCTCGCGGTCGCCCTCGAAGAGGGGCTTCGCCGAGACGAAACGGCGCGCCATCGTGAAACCGGTATCGATGACGGGGAGCCCGAACGCCATGATCGGGATCGCGACCGCCACCGCAGTCGAAGCCTTCTGCCCGCCCGTGACCGAGAGCGCCGCGAGCAGGAAGCCGACGAAGAGCGAGCCCGAGTCGCCGAGGAAGATCGAAGCCGGGTTGAAGTTGTAGCGCAAAAATCCGATGAGCGAGCCCGTCAGGACGATGGAGACGACGGTGACCATCGGGTGCCCCTGCACGAGTGAGGTGCCGAACATGACGAGCGAGGCGAAGAGCGCCGCACCCGTCGCCAACCCGTCGAGCCCGTCGATCAGGTTGAAGGCGTTGCTCACGCCGACGACCCACACCACCGTAAAGAGAAAGCCGACGACGGGCGGTACCGCCACCGAGCCGACGAAGGGGATCGTGACGGCGCCGATGTGCCCGCCCAGAAAGTAGAGCAGCGTCGCCGCCACGCCCTGCGCCACGAACTTCCACTTCGCGCTCGCGCCCACGCGGTCGTCATAGACGCCGAAGAGAAAGACGAGGGTTGAAGAGGCGAAGACGGCCACGACATCGCGCCAGTTCTCGCGCAGCGACGCCGTGACGAGGTTGTCGAGGAACGGGAGCACGGCGAGGGCGGCGGCGACCGAGCAGAAGACGGCGACGCCGCCGAGGCGCGGGATCGGCGCGGTGTGGACTCGCCTCCCGTCCTGCGGCACGTCGAGCCACCCGCGCCGCTGCGCGATCCGGCGCACGATTGGCGTCAGCAGCAGCGAGGAGAAGAGCGAGACTAGGAAGAGCGTAAGATACGTGTTCATGGTGAGCCCCCGAAGCTCAGTTCCGTTGGTTCGCGGTGACGACCTCGCCGGAATCTCCGAGACCGGCCCCGTCGCCCAGACACTTCCTGAAACTCTCGACGTAGGCGGCGACGGCGTGCGTCTTTCACGCGACGGCGGCGGCTGCCGGGATCGCGCCCTTCTTCTGCAACTCGCCCTCGATCCAGCGGTAGGTGCGCGCCAACCCGTCTTCTAAGGAGATTTGCGGCTCCCACTTCAAGACTTCGCGCAGGCGCGTGTTGTCGCTGTTGCGGCCCCTCACGCCCTGCGGCTTCGTCGTGTCGTAGTCCTTGCCGATGCGCTTGCCCGCGATCTTCGAGACGATGTCCACCAGCTCGTTGATCGAGATCATGCGATCCTGACCGAGGTTGATCGGCTCGCGGTGGCTGCTCCGCATCAGTCGGTAGATGCCCTCGACGCAGTCGTCGATGTAGCAGTAGGAGCGCGTCTGGCCGCCGTCGCCCCAGACCTCGATGGAGTCGCCGTCCGAAGCCATGGCGACCTTGCGGCAGATCGCCGCCGGGCTCTTTTCGCGACCGCCGTCGTAAGTGCCCAAGGGGCCGAAGATGTTGTGGAAGCGCACGACGCGCGTCTCCAAGCCGTAGTCCTCGCGGTAGTGGCGGCAGACGCGCTCCATGTAGAGCTTCTCCCAGCCGTAGCCGTCCTCGGCGTCCGCCGGGTAAGCGTCCTCTTCCTTCAAGGGCGTCACGTCGGCGTCCTTCTGCAAGTAGCCGGGATAGATGCACGCACTCGACGTGAAGAGATAACGCTTGACGTTGTTCTGCCGCGAGGCCTCGATGGTGTGCATGTTGCAGAGCGTGCTGTCGCGAACGATCTCGGCCTTGTGCGTCTCGATGAAGCCGATCCCGCCCATGTTGGCGGCCAGACCGTAAACTTCGTCGATGCCCTCGGTCGCCTCCAGACAGTTCTCCCAGCGGTTGTTTTTGTGAAGTGGGTAGTGTTGGGAATGAGTG
>JBJMGS010000198.1:0-38331 GCA_045807785.1 Pyrinomonadaceae bacterium
CAACTCTTCCGCGCGGTGACCGAGCACGACGACAATCTCTGCTACCCCCGCGCCGCGTAGATTATTGATGCACGACTCGATGACCGTCGTCGCCCCGAACGGCAGCAGCGGCTTGAACGCGCCCATGCGCCGCGAGCGCCCGGCGGCGAGAAGGATGGCGGCGACGCCGAGTGTCCGCTGTCCGTCGTCAGTTGTCTGTTGTCCGTGGCTCATCGGGTGACGGCTAAAGTCCGACGCTCAATCGTCGAGGTGAGAAAACAACGGACGACTGACCACTGACCACGGACAGCCTCACCGCAACTCCGTGAGCGCGCGCATCACGTAAGGCTTCGTCATCTGCTTGCGCCAGTTCATCAGAAAATCCGTGTTGTCGAGCGGCCGCGCCTTGACGTAGCAGGCCTCCGCCGCGCGCCGCATCCGCTCGTCGTCGAGCGCGCCGCCGACGAGCGCGTCTGCTGCGTCTCGCACTTCGACAGGTGCGGGCGCGATGCCGCCTAAGATCACTTTCGCCCCCTTGATCGTGCCGTCGCGCTCCACGTCGAGGCGCACGGCGACGCCGAGCACGGGGAAGTCGAACGCGCCGCGCCGGCGCAGCTTCTTGTACGTCGCGCGCCAGCCGTTGGTGGGCGGCAGGTGGATTGCGGCGAGCAGCTCGTCGTGGCGCTTGTGTAGGTAGTTGATGCCGTCGTCGTTGTAGAGCGCGGCGGCGTCCACCTCCCTCTCGCCGAGGGTTGAGACCAACCGCACGCGCGCGCCGATGGCGACCATGAGCGGGACGAGATCGGAGGATTGCACGGCCCAGCACTTCTGCGAGCCGGGCGCGACCCAGCACACGTCGCCGTCCTTCTTCAGGCAGAAGTTGATCCCCTTGCGCCACTCGAAATTCTGATCGTAGTAGTTGCAGCGCGTGTCGAGCAAAAGATTGCCGCCGACGGTGCCCATGTTACGCAGGACGGGCGTCGAGATCGTCCGCGCCGCCGCTGCCACCGCAGGGTAGTCGCGTTTGATGACCGGGTGATCGTGCAAGTCTGTGAGCGATACGCCCGCGCCGACGCGCACGCCACTTTTGCCATCGCCCGTAATCTCGTTCAACTCCGCGAGGCGCGCGACCGAGATGACCGTCTGCGGCGTCTGCTGCCGCCGCTTCATGTTCGGGTACAGATCAGTGCCCCCAGCGACGAACTGCCCATCCATGCCAGCATCGCCCATCATCTTCACTGCGTCCGCCACTGTGCGCGGGACGAGGTAAGAGAATTTTGGAAGTCTCATCATAGCGATCTACTTCTCTCCTCAGTTGGGCAGCGACTTCCAGAGCTTGTCGAAATCTTTGACACCCTCGCCATTCTCGCTGACGAAGGGAGCGCCGCCATTCTTGCTGTGCATGGCGATGTAGCCATAGATGAAGGGGCGCACGCCCGTAGTCCGCTCGTAGGTGACGATCTGTACCTCCATGTCGCCCTGCTTCGCTGTAGCGATGTCGGCCTTACCGTCACCGTCGCCGGGGTGCGAGGGGATGGCCTTAACCTCCCAGTTGAGGCTGGCCTTGTCGTCATGGAAGAACATCCCGGCGGCCAGCGTGCGCAGCCGCAGCCGCTGCGCATCGGTCGTGCTCTCGTCTGGCTTGGGGTAGGTGACAAACATCAGAGCGGGCTTCTTCGGATTGAGGAAGAGGATGGGGCCGACCTCGGTCTTGTCGGCGGGCATCCACCCATCAGGTGCTTTGAAGACGGCCGCACCCTTCTGCTGCGCAGTCGCCGCCGCGCACACGGCGAAGGCGAAGAGGACTGAAGCGGCGAGCGCCGCGATTTTGAGTCGAGGTTCGGGCATGATCTTGAGTCTCTATCTTTCTAAGAATGTACCGCCACGCGTGGCATCTCGCGCCCGTCGCCGCCTTCGGCGGGCGTGAGCACTTTCAAAGGTTCCTGCCAGTCAACTGTAGGGACGCCCTTCGGCCCGTAGCGCGCCGGCTTGCCCTGAGCTTTGGCGCGCAGCGCGGCGAGGACTTTTTCGGGTGTGATGGGGACTTCGTCGACGCGCGCGCCGACCGCATCATAGACGGCGTTGGCGACGGCGGGCATGACGGGGAGCAGCGGCCCCTGTCCAACCTCTTTCGCGCCGAAGGGGCCGTTCGGGTCGGCGTCTTCGATCAAATAAGTTTTGACGTCGCACATTTCCATTGTCGTCGGACTCTTGTATTCAAGCAGCGACGGAAACTTGTGCACCACGTTGCGGTTGGCGCGGTAGGTCATCTCCTCCATCAGCGCCTCGCCGAGCCCCATATAAACTCCGCCCTCGACCTGACCCATGACGAGCATCGGGTTGATCGAGCGCCCGATGTCGTGGCCGATCCAGACGCGCTCGACAACGACGAAGCCCGTCGCAGGATCGACGTCAACCTCTGCGACACAAGCCGAATAGCTGTAGGCGGGCGAGGGGCCGACGCCCGCGCCCTTGAAACGCCCTGGCGAGCGCGGCGGCGTGTATGAGCCGACCGTGCCGATGGTGCCGAACTTCGACTCGGCGAGCACGACCGCCTCGGCGAACGTCACGCCCGTCTCCGGGTTCTCCACGTCGAAGACGCGACGCTCGGCGAAGGCGAGGTTCTCTTCCGGCACGGAGAGTTTGGCGGCGACCGCCTTGCTCAACAGCTCGCGCGCGCGTTCCGCCGCCTGGATGGCGGCGTTGCCGGTCATCAAAGTGACGCGGCTCGAATAGCTGCCGAGATCGACCGGCGTCAGATCGGTGTCGGCTGTCAGCACGCGGATGTCGAACGGATCGATGCCGAGGACTTCGGCGACGATGTAAGCCAAGACTGAGTCCGACCCCTGCCCGATGTCTGTCGAGCCGCACTGGACGCGCACGCCGCCCTGTCTATCAAGGCCGAGCTGGACTCCGCTGTGCGGCATGTTGTTCCAGTAGATTGGCAGCCCCGCGCCGCAGATGTAAGAGCTGCACGCGATGCCGATGCCCTTGCCTGCGGAGAGTTTTCGCTGCGTCCGGTCCCAACCGGAAAACTTGTTCTTCCAGTCCGAGCCTTCGACGACGCGCTCGATGCACTCGCCCAGACCCATCGAGCCGATGCGCAGGTAGTTCGCGGTCACGGTGTCGGGCTTGACGAGATGCTTGAGCCGCATCTCTGCCGGATCGAGTCGCAAGTCTTCGGCGATCTTGTCGAGTTGGATTTCGAGTCCGAAGCGCGGCTGCGGCGTGCCGTGCCCGCGCTTGGGCCCGCACGGCGGCTTGTTCGTAAACGCGCGCAGGCCTTTGAAGCGGTAGCGCGGCACTTCGTAGGTCACGGTTTGCAGCGCGCCCGTGTAGAACGTCGAGGCGACGCCGTATGAGCCGTACGCGCCGCCGTCTAAGAACGACTCGAAGTCCATCGCCGTGATCGCGCCGTCACGTTTGACTCCCGTCTTGATCTTCATCAGGACGGGATGGCGACCGCGATGGCAGTAGAAAACTTCCTCGCGCGTGAGTGTGACCTTGACGGGGCGGCGCGTGATCATCGAAAGCTTGGCGACGACGATCTCGTGGTTGAAGGGATCGCTCTTGCCGCCGAAGCCGCCGCCATTCGGCGTAGCGATGACGCGGACGTGCGCCGCGGGCAGCTCCAAAGTCTTGGCGAGCGCGCGATGGACGTAGTGGGGCGTCTGCGTCGAAGACCAGAGCGTGAGTTTGTTGTCGGGGTCGAAGTGCGCGACCGAGGCGTGCTGCTCCATCGGCAGGTGCGTGTTGCCCTCGTAGAAGAAGACGTCTTCGCGGACGTGATCCGCCGCCGCGAAGCCTTCTTCCAGGTCGCCGAATTCGAGATGCACCTTCTTGTGGACGTTGCCCGCGTCGCCATACTCGTGGACGCGCGGGTCGTCCACCATGATCGCCTCCTCGATGTTCGTGATCGTCTGGAGCCGCTCGTACTCCACCTCGATCAAGTTCATCGCGTCGAACGCCGTGTCTTCATCTATTGCTGCGACCGCCGCCACGGGGTCGCCGATGAAGCGCACCTTGTCCACGCACAGCGCGTGCTCGTCCTGAGAGACGGGCAGGATGCCGTAAGGGATCGGCAAGTCCTTACCCGTGAGCACGGCGACGACGCCGGGCAGCGCAAGCGCCTTCGACACGTCAATCGACTTGATCAGCGCGTGCGGCTCGTGCGAGCGCAGGATTTTGCAGTAGAGCATCCGCGGCAGACTGATGTCGTCTGCAAACAGCGTCTGCCCCGTACACTTCTGCCGCGCGTCCACCTTGCGAAAAGGTTTGCCGACGACCTTGAAGTCCTTGCCGCCACGCTGACCGTCCGAGTTATTCCCGTTGCTGTCGCTCATTCTGATCGCTTCCGTCCGCTTGCTACTCAAGTCCGTAAACAGCTTCTCGCGGCAACTCCATCTCTTCACCCCTCATCTTCGCCGCCGCGAGTTCGACCGCTTCGTAGATTTTGATGTAGCCGGTGCAGCGGCAGAGATTCCCGCTCAAGGCTTCTTTAATCTCTTCGCGCGAGGGGTTGTCATTGTGCGCGAGCAACTCTTTCGCGACGAGCAGGAAGCCGGGCGTGCAGTAGCCGCACTGCGCCGCGCCGGTGTCGGCGAAGGTCTCTTGCAGTGGGTGCAGCCCGGCGGCGTCAGCCATGCCTTCGACGGTCTCAACTCTCCGACCCTCGGCGTCGAGTCCGAGCATGAGGCACGAGAGGATCGAGCGACCGTCAACGAGCACGGCGCACGTGCCGCACTCGCCGAGTTCACAGCCGTGCTTCGTCCCCGTCAAATTCAAGTCCTCGCGCAACACTTCGAGCAGCGTCTTGTGCGGCGCAAACGCCACCTCGGTCGGCTCGCCGTTCAAGGTGAATTCGATATGAGCTTTCTGTTTCGTGTTCATCCAGACTTCCAGGGCTTTAACGGGTGCTTGCGATGCCAGAGGCTTTCCGCGAGACGGCACTTCGGGCAGTAGAGCACTTCGGCTCTCTGCGGACTACTCTGACGTTCCTCGCCTGTGCATGGATCAACTTCGGTCTCGATCACGCAGCCGCCGCCGACGAAGAAGTTTGCATTTGGGAAAAGTTTTTCTTCCGCCTTCTCATAGCCGGGCGCGAAGCCGAGTAGCCCGTACCTGATCTCGACCTCATCCTTTCTCAACAACTCGCCGTGGACGCGGCAATACTTGCGCGGCAAATTCCCTGGCAGTCGCTCCACTGTGTCCGCAGCAGGATGCGGATGATAGAGGTAGCGAATCTCTACGTGGGTCGGGGAAACGTACTGCGCCGGCGGCTCGTCCGCGTGCCCTTCGCACGCCACTTCGTCAGGCGGCATGAAGTCGAAAACAAGTGTGGCGCGGCGCAGCCCCGTCCCGGCGGGCGAAGGTGCGAAGCGCCAACGTCTTGCAGCCTCTTCGGAAGCTCTCCGCAAAAGGGGATGCCCGCTTGTCATTCGCGCGGCGCTGACCGCACCCGTCTCGTCTATCTCAACTTCGACGCGGGCGGAGCCGGAAGCACGTGCGGCAAACGCAATCGGCGGGTATTCGGGGGCGGGGGAGGAGATGACTGCGGGCTGCTCCGGGTCTTGTAACAGGTAGTTCGTGGCAGAGGTCTGAGAGCCGCGCGCGAGGCACAGGGCGGAGATGAATGCCAGAATCACTATGAGACGGAATCTTGCCATTGAAAAGGGCGAGCCCGGCGCTGCCGTCGGCATATGAACCATGCGGCGGGCTCTTCGGGAAAGGGAATGATAACAAGACGGCTTACGGTTTGACGAGCGGGCCGGTCTTGAGTTGACCCGTCTTGTTCGCCTTGTTGAGCAGGACGTTGTCGATGAGGCGGGTCTTGCCGAAGCGGACGGCAAGCGAGACGAGGACAGTGCGGTCTTCGAGCCGTTCGAGTGGGGCGAGCGTGTCGGCGTCGTTCACCGCAACGTAATCGATCTGCGCCAGCGGCTCGCGCTCGATGTCCGAGCGCACCAACTCGGCGAGCCGCCTGCCGTTGCGCTCGCCCTCGCTGTAAGCCGACTCGGCGTGCGCGAGCGCGCGGTAGAGCACGGGGGCGGCGCGGCGCTCTTCGTCCGAGAGATATGCGTTACGTGAAGAGAACGCGAGCCCCGAATCTTCGCGCACGGTGGGGAGCACGACAACCTCCGTGTCGAAGCCGAGGTCGCGCACCATGCGGCGGATGACGAGCGTCTGCTGCGCGTCCTTCTGCCCGAAGTAGGCGAAGTCTGCGCGGACGATGTTGAAGAGGATGGCGACGACGGTCGCGACGCCGCGGAAGTGTCCGGGTCGCGCCGCGCCTTCGAGCGGGTCGGAGAGACTCTCGACCTCGACGTGGGTGGTGAACCCCTTCGGGTAAATCTCCTCGACCGGCGGCGCGAAGATGTAATCCACGTTGTAGTCGGCGAGGAGCATCGTGTCCTTCGTCAGATCGCGCGGGTAGCGCCCGAAGTCTTCCGTCGGGGCGAACTGTTTCGGGTTGACGAAGATCGAGACGACGACCGTGTCGCACATCCTGCGCGCCTCGCGCACGAGCGAGAGGTGTCCCTCGTGCAGCGCGCCCATCGTCGGCACGAGCCCGATGGTGCGATCCTGATCGCGCCGCGCCTTGCGCGACACCGAGCGCATGCGCTGTGTGCGGTTGATGATTTCCATAGGAAGCGATTAGCCGTTAGCTATTAGCTATTAGCTTTCAGCAAACGACGCGCGGTTGAATGCCGGAGACTAATATATCGTTTTGCTAACGGCTAACGGCTAACAGCTAACGGCTATTCTAACACTTCGACTCATCGCTCAGCGCCGAGCGGCGGAGCCTGACCGCCTGCCGCTCCGCTTCCAACTCGGCGGCGGCTTCCGCGGGCAGCGGATACGACTCTGATTCGGCGGGGTACGCGCCCGTGCGCACGTCTTCGGCAAAGCGCGTGATCGCTTCGGTCATCTGCGCGCGCACGTCCGTGTACTGCCGGACGAAGCGCGGGCGCGTGCGGCTGAACGAGAGCCCGACGAGATCGTGCAGCACCAGAATCTGCGAGTCGCAGAACTCGCCCGCGCCGATGCCGATGGTCGGGATCGAAACTGATTCGGTGACGAGCTTGGCGATCTCGCGCGGGATGACTTCGAGCACAATCGAAAAAGCCCCCGCCGCTTCGAGCGCGCGCGCGTCCTCGACGAGGCGGCGCGCCGCCTCCGCCGTCTTGCCTTGCAGGCGGAAGCCGCCGAGCTTGTTCACCGACTGCGGCGTCAGACCGATGTGACCCATCACCGGAATCTCTTCGCGCACGAGCCGCTCGACCACGTCGGCGCGGTTGATGCCGCCCTCCAGTTTGACCGCCTCCGCGCCGCCCTCTTTGACGAGGCGCAGGGCGGCGCGCACGGCATCGTCCGCGCCCGTGTGGTACGAGCCGTAAGGCATGTCTGCGACGAGCAGGGCGCGCTCGACGCCGCGGCGCACGGCGCGCGTGTGGCGGATCATCTCTTCGAGCGTGACGGGGACGGTCGTGTCGTAGCCGAGGACGACGTTGCCGACGGAGTCGCCGACGAGAATGACGTCCGTACCCGCCTCGTCCACGACGCGCGCCGTCGGGTAGTCGTAAGCTGTCAGGCAGACCAGACGCTCCCCGCGCTCCTTGCTCGCGCGGACGGCTGGCACGGTCACTTTTTCGGGGCGCTGCTGTTTGAGATATGCCATCGCGTGATCGCTCGTCTTCGGCTAGTCGCTCATCTTCGGGCTGTACGAGAGTGGGCGAATTATAGGCGCGTTCGGCGGCGGCGACAAGAGGAAGGATGAGGGAGGGAAGACGTGTGGACGCGGGGACGTGGCGACGCGGGGACGAAGGAACACAGCCCGCGACAGCGGGCGATAGAACTTAGCCCACGGCGCGAGCCGTGGGGGCAGGGAAGTGGTCCAAAGGTTAGAGCCCCTGAAAGGGGCGAAAGAATCTACGCGGCACGTAATGACGGCGGCGATGATTCTTTCGCCCCTTTCAGGGGCTCCGCCGATTTCGATCGGTGCGAGACCCACGGCTCGCGCCGTGGGCTACTCTCTTACACCCGCTCGCGCGGGCTGGGTTGCGTAGCTCCGTCGTGCGATCAAGGGCAGGACTCTTTAGCGCACCGGGGTGGCTGACCAGAGCTTGACGCGCGAATCGTCGCGCACCTGCGCGAGCAGTTGTTTGAAAGCCTGACCGAGGACGGGGTGCGTGGCGTCGGGCGCGAGTTCGGCGAGCGGGGCGAGGACGAAGCGGCGCGCGTGGAGGCGCGGGTGGGGGAGGCGGAGGAAGTCCGTGTCGGAACGCGCGTCAGCGTAGAGCAGCAGGTCGAGATCAATCGTGCGCGCGGCGTGGAACTGTTCGCGGCGGCGACCGAGGGCGTGCTCGACGCGCAGCAAACGCGCGAGCATCTGTTCGGGCGTGAACCCGGTCGCGTCGAGCGAAACCTGCGCCACCATGTTGAGGTATGGCGGCTGTGCGTCCGCGACTTCGACCGGCTCGGTCTCGTACACGGAAGAGAGCCGCGTGACGGCGAGCCCCGCGTCCAACATCCCGCGCACGGCGAGCAGCAAGTGCCCCGCGCGGTCGCCGAGGTTCGAGCCGAGTCCAATGTAGGCGTGCGCGGTGTTAGACAAAACGTCCTATGGCTCTGAGCTCTGATCATTGGAGGCTGAAAGTGAAAGTAACAGTGCCCGATACTTTCACCGGTTTGCCGTCGAGCAGCGTCGGCTCGAAGCGCATCGTGCGGGCTGCCTGCAACGCGGAACCTTGTAGCAGAACCGGACCGCCGAGCGCCTGCGCCGCCACAACCTTGCCTCCTTCATCGACGACAATTAGAACCAGAACGACGCCCGAAGCACGCTCCGACCGCGCGGCGGGCGGATAAAAAGGCGCGGAGCGCGAGATGGTTTTACCGCCCGTCAGCCGTCCTGGGAGGAAGTTGTTATCCTTAGCCCCGAGTGGGGCGGAGGGCACGCGCAAGACTTCGCCGGGGTGCAGCGCGAGATAGCGATCTACTTCGCCGCCCTTTGCTGGGGCGGTGAGGGCGAGCTTGAAGGAGTCGAGAAACCTGTTCGCGATCTCTTCGTAGAAACGCGCGACTTCTGCCGACACACCCTCTTCGGACGGCGTGGTGACGGTGATCTGGTAGAGCCTCCGTCCAACCAACAGCAGCTTGACGCGCAGGATTTCGCCGTCGGACGTACGTTCCTTTAAGAGCCTGCCGGGGTAATTGTCGAGTGCGATTTCGGTCACGCTTAACAGCTCAGAGTTGACCGCCGCCACTCCACCCTTCACCCCCCGATCCAAAAAGGCGCGAGCGTCGGCGGGGTCGCCCTCGCGGATCGGATAATTTGAGTAGATGACGGAATACTCGGCAAGTGACTTGAGGCGGTGGACGTGTAGTTCTAGCGAGGCGCTGCCGTCGCGGCTCAAGACCTGTGTGCTCGATTGAGGTTCGCCGGGGAAGAGAATCGAGAAGCCGCCGTCAGGGGGAGAGAACTCTTTCCAAGCCTTCGGGTCGTATTCAGCGGTGGCGGATGAGGGTGGCGCGGCTGGATTGTTATTGCGCGTGTCGGGCTGCTGACTCACCTGAGCCGCGCAGACGTTGGTTGAGGCGAGTGCGGCGGCAAGCAGCACGAGCTTTCGCGCGAGGGTTTTACACACAGGATTTTCCTCCGAAACGGGAACGACTTGAAAGGTTAGCGCCTGATAAACGCGCTCGGCGTTTTGACGAGAGGCATGATCAAACTCGGCGCGCAGGCGGCGGCGGCAGCGATTATGGCTGAGAGTTTGAAGTTGGGCAATGCGATGCGTTCGCGTGTCCAAACTGATGCTGTGATGTGAAGTCGCGCGGCACGCGTCTGTGATCACGGACGTTCGCCGCACTCTTTACTGACCCCGGCGCTTGGTGTAAACAGGTCTTCATGGAGACGTCGCCATTGCGACCCGCGCACGCCGCGCAACTCGCCACGTTGGTGTGGCTCAAGTGGCGGCTGTTCCGCAACGCGATGCGTTCGCGGCGCGCGGCGGTGGGGAGCGCGGCTTCGCTCCTCGGCACGATCCTCGCCGTCGGGCTGGCGCTCATCTTCGCCGCAGGCATCGGCTTCGCCGCTTACGGCCTGACCGGAGAGATGAGCCCGACGCGCCCGGCGGCGATGCGCGGCGGCGGGTTCGAGCCGATGCTGCTCCTGTTCGGGCTCGTGGCGATCATCTACATGATGTGGTCGTTCGTGCCGCTCAGCATGGGCGGCGGCGGCCAGTTCGATCCCGGCAGGCTCCTGCTCTACCCGGTCAGCCTACCGAAGCTCTTCCTCATCGACGTCCTGAGCGAGCTGGCGAGCCTCGTCTCGATCTTCGCCCTGCCTGCCATCGTCGCCGTCGGCGTGGGCGCTGGTGTGGCGTCCGGCCATGTCGCGGGCGGGCTCCTCGCCGCGCTCTTCGCGGCGGCGTTCGGCGTCGCGCTCTCGAAACTCTTTTCGACGACCGTCACGAGCCTCATGCGCCGCCGCCGCGGTCGCGCCGAGACGTTGGTCGCGCTGCTCAGCGTCGTCGCCGCGATGTCCGGCCTCATCATCCAGTTCGGCATACGCGCCGTGGCGGGCGCGAAGCGGTTCCCGCCCGCCCTCTACTGGACGCCGCCCGGCGCGCTCGTGCGCGCGCTGACCGTGGGGCTCCGGGAGGGCGGTGGCGACGTGTACCTGCTCTCGCTCGCGACGCTCGCGGCCTACGCCTTCGTCACGACGTGGCTTACCTACCGCGTCGCCCTCGCCTCGCTCAATTCGAGCGGCGGGGCGAATAGATCGCGCGCGGCGCTCGCCGGCGCGGGCAGTGCGCCGCTGAAACTCGCTTGGCAGTTACCGCTTCTCCCGGCGGCGGTCTCGACCGTCTTCGAGAAGGAGTTGCGCTACGCGATGCGCAACGCGCAGTTGCGGACGATGATGCTGATGCCGGTCGTGATGACGGTCGCGCTCCGCTTCGCCGGCTCCGCGCGGCAGACGGCGTTCGCCGGGCTGCCGCTCTCAGTCGCCCCTTACGTCGAGGGCGCGCGCGCCGCGCTCGGCGTCTTCTACGTCTTCGCCATCACGAGCGCGATCACGACCAACTGCTTCGGCTACGACGCCGCCGGGATGCGCTCGCTCGTCCTCGCGCCCGTCGCGCGGCGTTACGTGCTCGCGGGGAAGAACCTCGCGATGCTCGTCTTCATGTTCACGTCAGCCGTGCTCGTCACCGTCGCGAACCGCGTCGTGTACGGCGACCTCGGCGCGCGCGGGCTTGGCTTCACCGCGCTCGGGTTTCTCTTCTACGCGGGCGCGTTCTTCTCGTTCGGCAACTTCTTCTCGGTGCGCTTCCCCAAACGGATGCAGTACGGCAAGCGGATGAAGGCGTCGGGCATGGCGGCGCTGCTCATCCTCCCGCTGTTTTTGACGATGGTCGGCGCGCCCGCGCTCGCCGTCATCGGCGGCTGGTACGCGCAGAGCCTCTTCGTCGAATATGTTATACTCGGCGCGTTCGCACTCATCGCAGTCGCCGGCTACTTCCTGCTGCTCAAGCCGCAGGGACGCGCGCTCGAAAGACGCGAGCTTGAAATTCTCGAAGCCGTCGCGCGGCGGGACGAAGACTGAACGACGCGGCTCGCGCTCGAGAAAATTTGATTCCAGTGGTGCGCGCGCGCTTCGCGGCTTTCCGGGCGCGCATCCGGGCGGGGAAGCTGGCACAGGCGAGACCGTCCTGACATAAATGGCTCGCAGAAAGTTTCGCGGCAACCAGCGGCACGCGTCCGCCACCGAGCGCTCTTTTCAGGAGTACGTCTTCAACGCGCCCGCGCCGCAGACCTCGCGCATGGAACTGCTGCGGCTCGCGCGCGGCGGCGAAGACACCTTCCTCGAACTCAAAGTCAAACTCTCGAACCCCGAACGCATCGCGCAGGAGATCGTCGCACTCGCCAACACCGGCGGCGGCACCATCGTCTTCGGCGTCAACGACAACCTGAGAGTCGAGGGCGTGGACGACGCCGAAGAGGTGCGCGACGAGCTGGTGCGCATCTGCCGCGAAGAGGTGTACCCCTCGCTCGTCCCGTTCATCGATCTCATCTCGTTCGATAGCGGTCGCCGCGTCGTCTCGCTCGACGTCGAAGGCAAGCGCCGCCCGTACCAGACGACCGACGGTCGCTACTACATCCGCGTCGGCGCCGACAAGCGCGAGGCGACGCGCGAGGAGTTGTCGGAGCTGTTGGACGAGGCGCGCCCCCTGCGTTACGAAAACGTGACTTTGCGCGGGGCGAAGCCCGCCGACATCGACGAGGCGCATCTGTGGAGCTTCGTGCGCGAGTTCGAGGGCGACGCTTTTGAAGTCAACTCCATGATGAAGGACTACCCGACGGGCGATGTGCTGAAGCGCGAGCTGCTACTCGCCGCCGGGAACATGGACGAGGTTGTGCCGACGGTCGCCGGACTGCTGCTGTTCGGTCGCGACGAGCGGGTCGCCGAGCTGTTGCCGCGCGCCGCCATCACCGCCGTCCGCTACGCGGGCGAGACGACCCAAGGGGCGGAGATCGAGCGCGCGCAGCTCACCGGAAATCTGCACACGCTCTACGAGTCGGCCCTGCGCTTCGTCGCGCGCTACGGCGATCTGTGGGACAAGCGACCGCCGCGCGCGAGCGTCGCGAATGGCGTAGGCGAGGGCGGCGGCGACGCGCACACGTTCGCGCGGGCGAACTATCTGCGTGCGGCAATCGAAGAAGCCTTAGCGAACGCGCTCGCGCATCGCGATCTGGCGCTGCGCGATCACCCGACGCGGCTCAACGTCTTCGACCGTTCGATTGAGATCGTCAACGCGCGCCGCACCGCCGGTTTCGCGCCGCCCGCGCAGCGCGCCATCCGCTACGGCATCCAGCAGCGCCTGAACCCGCAGACCGCCTCGATCTTCACAAGCCCGGCTTACGGGTTGAAACTTCCCTTCGGCGGACTGCCCGCGCTCATGCGCGGCGCGCGACTCTTTTCGGGTCGCCGCCCGGAAATCCACGCCTTCAACGACGAGTTTCGCCTGCGGATTTTTGGAATCTGAAAGAGGCGTAAATCGAAAATCGTGAATCGTCAATCGGAGGCGTGTTGAACCACATCACGATTGACGATTCACGATTTTCGATTTACGCGTTCCTACTTCTTTGCGTCGGCGGGTGCGGGAGCGATGTAGAACTGCCGGTGGTTGACGTCGAACTCTTTGTCGTCGAAAACACCGTCGCCGTTGACGTCCACTTTGACTTCGATCTTGTGCTTCTTGCCGTCGTGACGCTCGCCGGGATTGTAGGCGAGGCTGTACTGGCTGCGCATCATGGCGTTGATCGACTGGATGGTGGTCGGCAGCTCGCCCTCGAAGGTGACGGGGAAGTAGGCACCGCCGGTCTCTGCGGCGAAGGTCTTGAGGGCGTTCCCGGCCTGAAGGAAAGTCATGCGACCGGGCGAGCCCGTGATCGAGTCGGTCGCGCCCAGATACGGCTCCATCTTCTTGTAGTACATGTTGCCCGTCCCGATGATATAGATCGGGATGCCGGCGTTCTGCGCCACCTTGCGCGCCGTGTCGTAGTTGATCTTGCTGAACGTGTCGATGCCCGACGCGATGAGGAGCATCGCGCGCCGCCGCCCCTGCACGCTCACGAGCCCGTTGAACTCCGTCGTGCCGTTGCCGCCTTCGAGCACCACGGCGTCGCCGTGGCCCCCGACGAGCGTGAACTTGATCGCGTCGTAGAGGTTGTTCTCGCGAAACGCCGGCTGGTTGCGCAAGAGCAGGCTGATGACTTCGTTGAGACGCGCCGGGTTGTTCGTGAAATCGGTGAGAGTCGTCGGGCGCATGTCGAAAGCGACGACCGAGACGTAGTCGCCGTGCTGGACGGCGTCCTGCATGAAGGCGGCGGCGGGCGCGATCACCTCGCGTGTGCCGTAGTCCCAACCGTTGGTTTGCGCCAGCCCGAACTGCTCCGACCACTTGCTGAACTCGATGACGACAGCGACGTCGAGCTTCGCCTCCGGCGTCGAGAAGTTCGTGATCTCCTGCTTGATGCCGTCCTCGAAGATGGCGAAGTTCGCCTTCGTCAGGTTTGGGATGAGCTGGTGGCTCTTCTTGTGGATGACGACGGCGTCCACGTTGACGAGGTTCGTCGTGATCTTCTCAACCTCCGTCTGCGGGACGGCTAAGACTTCCTGCGGCGGCGGCTCTTCGTCCTTCTTCTTCTGCTCTTCGGACTGCTCTTCGCCCGGTCGCTTGTTCTTCTTCTCCGGCGTGGTCGGCTGTGTGCGCCGCGACTGCGCGAACAGAGACGGAGCGTTGGTGGAGACGAGCGCGAAGGCGAGCGCCAGCAGGACGGCGACGGTGCGACGTGAGAGAGCAGTTTTCATGATTTCAAAACCTCTTCCGAGATGCGGCGGGAACATTCCAACTTTCCTGTCAGACAATAGTAAGGCTCGCCCGCACGGAGTTGCAAGAATTAGGATGCGAAGGAGGGGTCGGGGGTTGGGGGCTGGGGGTCGGGGAGGGGGATTTCTTTGGCGCGATGCCGAGCAGCGCGGAAAAGTAAAACCCGGCGCGGATAACAACGCGCCGGGTCACAAGCTAATCACTTTCGACTCTCGTTCTAGTTCTCAGCTTCCATTCACCAGCCCTCGACCCTCAACCCGCCGCTTTTCACTGTCCGCCGCCCGCGAGCGCCTCCGCTTCGATGGTCACCTCATAGGCGCCGGTGTTGTCGTTCAGATTCCCCTCGTTGACGCCGAGGAAGAGCCGCCCGTCGCGCTGCGCGACGAACTCGCGATTGGCGCCGACGAAGACGAAGTCGTCGTTGTCGTCGCCGATGACGGCGATGAGACCGCCGGTCGGCTGGGTGCGCATCAGCTTGTCGCGGTCGGCTTGCGCGGGCAAGCCCGTCGGCGTCGAGAAGACGCCCGCGCCGAGGTTGACACGTCCCTGCGCCGTGATGCGCAGGCGCTGACCCTTGCGCACCATCAGGCCGGAATCCGTCCAGCCGTTCGACGCGTTGTCGGCGCGCACGCGCAGGCGGATCGGGAAGAAGACGGGCGACGCGCCGGAGTTGTTGCCCGACGTGCGGCTCACGCCCGGATCGGAGGGCTGCGTCGAAGTGTTGCGCGGGACTGGTGTCGGTGCGGGGCGCGTCTCTGCGGGCTGCGAGTTGTTGGTCGCGTCGCCGCCTGAGTTGTCGGCCTGCGAGTTGGCGCCCGCCGCGTTGTCGAACTCGATGGACTCCACGTCCTCTGCGTAGATCGTGATACGGCTGCGGCGACCGCGTGTGCCGCCGATGAGTACGGTGAACTGCTGATCTCGGTAGCCGATGATCTGACCGCGGATGACCGAGCCGTCGCGTAAGCGCAGCGTGTCGGCGAGCGCGACTGCGCCCGACGAGGCGACGAGCGCGAGCGAGAAGACGACGGCAACGAACTTCCTGAGCATGATGCTTCCTCCGTGGATCGATTCGACTATCGGACGTTTACCAGACCGGGGCGCGCTTTGGCAAGTGGGAGAGGGTCAGCGGGAAAGATGGCGCGAGCCGCGCGCGCGGTTGCCCGAAAAGTGAAGTGCGGGCGGCGGCAGAGCGTGCCGCACGATGCCGTGAGAGAAAAAGGCTGGCGCGCACCGTACGCGCCAGCCCGCAAACTCTCGGCCCGGTTCGGTCGCGCCCCGCTATAGTCTCATCGCTGCGGCCGCCGCGCGCTCGACGAAGCCGCCCGCGAAATCTATGACGCACGTCTCCGCGCCGTTCGAGACCTGACTCGCCGCCACGCCCGCCGCGCGGAACGTCGAGTTGAAGAGGTTCAGGCGGTGACCGCGCGAAGGCGTGCCGTCGTCCACGATCATGCCGAGGACGGCTTCGCGCGCGGTGAGGGCGGAGTAGGCGATGTTCTCGGCGACCGCGCCCTGCAAGTTCCCGTAGCGCGCGAGGCGCTGGTCGGGCAGGCTCCCGTCGCTGCCGCGGTGGCCGCTCCCGCCCGTCCGCACGAGATCGAGAATGTGATCCTTGGCGCCCGTGGACATCCCCTTCGAGACGCCGAGAGGCGCGAGCGGCTGCGCCGTCTTCAGGTACGCAATCGCCTCATCAATCGCCTTCACGCCCTCGTTCGTCGTGAGCGTGCGCCCGCCCGTGAGCTTCAGTTGGTTCCCCGTACACGCGCGCTTCCACTCTTCGAGGTAGGCGGCGTACTGCTGCGGATTGGCGCGCGCGAGATTGATCTCTTCGACGACCTGCTGCTCGAACGGCGTCAACTCGACCTTCGGCGCGGGCGGAGCGCCCACCCTCGCCGTCATCGAACGGCTGAGCCGGGAGACGAGTCGCACGAACGCGTTCGGGCGCGAGACGACGAGCACCGCCGCGAGCGCGCACAGGAGCAGCGCAAACGAGGCAAGGACGACACAAACTTTCCGACGCATGGGGGACTCTCCTTAGTCGAACAACCTGACAGACCGTGCGAGATGCTCGTCGTCAGGCGGGGAAGCGATAGGCTTGCCGGGCAAAAACTTCTCGACGCAGGGCGAGACGATAATCTAAAACCGCTGGCAGAGCAATGGCGGGCGGAAGCCTCCGCGACCGCAAAGCCGGGTTTGTTCAGTCGTCCTTCGACGCAATCATGTCGTCAGCACGCCGCCAGTCTGACGCGGCGGGGCGCTGTCGTCGAGTCATCGTTTGGGCTTCTTGCCCTTCGGCTGCGGCGCGCACTTGACGCACTTGCAACCGACCGGCTTGATGTGGTCGTCGAAATATTCTTTGCCGTAGTTGTAGGTGATCTCTTCGCCGGGCTTGATGGTGCGCTTCGACCAGACCCAGACGCGGCGCGTGCGCGTGACGAAGGCTTCCGCGTTCGGGCGGCACGAGTGGTTGATGTAGCGCGCGATGTTCGTGCGCGGGGTGCCGTCGATGGCGTATTTGTCATCAACGCCGAAAAAGTATTTGCCGGTCTTGCGCCGGTCGACCTCTTCGTTGGTGATGAGCTTGCCCGTGTACTCGATGATCCTTTTCCCCGCCGGGATGTGAGTCGTGGCGAAAAGCCCCAGCCCGGTCGCGGTGCGTTTGACGACGTACTTCGCTTGCCCCTTGTTCATGCCGAGAGTTTAACAGAGACGCCGACTCCGCGCCCCGCGATGCGACGGCGGCGGCGCGCGATAAAAAAGCCGCGTTGCCGCGGCTTCAATCTCGACTCCTTCGGGGAGGGGCGTGGGCGAGCTAGATCGAGCCGACCGTGTCTTTCTCGTCTTTCTGGCTATCGCGCCCGGAGATGTTGGCGACCACGGCGATCAGCTCTGCGGGGTCGAGGGGCTTCGCCAGATGTTGATGAAAGCCCGCGGCGATGGCTTGCTCCTTGTCCTGAACACCGGCGTAGGCCGTGAGCGCGACGGCAGGGATGCCGCCGCCGCTCTGCCGATCCATCTGGCGCACCCGTTTAATGAAGGCGTAGCCGTCCTCGCCCGGCATCCCGATGTCGCTGATGAGCAAGTCCGCGCCCCCGGCGACGATGAGCGGCATCGCCTCCGCCGCCGAGCCGCAACTCTTCACAATAGCGCCGTACTGCGCGAGCACCTCCGCGATCATGTTCCGCGTGTCAGTTTCGTCATCGACGATGAGCACGCACAGCCCGTCGAGCACGGTCGCGTGGCGCAAGTGCTGGCGGGCGTCGGCGTCCGCGGGCGAGGCTTCCGCACGCGCGTCCGTCTCGCGGGCGGAGTTGACGGACGGCAGCGTGACGGCGAAAGTCGTACCCTTGTTCTCGCCGTCGCTGTGCGCCTCGATGGTGCCGCCGTGCAGTTCGACCAGATGGCGCGCGATGGCCAAGCCCAGTCCGAGGCCGCCGAAGCGCCGCGTGGTCGTGCCGTCCGCCTGCCGGAAGCGCTCGAAGACGTGCGGCAGAAACTGCGGCGCGATGCCCTGTCCCGTGTCGCTCACCGTGAGACGCGCGCCCGCGCCCACACGCTCGAGCCGCGTCTCGACGCGACCGCCTTCGGGTGTGAACTTGACCGCATTCGAGAGCAGATTCCAGACGACCTGCTGCAAGCGGCTCGCGTCGCCCGAAACTTCGCCGACGGACGGGTCGAGCGCAACCGAGAACTCGATCTGCTTGGCGTCCGCCGCCGGTCGCGTCGATTCGATGACGGCGTTGACCACGGCGACGAGATCGACCGGGCGCACGTCGAGGCTGAGCTTGCCCGTGATGATGCGCGAGACGTCGAGCAGGTCGTCGATCAGGCGTGACTGCGAACGCGCGTTGCGCTCGATGGTGTCGAGCCCGCGCACGACGCCCTCCTGATCGAACTTGCCGGAGCGCAGAAGGTGGCTCCAGCCGAGGATGGCCGTCAAAGGCGTGCGCAGCTCGTGCGAGAGCGTGGCGAGAAATTCGTCCTTCGTGCGGTTCGCCAGCTCAGCCTCGGCGCGCGCCGCCTGCTCGCGCACGAGCATCAGCGCGCGCGCCGCCTCGGCTTGCCTGCGCTCGGCGATCTCCTGTTGCAGCGCGGCGGCGTGGCGCTGCGCCTCCGTATAGAGCCGCGCGTTCTCGTAGGCAACCGAGACCTGCGTCGCCAGCGTCACGGCGAGCCGCTCATCCGCCTCGCTGAACTCCTCGGCGTGGAGCTTGCCCGTCAGATAGAGCCAGCCCGACGCGCGCGCCGAAGAGAAGATGGGGGCGCCGAGGAACGAGTGCGCATCGCCGTGCGGGGCGGGCAGATGCGTCGCGTGCGACACCTCGTCGAGATCGGCGAGGCGGATCGGCTGACGATCCCTGAGCAGCGCGCCGAGCAGCCCGTCGTCCGCCGCGGGGGCTCCGGCACCGTCCCCCACGTCCGCGACCGGCGACAGATCGCTGCGGAAGAAATAGAGCAGCCCCGCCACGTCCGACTCGCCCGACTCGCCCGCGCCGACGCCTTCGCGCAAGCCCACCCCGGCGTGCGCCGCGCCGACGATCTCGCGCGCCGCGTGGCAGAAGCGTTCGAGCAGGCGCGCCGGATCGTGCTCGGCGGCGAGTTGCTGCCCGAGGTCGATGAGCATCCCGAGACGCGCGAGGTTGGCGTTCTCGAGTTCGAGGTTCTTCTCGTGCAGCAGCTCCGCCTGCCGCTTGATCTCCTCTGTCTTCTTGAACAGCTCGACGAAGACCGCGACCTTCGAGCGCAGGATGTCTGGCTCGACCGGCTTGAGGATGTAATCAACTGCGCCGAGCGAGTAGCCCCGCGCGATGTGGCGGTTGCCGGTGCTGTCGGCGGTGATGAAGATGATCGGGATATCGCGCGACTTCTCGCGCCCGCGGATGAGCGCGGCGGTCTCCAGCCCGTCGATGCCCGGCATGTACACGTCGAGCAGGATGACGGCGACATCCGTGTCCAGCAGGTAGCGCAGCGCCTCGTCGCCCGAAGAGGCTTTGACCAGATTCCTGTCCGGCGCTTGCAGGATCGTCTCCAGCGCGAGCAGGTTGGTCGCGTTGTCATCCACCATCAGGATGTTGATCTTTTCCGTTTCAGCTTGCACGGGACGACCTCTTGCCAGCCTGAGTCAGCTCGTTCAAAAACGGCGCGATGTCTGAAAGCGGCAGGACTTGATCGACTTCCGTCGCGGCGAGCGCCGCCGTGGGCATCGCGGGCGACTCCGCCGTCTGCGGGTCTTGCACGACCGCCAGCCCGCCGAGCGCCTTGATGCGCGCCAGGCCGTGCCCGCCGTCGCGGTTCGCGCCCGTTAAGATCACGCCGACGACGCGCTCGCGGTAGGCGTCCGCCGCCGACTCGAACAACACGTCGATGGATGGGCGCGCGTGGATGACGGGCGAGTCCGTCAAGAGCGCGAAGGAGCCTTCGGCGATGAGCAGGTGGTAGTCGCGCGGCGCGAGGTACACGCGTCCTGGCTCGATGGCCTCCTTGTCGTTCGGCTCGCCGAACGGCAGGTGGCTGCGCTTACGCAGGAAGTCGCAGAGCCCGTCGTCGTTGTCCTTGCGCCGGTGCTGCACGACGACGACGGGCAGCGGGAAGCCTCGCGCGAGCGCGGGCAGCAGCGTCTGCAACGCCGTAAGCCCGCCGTAGGAAGTGCCGATGACGACTATCTCGTGTGACAAGGCTTTATCTTAGCGCATCTTCCGGTAGAGCTTATCGCGGCTGTCGATCTTTTCGTAGCACTGCTCGCGCGGCGTGAACTTCAAAGACTCCTTGTTGCCCATCCCGAAGACGCCGAAGGTCGTCAAACTCTCGTAGATCAGATTATGCACGCGCTCCTGCAACGTCTTGTTGAAATAGATCATGACGTTGCGGCAGAGGATGACGTGGAACTCGTTGAACGATCCGTCGGTCGCGAGGTTGTGCTCGGCGAAGACGACGTTCGCCTTGAGCGAGGGGTGGAAGATGACGTTGTCGTAGTGCGCCGTGTAGTAGTCGGAGAACTCGTGCTTGCCGCCCGCCTTGACGTAGTTGGTCGTGTACTCCTGCATCGCCGCGAGCGGGAAGATGCCCTCCTTCGCCTGCCGCAGCACGTCGTGGCTGATGTCGGTCGCGTAGATCAGACACTTCCGGTAGAGACCCTCCTCCTGCAAGAGGATCGCCATCGAGTAAACCTCCTCGCCCGTCGAACAGCCGGCGTGCCAGATGCGCACGGTCGGGTAGGTCTTCAGGATCGGCACCACCTTCTTGCGGAAGGTGAGGTAGAAACCCGGATCGCGGAACATCGACGTGACGTGGACGGAGAGCCCGAGCAGCAGGCGCTCCATGCACGCCGCGTCGTGGAGCACGCGCTCCTGAAAGCCTGAGACCGTCGCGATCCCCTCGGCGTTCATCCGCTCGAGTATGCGCCGCTTCAGAGACGCCTGCGAGTATTCGCGGAAGTCGAAGCCGTAGCAGCGGTAGAGCCCTTCGAGCAGCAGGGCGATCTCGATATCTTCGAGACTGCCCGCTTCAGGTTGTAGTTGCGCGCTCACGCTCGTTTTACGCCCCCGCCTCTTCCTGTCGGTAGAGCCAGACGCGCAGCAGCGAGAGGAGTTGATCGATGTCGAGCGGCTTCGAGATGTAGTCGGACGCGCCCGCTTCGATGCAGCGGTCGCGGTCGGCCTTCATCGCCTTGGCGGTCAGCGCGATGATCGGGAGACGGGTGAAGCGGGCGGTCTTCCTGATCTGGCGGATCGCCTCGTAGCCGTCCATGCCCGGCATCATGATGTCCATCAGGACGACCTCGACGCCCTCGGTCTCGCGCAGGCGGTCGATACCTTCCTGCCCGTTCTCGGCGTGAATCACGTCCATGTTGTGGCTCTCCAGGGCGCTCGTCAGGGCGAAGATGTTGCGCACGTCGTCGTCCACGATCAAGACCTTGCGCCCGGAGAGCACGGGGTCGCGGCGGTGGAGCTGTTCGAGCATCCGCCGCTTCGGCTCCGGCAGGTTCGCCTCGACGCGGTGCAGGAAGAGCGCCGTCTCGGCGAGCAGGCGCTCGGGCGAGCTGGCCTCCTTGACGATGATCGCGTCGGCGACGCGGCGCAGTTGCGTCTCCTCCTTCGGCGTCAACTCCTTGCCCGTGTAGATGATGATCGGCAGGTCGGGCAGGCCCAACTCCTTCTGCAACTTCTCGATGAGGTCGAAGCCGGTCATGTCCGGCAGCTTGAGATCGAGCACCATGCAGTCGAACCGCTCGGACTTGAGCGCGTCGAGCGCCTCGGCGCCGGTCGCGACGGCGGTCGTCACTACGTCGCCGTCGCCGATCAGATCGACGATCCCCATGCGCTGCGCCTCGTCGTCCTCGACGACGAGCAGACGCCGGACGCGCCGGTCGGCGAAGCTGGCGATCTGATCGAAGGCCTGCGCCAGGTCTTCGCGGCTGACGGGTTTTTGCAGGTGCGTGATCGCGCCGAGGTGCAGCGCGCGCTGCCGCTGCTCCTCACCGGAAATGATGTGGACGGGGATGTGGCTGATGGCGGGATCGTGCTTGAAGCGGTCGAGCACCGTCCAGCCGTCACGGTCGGGCAGCTTGATGTCGAGCGTGATGGCGTCCGGCTTGTACTTGCGCGCCAGCGCCAGCGCCTCGTCGCCCCGCGTGCCGACGAGCCCCTTGAAGCCCTTCTCGCGGGCGAGGTCGAGCAGGATGCCCGCGAAGTTGACGTCGTCCTCAACGATGAGGACGACGCGCTCGCCGTCCTGAATCGTGTGCCGGTCGTCGCTGACCTCGTTCGCCTCCGCGGTCGAGAGCGCGTCGAACTGCGTGGCGTAAGCGCCGCCGCCGTTGCCTTGAGCCAAGCCGCCGTCAGCCGGGGCGATCGACACGGACGCCGCGTCAACGTGGTGCGTTTGCTGCCCGCGTCCGGGGGCGGGAGGCGCGTAGTGGCGCGGCAGGAAGAGCGTGAAGGTGCTGCCCTCGCCGGGCTGGCTCGTGACGCGAATCTCGCCGCCTAAAAGCCGCGCGATCTCGCGGCTGATCGAGAGCCCGAGGCCCGTGCCGCCGTACTTGCGGCTCGTCGTGCCGTCGGCCTGCTGGAATGCCTCAAAGATAATGCGCTGCTTCTCCGGCGCGATGCCGATGCCGGTGTCGATGACCGAGAAGGCGATGACCTCTTCGGCGCGGTTGAGCGTCTCATGCTGGAAGCGCATGCCCGCTGCCGCCGGCTCCACGCGCAGCGTCACCTTGCCCTGCTCCGTGAACTTGAAGGCGTTCGAGAGCAGGTTCTTGAGAATCTGCTGCAAACGCTTCTCGTCCGTGCGCAGAGACGTGCCCAAGCCCAGATCGCGCTCGACGATGAACTCCAGCTTTCGGTCCTGCGCCACCTGGTTGAAGCTGCGCTCCAACTGCCCGACCACGTCCGCGAAGGGCACGTCGCCGACGTCGATGGCTAACATCCCCGACTCGATCTTCGAGAGGTCGAGGATGTCGTTGATGAGCGAGAGCAGGTCTGCGCCCGACGAGTGGATGGTCTCGGCGAACTGGATCTGCTTCGGCGTCAGATTGTCCTCGGTGTTCTGCGCGAGCTGGCGCGAGAGGATGAGCATCGAGTTGAGGGGCGTGCGCAGCTCGTGCGACATGTTGGCGACGAACTCCGACTTGTACTTGGAGGTGAGCGCCAACTGCTCCGCCTTCTCCTCCATCGCCCAGCGCGCCTCCTCGACCTCGCGGTTCTTCGCCTCGACCTCCGCCTTCTGCTTCGCCAGCAGCGTCGCCTTCTCCTGCAACTCCTCGTTCGTCTGCTGCAACTCCTCCTGCTGGCTCTTCAACAGCTCTTCCGACTCGCGCAAGCTTTCCGCCTGCTTCTCAAGTTGTTCGTTCGTCTTCTTCAGTTCGTCCTGCTGGCTCTGCAACTCGGTGGCGAGCGCCTGCGACTGCTGGAGCAGTTGCTCGGTGCGCGTGTTCGCCTCGATGGTGTTCAAGACGATGCCGATGCTCTCAGTCAACTGTTCGAGGAAGGTGAGGTGCGTGTCGTTGAAGCGGTTGAACGACGCCAGCTCGATGACCGCCTTGACCTCGCTCTCGAAGAGCACGGGCAGGACGATGATGTTGAGCGGCGGCGCTTGTCCCAAACCCGACTTGACGTGGATGTAATCGGGCGGCACGTTGGTCAGCAGGATTTTCTCGCGCTCGACGACGCACTGCCCAACCAGTCCCTGTCCCGGCTTGAACTCGTTGGCGAGGTTCTTCCGTTCGGCGAAGGCGTAGGTGCCGAGCAGCTTCATGATCGGCGTGCCGTTGTTCCCCCCGTTGACGTAGAAGACGCCCTGCTGCGCGTCCACGAGCGGCGCGAGTTCTGAGAGCACCATTTGCGAGACGGTTGTCATGTCGCGCTGCCCCTGCAGCATCCGCGTGAAGCGCGCGAGGTTGGTCTTCAACCAGTCCTGCTCGGTGTTCTTCTGCGTCGTCTCCTTGAGATTGATGATCATCTCGTTGATGTTGTCTTTGAGCTTGGCGACCTCGCCCTGCGCCTCGACGGCGATGGAGCGGGTGAGATCGCCCTTCGTCACGGCGGTCGAGACTTCGGCGATGGCGCGCACCTGCGTCGTTAAGTTAGCCGCGAGCCCGTTGACGTTGTCGGTCAGGTCGCGCCAGGTCCCGGCAGCGCCGGGGACGTTCGCCTGCCCGCCGAGTTTGCCCTCGACGCCCACCTCGCGCGCCACGGTCGTCACCTGATCGGCGAAGGTCGCGAGCGTATCGGTCATGCTGTTGATGGTGTCGGCGAGTTCGGCGATCTCGCCCTTCGCCTCCACCGTCAGCTTGCGGTCGAGATCGCCGTTGGCGACCGCCGTCACGACCTTCGCGATACCGCGCACCTGACTGGTGAGGTTGCCGGCCATCGAGTTGACGTTATCCGTCAAATCCTTCCACGTCCCGGCCACGCCCCGCACGTCCGCCTGTCCGCCTAACTTTCCTTCCGTACCTACTTCGCGCGCCACGCGTGTCACTTCCGATGCGAAGGAGTTCAACTGATCAACCATCGTGTTGATGGTATTTTTCTGCTCCAAAATCTCGCCCTTCACGTCCACCGTGATCTTCTTCGAGAGGTCACCGTTGGCGACGGCGGTCGTCACTTCCGCGATGTTGCGCACCTGAGCCGTCAGGTTGCTCGCCATCGAGTTGACGCTGTCGGTCAAGTCCTTCCAGGTGCCCGCCACGCCTTTGACCTTCGCCTCGCCGCCCAACTTGCCTTCCGTACCCACTTCGCGCGCGACGCGTGTAACTTCCGACGCGAAGGAGCTGAGCTGATCGACCATCGAGTTGACGATCTTGACCGAGCGCAGGAACTCGCCCTTCAAGGGTCGCCCCTCGACTTCGAGCGCCATCCGCTGGGACAGGTCGCCGTTGGCGACCGCGCCGATGACGCGCGCCATCTCGCTCGTCGGGCGCGCCATGTCGTCGATCAGGGCGTTGACCGAATCGACGAGGCTGACCCACGAGCCGCCCGCCGCGGGCAGCGTGGCGCGCTGCGTGATCTTGCCTTCGCGCCCGACGACGCGGCTCACGCGCTCCAACTCTCTCGCCGTCTGCTCGTGCAGCTCGATGATGTCGTTCAAGGTGTCTGCGACCTTGCCCGCCTCGCCCGTCCATTCCGTGGGCAGCCGCGCCGAGAAGTCGCCCTTCTTAAAAGCCATCAGGGTGCGCAAAAGCAGTTTCACGTCGAGAGCGTCGGTGGGGTTGGCCTGTTGGTTACGCATCGCTTCCTTTCCAAAGTGCCCCTCGTGCGACGAGGCTTGCGGGGCGGGTTGTAATAATAGCCGGGGCTTCGGTCGAGCCCACGTCAGGACACCTCTTCCGAGACGGGCGTCCGGCAGACGGGCCTGCGGCGCGCCGACGGCTTCAGCCCGTGGTTAAATGATGGGGGAGGATGCCGACATGACCAAACATCATGTGGGCTTCATATTTATACCTAGCGGCGGGTGATATGTAAACAGAGTTAAGTGCGGGATAAATCACGCGACCGGGACGGGGTGGTTTCGCCGCCGCCGGAGACGTGAGATGTGCGTTGAAGCGGGGCGGCGGGGTTCGGGCGGCGAGAGGCGACGGACGGGCTCAGGAGGCAGGAAGACGGCTCAAACTTTAACTGTCCGCTGCGGCGAGACACTTTGCGACGAAAGCGTCCCGTGAAGGAGTCCCAAAACGGACACTTCCATATGTGTTTGCATTTCGGCGTGGGTACTGAAATGCAAAGAATACCCACAAAAACCCCCACAGTGGGTTGAACTGCATGAGTAGCCAGAGGCAATTACCGGTTAGACACACTACCCTGTGACTCTTACGGTACGACGGTGAAGCCCGCAGTCCGAGCCGCCACTGATAACTTAGAATCATCACAGACGAATACACGGTTTTTCGGCTTCTGGTTGCACCAGACGAGCGCCGACGCGAGCTGAAACGAATCCAAGGCGCGCAACCCGTAAGCATCCGGCAACCCTTCGGCGAGACTCCGCACTTTATCGCTCGGTATCATCTCGTGCCACTCCTGGCGTAATACCTCCAACCGTGCCCGAGCCTGCTGCCGCCCCTTCGCGGTTAATAGACCCTCGTCGTGCAGACGACCAACCGCGCTTCGGACCTCGACGGCCGTCCCCCATCAGACGACGACGCGCGAGGTTTCGCGCCACCGTTTGCGCACACTCCGGCTCAAGTTCTGCTGACAGTAGAGCGGCACAACGGCGCTCGCGTCCCAAAACGCGCTACCCGCCTCGCGCTTAGTCTTCATCGCGCTCGGCTCTGATCACCGCCTGAATGTCCGATAGCGACACGCGCGGGGCGGGCAGTGAGAGGAAGTCATCCGACTTCTCTTTAGCGGGCAGGCGCATCAAACCCGCGGCGACGAGAGACTCCTCCTCGGCGTCCAAGTCTTCGCCCGCCGTCAGCGGCATGAGGCGCGCGACGGGGCGGTTGCGGTCCTTGACGATCAGTTCCTCGCCGTTCTTGACCTGTTCGAGGTAGGCGCTCAGGTTGTTTTTCAGCTCCGCGATGTTTACTGTTTGCATCATCATTGCTCCTGATATGGCTATCTATAGTCTTATGACATGGCTGAGGCAACGGTGAGAAAGGTAAGACTTACCCGCGTTTGGGGCGGCCTACGGTTAGCGATAAGACGATGCCCACAATAGGGCGCGGGGTGAAGGTTATGTGCCGGCGCGTTATGCCATTTCAGGCGTCCGGGTACGTGATCCGCCAAGCCGCGCAATTAGCCCTGACCATTCTTGCGACGTACTCCTGAAAGAGCGGAACCTCCAAATGATTGATCGAAGAGTCTTGATTTTGGTTTCAGGTTACTGTAGACGGCCCGCCGTGCGCCGCGCTGTTATTTGGTTCTTCTGCACGATGTTTTCGGCCGGGCTTATGCCGAGGGCGAACGCCCAGGCCCCCCGGCCACCGGCTCACACAAGTACGGCGTTAATTCGCCCGGCCCAGGTCGGGACGGATGTGCCATCGCTCGAAGTGGGGAAGCCGCTCGGGCGAGAGCTGTCAGGCGACCAATCGCATTCCTATCACCTCACCCTCGCCGCCGGGCAGTACGCGCGCGTCGTCGTCGAGCAAGAAGGGATTGACGTGGTGGTCAAGCTCTTCGCGCCGGACGGGAATCTGATCACCGCCGTGGACAGCCCGAACGGGACGCAGGGCCCGGAGATCGTGCATATCACCTCGGAAGCGACGGGCACTTACCGCCTCGAAGTGAGGGCGTTCGAGAAGGGCGCCGCGCCTGGACGCTACGAAGCCGAGCTTGTCGAGCTGCGCCCCGCGACGCCGCGAGACAGAGAGCGCCTCGCCGCCCGCCGGGCCTTTGACGAAGGCGAAAGGTTGCGCGAGCAGGCCACGCGAGACTCTCTCGAAGCGGCCGTCAAAAAATATGAGGAAGCCCTCTCACTCTACCGCGTGATCGAAGACCGAAGCGAACAGTTTACCGTCCTGATCGGCATGGGCAACACGTACACGGCCGCGGGCGAGCCGCAAAAAGCGCTGGAATGCTTCGACCAGGCCTTGCAGCTCGCACGCGCGCTCGGAGACAAGTTCAGACAGGCGCGGGCGCTCGGACAGTCCGCCTCGGTGTATCGAAAATTGGGAGAAACAGATGAGGCGCTGCGATCCGGTGACGAGGCCGCGCAACTCTACCGGGCAACGGGTGCGAAGAACCTAGAGGTCGAGCTGCTCTACTTTGTCGGTGAGCTATACAGCTTATCGGGCGAGCATGAGAAGGCGAGAGATTACTTCGACCAGGCCATGAGACTCTACCAGGCTTCAGGGGATAAGTACGGGGAGGCCGGCACGCTCGAATCCCTCGGTTATTCGTACCACCTCCAGGATGAGCCGTCGAGGGCGCTCGAGTATTACAACAAGGCTCTGGCGCTCTGGCAGGTGATCGGAGACAAGCAGCGGGAAGCTATCGAACAGTCCTTAGTCAGCAGCGAGTACGCCCGCGCAGGCGAGCGGCAGAAGGCGCTGGATCACGCCGAGCAGGCCTTGCTGCTCCAGCACTCCATCGTCGGGAATAAAAGTAGGGAAGCCGTAGTGCTAACAAACGTCGGTCAAACGTATTACAAGCTGGGCGAGTTTGAGAAGGCGCTCGATTATTACCGCGAGCCGTTACGTCTCTGGCAAATTTCAGGTGCGAAACGGAACGAAGCCATCACACGCAAGCACGTCGCCTCTGCCCTGCGCGACCTGGGCCGGCTCGGCGAAGCGCGGGTCAACATGGAGAAGTCCATTGACCTTCTGGAGTTCCTGCGCGACCACACCGGGAGTCCCGAGCTCCAGGCATCCTTCGTCGCCAGCTTGTTCGATTTTTATGAGTTTTATATCGACCTGCTGATGCGTCTGCATGCCGCCGATCCGGGGGCGGGCGACGATCAGGCGGCGCTGGCTTTCGCGGAAAAAGTTAAAGTCAGAAGTCTCGTGGAGCTTCTCGCGAAGGGGCGCGTTGACTTGCGTTCGGGGGTTGACCGCGCGCTGTTCGACCGCGAACGGAGCATCAACGAACGCATTACCGCCCGGCTCGACGATCTGACGAAACTGCTCAGAGGCAGATACACCGACGCGCAAAGGAGCGCGTCCGAGCGCGAGATCGACGCGCTCAAGGGTGAGCTTAGCCAGGCGCAGGCCGCGATTCGCGAGCACGATCCTCGTTACTCCGCCCTCACCAAACCCCAGCCGCTCGGCGTCAGGGAGATTCAACGGCAGGTGCTCGACGCCGACACGATCTTACTGGAGTACGCGCTGGGCGAGGAGCGCAGCTACCTTTGGGCGGTGACGCCCGGCGACGTGCGGAGTTACCGACTGCCGCCGAAGGCGGCAGTCGAGGCGCAGGTGCGGCGTGTTTACCAGTTACTCACCGCGCGGCGACCCGTGCCGGGGCTGACGGTCGGACAACAGCGCGCGCGCGAAGTCGCGGCGGACATGCAGTACCGAACACAGGCGGCCGTTCTGAGCCGGATGCTGCTCGGCCCCGTGGCCGCGCTACTCGGCACGAAGCGCGTCGTGATCGTCGCCGACGGGGCGTTGCAGTACCTGCCGTTCGGCGTGCTGCCTGCGCCTTCGACGCCCGCGGCGGAACTACAGGCCGATCTCAGACCTCTGATCCTTGACCACGAGATCGTGAGCTTGCCTTCGGCCTCAGTCCTCGCCGTGCTGCGGCGAGAGTTGGCCGACCGTCAACCCGCTCCCAAGACGGTCGCCGTGCTGGCCGATCCGGTCTTCGCGCCGGATGATGCGCGAGTTAAACTGAGCCTCGCCTCGAGCGAGCGCCCCGTCATCAACAGGAATGGGCAAGCGCAAACGGGCGTCGTGTCCCGCGCACTTTCGTCAACGCTTGAGAGTGCGCTCGGCAGTGTGGGAAGCGGGAATAATCGCGTTAACCTGCGACGTTTACTCTTCAGCCGCGACGAAGCGGAAGCAATTCTATCCATGACGCCCCGGCAGGCGGATTTAAAGGCGTTGGATTTCCGCGCTAATCGCAGTTTGGCGATGAGCGACGAACTGAGCCATTACCAGATCGTCCATTTCAGCACGCACGGTCTGCTCGACAGCCGCCACCCGGAGTTGTCCGGATTAGTTCTCTCGCTGGTCAACGAAGCGGGACAGCCGCAGGAGGGGTTCCTGCGGCTCCATGAAATTTATAACCTCCGGCTCGGCGCCGAGCTGGTAGTCTTGAGCGGCTGCCAGACCGGGCTCGGGAAAGAAGTCAGGGGCGAAGGCCTCGTCGGCATCACGCGCGGCTTCATGTACGCGGGAGCGCCGCGGGTGGTGGCGAGCCTGTGGGAAGTTGACGACGCGGCGACCGCCGAGCTGATGAAGCGTTTTTATCGAGGAGTCTTACAAGAAAAGCTGCCTCCGGCGGCGGCGCTCAGGGCCGCGCAGATCGAGTTGCTGAAGAAGAGGCATTGGCAATCGCCCTACTACTGGGGGGCCTTCGTTCTCCAGGGCGAATGGAGGTGAGCCGCATGCGGGAGCCGGGGACGGGACGCGGCGCGTGGCTCCGATGTCAT
This sequence comes from Pyrinomonadaceae bacterium, assembly GCA_045807785.1. GTDB lineage: Bacteria > Acidobacteriota > Blastocatellia > Pyrinomonadales > Pyrinomonadaceae > JAIVGV01. Next base: position 29,895 of record JBJMGS010000198.1, read on the forward strand.
AGGGAGCAGGCAAGGTAAATGGAACTGGAGTTGACCGCCAAGGCTTTCGCCCGGCTGCTGGCTCGTTTGGGCGGGGGGCGGGAGCAGGAGGCCGGTGAACAGTATGAACATCTACGGCGCGCCTTGATCAGGTTCTTTGAGTGGCGCGGCGCGCCTTTCCCCGAAGAGCAAGCGGACGAGACCTTCAACCGCGTCGCCCGCAAGCTTGACGACGGAATAGAGATCAAAAACATGGGCGGCTACTGTTACGAGGTCGCGCGGCTGGTTTGTCTGGAAGCGCTCAAGGGACGTGAGAGCCGCCGCGCTCCGCTTGAAGAGATCAAACTTACCGTCACAGCTTCCGAAACAGCTGACGCGGCAATAGAGAAAGAGCAGTGGTTGACTTGCCTGGACGATTGCCTCGGCGTGCTGCCGGCTGAGAGCCGCGAGTTGATCACGGAATATTACCGGGACGAAAAACGGGGGCGGGTAGATCGCCGGAAGGTTCTGGCGGAGCGCCTGGGATTGCGACGCGACGCACTGGCGAATCGCGCGCAACGCGTCCGCGACAGGCTGGAGCAGTGCGTCACCCGCTGTCTCAAGAAAAATAGAGCGATATGAAGGGGAGTTTTTTGCCACTAAAAAGTGAGCGCCTGGCTGATCTGCGCGAATCCAGATGGCGAAGTCTGGATGCTGAAGAGACTGTCAGGCGACTTCATTTTGGAAAGGAGAAGATTAAATGCGAAAAACTTCATCTGTCGTCATTTCTATGAGCGTAGCTTTTATCCTCACATTGCTTTCTACTGAGATGAGAACGTCGGTTGTGGCGATGAAAATCGCCGAACTTAGCTTGCCCGCTGCCGAAACAGATTCTTCAAGGTCTCTCAGCCCGACGCTTCAGGATGCTTCATTCATCTGGGCATCGCCAGATGAAAGAGGGCTTTATCCGGGTTATGAACCGGTTGTGGGCGGAAAGCATCAGGATGGAACCACGATGTATATCTGCAAGCAGAGCTTCGTCCCCGGCAAACTTTACAAAGATACGTGCCATTATTCATATGGCGGACGTGAGCATGTTGATACCCATTACCGAGTGCTGCTGACAAACACTCAATATCAGTGGAAAGCGGCGGTCGACCTATCGCGCGCTCAAATCAAAAGCGGTGCCGTTAAAGTCGGGATAGATTATGGGCACGATACCATCTATATTTGCCATAAGCAGATGAGTGACGGCGTGCATCCGGGGAAATACTCTTATAATAACAACCTCTGCTACATCCCCTGGGGTGGCAAGGAATATCACTATGCGGATGACTTCGAGATTCTGTTTCGGTAACTACACGGCCTTCAATTTCAGGTATGCGGCATAACAACTCTCTCAAATGGACGAACTGGAACAAATCACGACGCGCTACCTGCTCGGAGAATTATCCGAGTCGGAACAGGCTGCGTTGGAAGAAAAATATTTCACAGACCCGCAGGTTTTCAATCAAGTCTTGCGGATCGAAAGCGAGTTGGTGGACGAGTATGTCCACGGGCGCCTGTCAGCCGAAGCGCGTGAGCGGTTCGAGCAGTTTTACGTGTCTCGTCCCGCGCTCAATGCGCGCGTAAAGTTTGCCGGAGCTTTGGCCGCAAGGCTGGATCAAGTCGAAGGGGCCGGCACTCGGCAATCGACTTCGACCGTTTCAAACTGGGGCCGTTTTCTGACGGCGCTGCGCGGCCACAGTCCGGCACTGGGGTTCGCCGTCGCGCTTGTCATTCTGTTAGCGGTGCTGAGCGGGGTGTGGCTGTTTGTCGAAAGCCGCCGGAGACAACAGCCGGAGTTGGCGCAAACTCAGCCGGCGCAGGAAGCGCCGCACGCCTCCGAGCGCAAGGAAACACAGCAGAACACAGGCGGGAGTCGGCCAACAGAGCCGGCCGCAAAACAGGAGAGCCCTGAGCCGGCTGCACAAAAAACGCCCAGGCCGTCGCCAACTCAACCCCCGGCCGACGTCCCCCATGCCGTTACGCTGGCCCTCACCATCGGCGGCGTCAGGGGCGGCGGAAACGACCGCACGCCCGTTCTTGTCATCTCGCAAGGGACAACGCAAGCGCGGCTTCAACTCATTTTGAAAGGTGATGATTACGCCAGCTACAGCGCATCTTTGCAAACCATCGGGGGCGCGGAAATCTTTAACCGGACGGGCTTCAAACTCAGGGCGACGAAATCGGGCGCAAGCTACGTCTTCACCGTGCCAGCCGATAAACTTGGCGGTGGAGATTACGTCTTGACGCTCAGGGGCGTCAGTCCGAACGGCGAGATTGATGACATAGGCAAGTCGCTTTTCCGCGTGAAAAAGCGATGATTTCCGTTTGTCAGCTTAAACGCCGCAGCCCAATCTACCCGCCTTCCCATCCCTCTTTTACGTTGCTCCGTCAATCATCAGGGGCAGCGCACACCTCAGAAGACTAAGCCCATCCTTCTTCGAAAATTCCTGCGATACGTTTGCGGGGTCTCCGCCACTCTTGATTAGAAGAGGTCAACAGGTCTCCGGTTTGAATTTGAGAGGCCGGTAAATGCACCCGTTTATTTCAAAGCCCGGGAGGGAAGCGAGATGAGTAAACAAGAGAACGGCCGTTCACGTCGAGAGAGATTGAAAACGAGATTAGGGTTTATGCGGAGAAGGGTCTTAGCCGGGGTTGCAGCCATGTTGATGGGCGTGAGTTTAATCTTCGCCGGGAACGTCTCGGCGCACAACATCGATCTGGTGAAGGCGCGGGAAGTAGCCCGTGCCTATGCGCGGCAGGTGCGCGACGAGTCGGGCGGCAAGTACGCCCATTACTCAACGAGCTGCGTCGCAGCGTTTCCCGGCCACAACCACATCGCGCGCTGCATGATCGACTACAAAAACGCGGCGGACAGCGAGAGGGGTACTTACACCTGCCGGGAACTGATCGAAATCAAGATGCCGCCTCACTCCAAGTCCGGTCAGATAAACTTCGAGCTCTACGGCTATCACGCTTCGAACAATCAGTGTGGAAGCCGCAGGCTCAACGGCACGCCGATGTTCTGAATTTATGAGGCTGGTAACAGCTACCGGTTATTTCAAAAGCCGAGGAGGAAGTGAGATGAGTAAGCGAGAGAGTGACTTTCAGCGTCGCGGGAGATGTGGCCTGAGGTTGGATTTTATGCTGAGAGGTAGGGCGCTCGCCGGAATTGTCGCCATTGTAATGGGCGCGAGTCTCATCTTCGCCGGGAACGTCTCGGCCCACAACATCGATATGAATAAAGCCAGGGAAGCGGCACGTAACTATGCGCGGCAGGTACGCGACGAGTCGGGCGGCAAGTACACTCATTACTCAACGAGCTGCGTCGCAGCGTTTCCCGGCCACAACCACATCGCGCGCTGTCTGATCGACTACAAAAACGAAGAGGACACGAAAAAGGGCGTGTACACCTGCCGTGAGCTGGTCGAAATCAAGCTGTTGCCTCACCATTCAGGAATAGATTACACGCCTCGCGGCGTCCATGTTTCGACTCCGTGTGGAAACCTAAAACTCACATGGACGCCGATGAGTTGAATTTGCAAGGCCAACAAATGCCGCTATCTGTGATTCTTGATTGATAGCGCGGTGGAAGGGGCGGTTTGTTCCCCGACGACGGAGCACCAGATGAAATTCGTTCCACTTGTCCTAACACTTTCGCTGCTGACGGCGGTTTTGGTCGTCGCCGGACGACTCCCTTCAAAGACTCCGTCCACCTTCGGCCCGGTGGCCCTACAGGCATCCTATGAGCTGCGCTGCCGCGGCGGCGGCTTGAAGTTCAACTCGACGCCGGGAAGGAACTTGCCAACCGGCGGGCAGATGATGGACGTGACGGTGGACTTCGCGGCAGGCACGCAAGCTGCCGGTGGTCGAGCGGAGAACTTGAAACCCGGCCAGTGCTCGTGGGTTGACCGCGGGTTTCGTCAAGGCGAGCCGTCGCAGATTCGTGTTGAGATAGTTTATTTCGCACAGCAGCAACAGAAGCTGCATGGCTCGCCCGTTGACTATTCGCCGACCGCCGCCGAGCGTTATCCGGACGCGCAGAACGTGCCGCAGTATCTGAGCGACTCGAATCACTATTGGAGTTTCTCGGTTTACAACACGAACAACGGCTATCTACAGGCGACAGGCCAACGATCTTTCAAGCCTTTCAAGGTCCTTCCCAAAGATAGAGTCAGAATCCCTTCCCCGTCAGGTCAGGTTCGTTGAACGTCAATCGACGCTAAGTAAGATCGGACGCAAGTCGCAACGGGCGGCCAGGGAGAATCCCGGCGCGTGTCCCCTTGAAATTCGTTAGACGCGGAGACGACCCGTCGCTCTCCCGGTCGTGAGCTTCGACTTTAGGCCTAATACCTGAAAGGATTTTCGGCGATGGAAATGTTCCTTCGTGACGCTGCCTCGCGGAGAAAATTGTTTGCCGTGTTCTGCGCGCTCTCGGTGTTGCTCATCAACGTGTCATTCGCCGACGGAAGTTACCGAATGAGCACGCCGAAAATTGAGGTTGTCGAGCCTCTTCATCCAAGCGCTCCCGGTGAAGAGGACGGGAAATTCGAGAAGGTGTGGGTCGAGCATAGCGTCAGAGTTGATGGGGAGAAGGGGATGCGTATTCACGCCAGGTTTACCGTGAAAAATAGCCTTAATGTCACCTGCGACTTGATCGCCCAGTTTTACAGTAAGGGCGGGGAGACCCTTAAAACCGAGAGAAACATAGGAGGGTATAGAACCGCTAAAGGCTCTGTCGCCACATTCGTTACTTTCAAGCCCGGTTTTGATCCTTCCGAGTATGCGGACAAAACCCTCTTCATTCCGTACAAGGCATTTGATCTTAATCAGCCCGGAGTATATGAGCTGAAGTTCACGTTATACCTGAGGAAGATAATAAACCCCGAACCACAGGTCGTCGGGAGATCAGCAGATTACAATTTCAAATATACGAAATCTTAGCCTCTGAAAATTCTCGCTGATTCGGCAGCTTATGAAATGAGTAAACAAGAAAGCGACTTTCCACGTCGTGAAAGATTTGGCATGAGGATGGATTTTATGCTGAGAAGAAGAGTCATTATCGGGATCAGTGTCGCGTTGATGTGTGCCAGTCTCGTTTCTCCCTGGGAGACCTCTGCACACAACATTGATCCGGCAAAGGCAAGAGAAGTGGCGCGCGAATATGCCCGGTCGGTGCGGGAGGAGGGGCACGGCTACATTCATTACTCAACGAGCTGTCGCACTCTGTTCCCCGGACATAATCACTACGTGCGTTGCGAGATCGAATACCAAAACGAAAAGGAAACAAAGGCGGGCGTTTACACCTGCAAGGAGAGCCTTGACGTCTTTATGGCACCTCACGGTAATAGGGCTCCTTCCTACTCGTTATTCGCGAAGCATGCTTCGTCCAACTATTGTGGAGACCGCCGCCTCAATGGTGTTAATGATCCTCCGAGATGACTCGGCTCAAATTTGTGAGGGCGTCAATAAATAGCGTCAACGAGGATAGTCGCCTCAAACCCGATACGGAGAAGGGAAGGTTAAAAGATGAAAACGATGATTTCCGCCAAACGCGTTCTGCTTTTCAGCGTCACGAGCTTGTTCCTGCTCGCGGGCATGGCCTTAAGCGTTCAAGCTCAAGGGCCCGCCGGTGGCTACCGCCCAAATCCTAATCCTACTTCAACGCCAAGTCCTATCCCGACACCACGTCCCGCAGCAACACCTAGTCTGTTTCCGGTCTGGTCAGTCAACGGCAAGATACGCTGGAAGAAAGCCATGGGCGTGGTTCCGGTAAGTGCCAGTCTTGAAAACTCGATTGACAATCGTTGCATATCATTTTACGTCGCGATCTCAGACCCTCGCACCGGAGAGCCAATACTCGGCGAACACAGCCAGATATGGAAAGCAGATGATGAAGGAGAGTATTACGTTTGCCGTTACACGTTAAAGGTGCCGCAAAACAGGCAAGTGGTGATATTTGCCGGAATGGGAGGTGAGGGACTGTTGCCGAAAGCGGATCCTAATCCGCTCTTCTCCAGACCGTGGGTTGGTGGTACCCCCTCTCAATCACAAGCGCCGCAGGGGGCAGTGCGTGGCTTCACGGGCTCCAGGTACGTGATGTTGGACAGGTACAAGTTTCGCGATACCGTGGATTTCGAATTGATTTACGTTTTCCCTCGAAGTGACAATCCGAGATAACGAGGTCAGCGTCCCTTGCCAGGTTAAAATTTTCGGGGAGGATGAAGTTTATGAACTCGCATGACAAATGCGGAAGCTCCGCGCGGTTATACGCTGCGGGCATGCTCATCGCCGCGATCCTGTTCTGCGCTTCGACCAGTCCGGCCTTCGCGCAAAAGAGGTCACAGGATCGGGACAAGCCCACCGAGTTCGGCGACAGGCGTGAGGTGAGCGACGAGCTGGACGGGAGCAACGACGAATACTTCTACCAGTTCTACGCGGGGCCCGGGACCGTTAAGATTACTTTCCAAGTCGAGGCTTCGGGCACTAACGCGGGGGCCACGCTCGACATGTTCGACGCCCGCTCAAGACCGATTTTGTCGGACGTCCTGGCACAGGGGGTGGACGGCGGCAGCGAGCGGGTGGTCAAGGCCGTGAAACTCGGCAGGCGCCAGGCCATTCTCGTGCGGGTCAAAGGGATCAAGTATGGAGACAGCGGCGGCACCGGAGTTTACAAGATTACGTTGGACGGGCCGGTCTTCAAATCGCTTGAAGGTTCCAACGCGCCCGATAACAACGGCGCGGCTTCATTCGCCCCCCTTAGTCAAACCGCCGGCGAGCCAGACGGAACTAACGGCAGGAGTTCCCACACGCTGTCCCTCGCGTGGCAGGAATGAGGCGGCGGCTCAAAACTTAAACTATCGCTTTGGTGAGAATCTTTGAAGCGAAAGCGTCCCGTGAAAGCGTCCCCGTAAGTGCTTGATTTGAAAAGTGGAGCAGAGGAGGGTCGAACTCCTGGCCTCCGCATTGCGAACGCCAAATATTCCAATTTTACCGGGGAATTTGGCACTTATGAACACATCTTGATGCTCTAAAAATAGTTCCTGTGTCCATCAGCGTGTCCAAAAAGGAGAGACACGATGAGGGAGCAAAACGAGAGAACTGGTTACATTTTCCAAGATAAGAACGGCAAGTGGTACGCCCGCACAACCTTTACAGATAGAAAAGGGAAACGGCGCAACATCAAGAAAACAGCTAAGGATAAAGCTGATGCGAAAGTCATTCTCAAGTCAATAATCCGTCAAATAGAAGATGAAGGGGAGAAATATATTGACGGTTCGAGAATGACGTTCAACGAACTGGCAGACCACTATGATGAGCATTATCTGAAAGAAGCCGAGTATGTTGACGAACGGAAAATCTCAGGCTTGAGAGATGTTGCTAGGGCAAAAGGTTTTCTAACTCACTTCCGAGAGTATTTCGGCAGACAAAGACTTCGAGATATTACTTACGGAGATATTTATTCTTACCGTTCTGAGAGACTGAAAACTCAAACTAAATACAAGCGACCTCTCAGACTTGCCAGCATGAATAGGGAATTAGCGGTCTTGCGCCGAATGCTGAATATCGCATTAAGGCAGGGATGGATTTCTAAAAACCCCTTCAACGCCGGAGAGCCGCTAATAATCGTTTCAGGCGAAAGAAAGCGGGAGCGTATTCTTACCGTTGATGAAGAAGTTAGATTGTTAGCTGCGTGCGAGCATCAACAGCGAAAACATCTGAAGCCGCTTTTGATAGCTCTGCTTGATACCGGGGCACGAAAAGGCGAGATGTTGAAGTTACAGTGGTCAGATGTTTGTTTCGACACTCGCATGATTACGTTTCGAGCACTGAATACAAAGACATTAAAATCTCGAAGCGTAGCCATGACTAACAGACTCTACAGTGAGTTTATCGTTTTGTGGGAGGCTTCAGACAAAAACCTCAATAGTAGAGTCTTCGGGATTTTTGACAACGTAAGACACTCTTTCAAGTCTGCTTGCAAAGATGCAGATATAAAACATGGCGGTCTGGATGGTATGACTATTCATAGTCTCAGACATACAGCCGCAACTAGGCTAGTACAAGGTCAGATGCCGATCCAGATGGTAGGTAGGATTCTAGGGCATACACAGGTAAATACTACCTACCGCTATCTATCAGCAAATGCTGAAATAGCGCAACAAGCAGCAGCTATCTTTGATGCCCTACAAACTCCAAGGGAGAAGGTGCAAGAAACCTCACAAATGGTCAACTAGTTAAGGTTCGGCTCGCCAAACTCAGCCTAAAAAGCTTGAGTAAAGTTGTAGTTATTTGCTATGACTTTTGGCGAGCCGATTTTTGTTTAGGGGTGTGGCTTGTGGAGTAACTCAGATGAAAGAAAATGAATCTTTATATGACGATTACAGCAATGGGTTGCCGGAAGATTTAGATGAAGAAGCTACGACACTTCTAA
>JBJMGS010000199.1:0-53973 GCA_045807785.1 Pyrinomonadaceae bacterium
CGCACGCGCCGGCGACGCCGACGGCCCTCCACGCGCGGACATTTCACATGCAAGACGGAACAAACTCTGGCTCGCGCTCGCCCCCCTCGCCGTCTCCTGCGCCACGTTCGCGTTCGTCACGCCACGCCTGCTCTCGAAGCACAGCACGCCGACACAGGAGGCCGACTCCGACGCCGGGCGGACGCCGCGCGACGCGCCAGCCGACGCAGAGCGACAGCCGGCGGCAGAGGAGACCGGACAAAAGACCGCGCGCAGTCTAAGACCACCCGACGGCGCGACGCGCGCAGAGTCATCAGCCGCGGACAAGTCCGGAGAGGTTACGCCGACGATGCCCTTGCGCGCGCTTTCGACCGTCAGCGTCTTGATCGATCCGGCGACGAACCTGCGCGCGCGTGCCGACTGCCCGCATAAGCTGACGGTCACGTTCCCCGCGGGCGACGAGCCGAGCGCCTACTGCAACGCCGAGCACAAACACGTCGAGCCGGACGCGGTGACAGTCGCGGGGCAGGGCGAACACAAGTCGCGCCTTAAATCCCTCGCGGGTCGTCTGGCGTCTCCGTCGAAATGGCTCACCGACAAACCTTCGCCCGACGCGCCCGTGAAAAAACCGGCAACGCAAGATCAGAGTCGCGATCAAGATTGAGCGCTGCCGAGCCTGCGCCCGGCTGAAGCCGCGCTACCAATACCGACGATTTTTCCCCTACCGGAATTGCAACTCCGGCGCATCTCGCGCGTTCAAACAGCAAACGCGAAGGGAGAATCGTCGGCATGGACATACGCGGAATCACTCTGAGGGTCGCGGCTTTTTTCGTCACGTTCGTCACAGCGTTATCACTCACCGCTTTCTTCATGATCGCGCGCGTGCGCAACGTTCGCCCGGTGCTCGCGCCGCCCGCCCGCGCGTTCAGTCTATCGCGTGACCTCGATACTGACGTGCAACTTGTCTCGCTCGACCGCGAGAACCGGCGCAGCTACACGCGGCTGAGTCTCTGGCTGCGTTTCTATCGTGCGCCCGAAAGACTTTGGGTACGCACCTACTTTTTCACGCCCGACGATCCCGCGCGCCGCGTCTGGTCGAGCGCGCCGGTCGAGTTGCGCCAGCCCTTCGCCGACGGCAGCGCCATGACGCTTAACGTCGCCGCCGACTGCGAGTGGTGCGGTAACGCGAATGCGCCGCGCAGCGGATTCTTCGCGCGCGTGCAGGTCTCGACCGACTCTGAAAGCTCTTCGCTCCCTGAATACGATCAGTTCTTCGACATCAGGACCGCCGCGCCCGTCGTCGTGCAGTTCGAGCCGCACGCGCGCCCGTAATTTTTACGTCGCCCGTGCAAGTTTCCTTCGCCACGCGCATTCAAGAGTCGTGACTAAGCACACAGACTCTCGGCGAGACCGCAGGAGGACTTTCCCCATGAAGCACGAACGACGACGCTCGCGCACCGCAATTCAGATCGCATCAGACCGCACGCGCTTACTCGCACCGAAATCCATCAAACCATTTCTCGCGCTCTCGCTCGTCGCCGCGCTGCTCTTCTCAGCCTGCGAGCGTAACGGGCAAAACCTCGCGCAGAGGGATCAGGTAACGCCGAAACAAGGCGTGGTTGCCTCCTCAAACGTGGCTCATGAAGTAGCGGCTGACAAAAGCGCACCAAACAACAGTCTCGCGAGGAGCCGCGAAGAGGTAGGCGCGCCCCGCGAACGACAGGACGGCGAGTTCAACACCGAAGGCTACAGCCACATCGACGAGAACCCGTTCTTCGCCGCCGCGCGCACGCCGCTCTCGACCTTCTCGGCGGACGTGGACACGGCGTCGTACAGCAACACGCGCCGCTTCCTCTCTTCGGGGCAACTGCCGCCGAAGGATGCCGTCCGCATCGAAGAACTCGTCAACTACTTCGGCTACGATTATCCCGAACCGGCGGGCGATGCGCCCTTCTCCGTCACGACCGAAGTTTCCGCCTGCCCCTGGGACGACGCGCACCGACTCGTCCGCATCGGCTTGCAGGGCAAGCGCCTGAGCCGCGAAGAGCTGCCGCCAGCCAACCTCGTCTTCCTCGTTGACGTGTCGGGCTCGATGGACGAGCCGAACAAGCTGCCGCTCGTGCAGCAGTCTTTGCGTCTGCTCGCCGAGCAGTTGACGGCGCGCGACCGCCTCGCCGTCGTCGTCTATGCCGGTTCGAGCGGGCTCGTGCTACCTTCGACTGCGGGCGACCGCAAGGGCGAGATCATCGCCGCGCTCGACTCTCTCAAAGCCGGAGGCTCGACGAACGGCGGCGAGGGCATCCAGCTCGCGTATAAGATCGCGAAAGATAACTTCATACGCGGCGGCATCAATCGCGTCGTGCTCGCCACCGACGGCGACTTCAACGTCGGCGTCACGAGCGAGGGCGATCTCGTGCGACTCGTCGAACAAGAGCGGCAGGGCGGCGTCTTCCTCTCCGTCCTCGGCTTCGGCACGGGCAACGTCAAAGACTCGACGATGGAGAAGCTCGCCGATCACGGCAACGGCAACTACGCCTACGTGGACACGTCCGCGGAGGCACGCAAAGTCTTGGGTCAGCAGGCGGGCGCGACACTCGCGACGATTGCGAAGGACGTGAAGCTACAGGTCGAGTTCAATCCGCGCGAGGTGGCGGGCTATCGTCTCATCGGTTATGAGAACCGTCTCTTGCGCGATCAGGATTTCAACGACGACACGAAGGACGCGGGCGAGATCGGCGCGGGTCACACCGTCACGGCGCTCTACGAGATCGTCCCTGCGGGGCAGAAGATTCCGGGCGCGGGCGGCGTTGACGATCTGAAATACCAGAAGACGCCCGCGCCGAGCGGGCACGCCGCGAGCCGCGAGATGTTGACGCTCAAGGTGCGCTACAAAGAGCCGCAGGGCGACGAGAGCAAGCTGCTGAGCGTCTCCGTCGCCGACGCGGGCGGCTCCGTGCGTGAGGCGTCGGACAACTTCAAGTTCGCCTCGGCGGTCGCGGCGTTCGGGATGCTTCTGCGCGACTCGAAGTTCAAAGGCGCGGCGAACTACGAGACGGTCGCCGCGCTCGCGCGCTCATCCGTGGGCGCAGACCCGCAGGGTTACCGACAGGAGTTCGTCCGGCTCGTCGAGACAGCCCGCACGCTCACGAGACAGACCGCGCGCAACTAAGATCGATATCTCACGGAAGCGGCGACGCGGCGGGGGGAAGACCTCTCTCTCGCCGCGTCGCCGCGTTATCGCTCTCCGTCACGAGCCCGCCGACAATTTCTTTTTTGAAAATCCGCCCGTCCGTGGTATAGCTTCACGCGCTCAAACGATTTCATCCCGCAGCCGAAACCAAACGACATGAAAGATCAGGAACGCACGCACGACGCGGCTCCCGACGTGGGGCGCGAGCCTCGCAGCACCACGTCGCGCCGCCGCTTCGCGAAGACGGTCGCCGCGGCGGTCGCCCTCGCGCCGCTCGCGCCCGCGCTCATCACGCGCGCGCAGACGCCGCCCACGACGAAGGAGCCGGTCGCGCCCCCCAACCCGCAACCCACACCGTCGCCGCAGCGCACGCCGCAGCCGCCCTCGCCGCTCGCGGAGGCTTACGGCGAAGTCGCGCGCGTGCGCTTCGGCGACAGGCTGAGCCCGGACGAGCTGGCGCGCGTCAAACGCAGCGTCGCGGGCAAAGTCCGCACGGCTGACGCCCTGCGCAACTACAAGCTCCAGAACTCGGACGAGCCAGACTTCGTCTTCAGCGCGTAAGCGAAAAACTGTCAGTTGTCCGTTGTTTGTGACTAACGGGCTGCGCCGCCGAAGTCAAAATCGACTGGCGACCACTGCAAAAACCAACTGGCCACGGACAATCTTCCCATCATGCTCAACGACGAAACTTTCTTCGCCTCCATTGACGAACTCTCGGCGCAGATTCGCGCGCGCAAGCTCTCACCCGTCGAGCTGACGGAAGGCTATCTGGCGCGGCTCGAAAAGTACGGGCAGAAACTCGGCGCCGTCGCCGCCGTCATGCGCGAGCCCGCGCTGCGCGACGCGCGCGCCGCCGAAGCCGAGATTCGCGGCGGGCACTATCGCGGCGTGCTCCACGGCATCCCCTTTGGCGTGAAAGACCTGCTCGCCACGCGCGAAGCCCCGACGACGTGGGGCGCGACGCCCTACCGCGATCAGAAGTTCGACTTCGACGCGACGGTCGTCGAGCGACTTAAAAATGCGGGCGCGATCCTCGTCGCCAAGCTCGCGATGGTCGAGCTCGCGGGTGGCATGGGCTACAACGAGGCGGACGCTGCGTGGACAGGCGCGGGGCGCTCGCCCTGGAACCCGGAATACTGGAGCGGCGGATCGTCTTCGGGGCCGGGCGCGGCATCGTCCGCCGCGCTCGTGCAGTTCGCCATCGGCTCGGAGACCTCCGGCTCGATTATCACGCCCGCGGCCTACTGCGGCGTGACGGGACTTAGGCCCACTTACGGCTTCGTCTCGCGTCACGGAGCGATGGCGCTCTCTTGGACGCTCGACAAGCTAGGCCCGATGTGTCGCTCGGCGGCGGACTGCGCGCACGTCCTGAACGCACTCGCCGGGCGCGACCCGCTCGACCCAACTTCGCGCGACACGAGTTTCCGCTACCCGTCGAACCGGCGCAATGGGAAGAAACAGCCGCTCCGACTCGGCATTCTCAAAGATTCATTCGAGCACACGCAGGATGCTGTGCGCGACAACTTCCTCGCGTCGCTCGAACTGTTGAAGAAGATGCCGGGCGTGGAGATCGAGAAGGACGTGAAGATGCCCGACTTCGTTTACGCCGTCGGCACCATCGTTGACGCCGAGGGCGCGAGCGCGTTCCGCGATCTCATCGAGTCGGGGCGCGTCAAAGAACTCGCCTCGCCGACGGGGCGTATCGGCGGCTACTCGGCGATCCTCACGCCGGCGGTCGATTACCTCCACGCGATGCGGATGCGCGCGCCGATGCGACGCGCCTGGGCGGAGATGTTCAAGAAGATCGATCTCCTCGTCGCGCCTTCGCGTTCGACGGTGGCAACCCCAGTCAACAAGTCGTTCGATCAGGGCTGGCCCCCGCCGCCGCAGCCTTTCCCGACCTCGCCCATCAGCGCGTCGAACATGGTCGGCGTGCCCGCCATCTCCGTGCCGAATGGCTTCGGTCTGATGGGACTTCCCACCGGCATCCAGTTCGTCGCGCCCGCATGGGGCGAGGACGCGCTCGTCGATATCGCCACGCGCCTCCAGCAGGCGACCGACTGGCACAAGCGGCGACCGACGCTGGCGTAGCGGTGAGCCGTTAGCTGTTAGCTGTTAGCTGTTAGCAAGATGAAAACCGTAGTATTGACGAAAGCTGAGAGCTAATCCGTCTGGCTAATCGCTAATCGCTAACAGCTCATGCAGACCGCTTACAAAATATGCTCGTGGCTCGTCGTCGCGCTCGGCTGTGCGCACCTGCTCTTCACGCTGCACGACTATGATGAGTTCTCGATGCGCGCCTTCTGGTTTTTCGGCTCCGGGCTGGCCATCGTCTTCGCGGGCTTCCTCAACATCGCGCTCATCCGCGACGGCGGGCGCGATCACGTCATCAAACTCCTCTGCCTGATCGCGAACGTCACCTGCGTGCTCCTCTTTGCCGCCGCGCTCATGCTGATGCGCCAGCCGCAGGTCTTCATCGGCGTCGCGCTCTTCGCCTTCGTCGCCGTCGCCGCGTTTCTCACGCGCGGCAAGTAAATCAGCCTTCCAACAGTCGGGGCAGATCGAGCATCAACGCGACCGTGCCGTCGCGTAAATCAATCGCGCCGGAGACGCCGCGCCAGCGCGTCGCGTGGCGACCGAGACTGCGCACGAGCGCTTCGCGCCGACCCAGCGCGCGCCCGACCGAGAGTGCGACGAGACGCGGCGAAGGTTTTTTGTCCTCGCGTGCGTCGCCTCCGGGCACGCCGTCGCTTCCCTCTTCGTCGTCCCGCGCATCGCCTGCGCGCACGACGATGACATTGCTCAACTCGTCGGCGCTGCCGCGCCCCGCTGCGCCCGCGAGCAAGCCACCGAGATCGAAGAGCGGCAGGCGTGTGTCGCGCCAGCGCACGGTGCGGCCTTTCGCCGCGCCTACAACACTCGCTTCCGCATCGGCCACTTCCGCGTCTGCCGGCGAGACGACGGCGACGACGCGGCTCGCGTCGAGCGCATAGGGAAAGCCGCGTGCTTCGACGAGCAGCGCGGGGACGAGCGCGAGGGCGAGCGGGAGATTCAACTCGAAGGTCGTGCCCTCGCCGGCGCGCGTGCGGACGCGCACCTCGCCGCCCGCCTGCTCGATCTCGTGCTCGACGGCATCGAGCCCGACACCGCGACCGGAACTCATCGAGACGTGCTCGGCGGTCGAGAATCCCGGACGGAAGATGAGCCGCAGCGCCTGCGCCTCGCTCACGCGCGCGCCTTCCTCGATCACGCCGCGCGCACGCGCCGCCCGCTCGATGCGTGACGGGTCGATGCCGCGCCCGTCGTCCGCGACGCTCACGTGCACGCGGCTGCCCTCGACGCGCGCCGCGATCCGCACCAGCCCGCGCGCGGGCTTGCCCGCCGCACGTCGCTCGCGCGGCGACTCGACGCCGTGATCCACTGCGTTGCGCAGCAGGTGCGCGAGCGGCTCGGCGAGTCGTTCCGCCGCAGAGCGTTCGACGCGCGCCGCGCCGCCCTCGATCTCGATCTCGATCCGCTTGCCGGACTTGCGCGCGGCGAAGCGCGCGGCGCGCGCGGCGCGTTCCAGCGTGCGCGCCAGCGTCCGCATCCTGAGCGCCATGACGCGCTCGACCAGCGCGTGGAAGTTTTCGTGGAGGCGCGGCGCGATCTCTTCGAGCCGCGCGACGCCGTCGGCGTTTGATGAGGCACGTGCCACGCCGAGCATGCGCACCGCGTCGTCAAACAACTCGTTGGCGGCGAAGACCAACTCGTCCAGCTCTTCAAGCGGCACACGCACGGTCGCCGCGTTCACGCCCGCCGCCGACTGCATGTCAACTTCATCGTGCTCGCCGCGCGCGCCGTGTGGATCGTCGTCAGACGCCACTTCCCCGGCCTCCTTTGCTGACGCCGCCGCCGACTCCATCTCCGCCCCGACATCTGCCTCAGCCGTCTCCGCCAGAGCCGAACCGCGCGACTGTGTTTCCGTCTCCGCCGCGAGCATGACAACGCGCGCGTCGAAGGGCGCGAGCGTCCGCGCCGTGTCGTCGGGCGAAGCGTCGGTGGCGCAGAGCAGGCGCAGATTGATCCGCGAGGGGTCGGCGTTCGCCGCGCCGGGCAGCGTCGCGACGACCTCGGCGGACTTACCCAACGCGTCCGTCAGCCCGGCGAACTTCTCGTCGAAGTCCGCGAGGTCGAAGTCGCCTTCGACGATCAGCGTGCGCGCGCCTTCCTTGATCGCCTCGGCCAGCCGCAGGCGCTCGCGCGCGTTGAGCAGCCCGGCGATCTCCGCAGGCAGCGCGGCGAGCACGCCCGGCTGTGAAGCGTCCGCGTGAGAGTCGCCCGCCGTGGCTCGAACTGCGTCGGGGCGCGCGACGAGTTGCCGCAGGCGCTCGACGACTTGCGCGACCGGGGGAGCTTCCTCGCCGCGCGCGGCGGCTTCAACGAGGCGCGAGAGCAAATCGGTCGCGTCCTCGCAGGCGTCGAGCATTTCGTCGTCGGTCGAGAGCCGACCGGAGCGCGCCGCTTCGAGCAGGTTTTCGAGTTCATGCGCGAGGCGCGAGGCGTCGGCGAGGCGCGGGACGGTGGCGGCGGAGCCTTTGAGCGTGTGGGCGTGGCGGAAAGTTTGATCGACGAGCGCGCGCCGCTCGCGCCCGGCGAGCGCGCCGCGCAGGTCACGCACGTCGGCGAAGAGCGAGTCGATCAGCTCTTCGGCTTGCGCGAGGAAATCGAGGGAAAGCGGCGCGTCCATCAAGAGACAAAGTCCGAAGTTTCGCGCGCGAAGTCAAGGGGAATCTTCCCACAGGCAACGGCGCGAGACTTCGGACTCCGAAAAATGCTGAGGGCCGAGCGCGCTTCAGGAGGCGGAGGCGAGCAGACCCTTGTCGTCCTCGCGTTCGTCGTCGTCGCCCGGGTCGCCTCCCACGGCGTCTGTGCCCGCGCCTTCGTCGTCGGCGGCGTCCGTCTCGTCGGCGTCGTCTTCGTCGTGCTCGGCGGCGGCGACCGACTCGGGCTGCGGTCGCTCCTCGTCGAGGTCGCGCTTGACGGCGTCGAGGATGCCGTTGATGAACTGCGTGGCTTCGTAAGTGGAGAAGCGGCGGGCGACTTCCAGAGCCTCGTTGATGGCGACGGTGCGCGGCGTGGGCTCGTAGAGGAATTCGTAAACGGCGAGACGCAGGACGTTGCGATCCACGATCGCCATGCGCGAGATGCGCCAGTGCTCGGCGCGCGATTTGATGCGCTCGTCGAGTTCCGGAAGGTGCGCGAGCGTCCCCGTCACGAGGCGCGTGGCAAACTCGCGCGCCGGCTCGTCGAGTTCTTCGCCGAGCTGCGACCAGTAGTCGCGCACCAACTCGTCGGCGCGGACGGGAGCCTTCGGGCGATCCGCCGAACCCGTCGCCACGTCTGCCGCAAAGAGCATCTGCAAGGCACTCTCGCGCGCCTTACGTCTTAAACCCATAACACCCCGTGAAGCGTGAATCGTAACAAGAAGCGATTAGATATTAGCCCTTAGCTGTTAGCAAAACCGGAATGCGAATCCGACACTCAACCGTCTGGCTGAAAGCTAACAGCTAATCGCTCACAGCTTCACTTACGACTTCTCGATTGACGATTCACGTCCTTATAAAGATTGACCAACTCGACGGCAGCCATCGCCGCGTCGAACCCCTTGTTGCCCGACTTCACGCCCGCGCGATCAATCGCCTGCTCGACCGTGTCCGCCGTCACGACGCCGTACACGACCGGAATGCCCGAAGACATCCCGGCTTGCGCGATGCCCTTCGTCACCTCGCCCGCGATGTACTCGAAGTGCGGCGTCTCGCCGCGGATGAGCGTGCCGAGGCAGATGACGGCGTCGAACTTGCCGGAATGCGCGAGCTTCGACGCGATCAGAGGGATCTCGAACGAGCCGGGGACGCGGAAGTGCTCGACCTGACTTTCAGCCGCGCCGAGACGCTCCAACGCGTCGAGCGCGCCCTCGACGAGCCGCGCCGTGAGCAGATCGTTCCAGCGGCTCGACACGACGGCGAAGCGGAACCCTTCGGCGTTCAAACGTCCCTGATGCGTCACGGGCTGCACGATGGTTTCAAGCGACTCCAATCATGTTCGGGTGTGATGGCGATTCGAGTATAGGAAACGTAGTGACGAGTAGCAAGGAGGGGAAACGCATCTTCGGGGCTAAGTGGCATAAAACATATACCGCCCGCATTAACCGGAGAGTAATCTAATAACGAAGATAAAAGAGCTGCTCATTTCGAGTCCGGTTAAGTGCTTTGTTGGGCAGCGCATCAACTGAAACCCGTACAACTATGAGTATCTCTTCCATCTCACCATCTTCACAACGAGATAAAAGAAGACATAAGTTACTGCCACATAGATAGTCACATCAATGCAAAGCGCAAGAATCATTTGTGGAAAATCATCAAACCCAAATGGAGACAGCTTCCAACCCGGCGCTAATATATACCAAACCAAATTCGACTCAACATTGATAGCGGACAGTAAAAACGGGACAAGGATCGACAGGATAAAACTTCCGAGAACCCACATGAAGCCGAGAGCTTTTGTATCTTGATTAGGCATATGAAAGACGTGCAACACGTTGTCTACTTGCCTTTGAAGATCGGCGCGCGCTTTTCGAGGAAGGCGCGCGTGCCTTCGCGCACGTCTTCGGTGGCGAAGAGCCGACTGAAGAGTTCGGCTTCGAGGGCGAACCCTTCTTCGAGCGGAAGTCGCGCGCCCCGCGTGACGGCTTCGAGGCAGGCGCGGACGGCGAGCGGCGCGTGTTCGGTCACGGCGCGGGCGAGAGATTCGGCTTCCGCCAAGAGTTGGTCGGGTTCGGCGACGCGGTTGACGACGCCGAGGCGCAGGGCTTCGTCGGCTGTGAGCGCGTCGCCCGCGATCATGGCGGCGAGGGCGCGACCCGTGCCCAACGCGCGCGCGAGCCGCTGCGTGCCGCCGTAAGCGGGGAGCACGCCGAGTCTCGTTTCGGGCAGGGAAAGCGTCGCGCCGCGCGAGGCGACTCGCAGGTGGCACGCAAGCGCGAGCTCGCAACCGCCGCCAGCCGCCGCGCCGTTCAACGCCGCGATGACGGGCACGTTGCACAACTCAATCGCGTCGCACACTTCCTGTCCGCGCAGCGACGCGGCGCGCGCGCCCGCTTCGTCGAGCCCGACGAGTTCGGCGATGTCAGTGCCCGCGCAGAAAGCCTCGCGCTCCGCGCCGGTCAAAATCACGGCGCGCAGTTCGGCGCGCGCGCCGAGGCTCGAAAAAATCTCGCGCAAACGTTCGAGCATGGCGCGCGTCAGGGCGTTGCGCTTCGCGGCACGCTCGAGCGTGACGACGAGCAGCCAGCCGCGATCTTCGACGTTGATGGAAGAGTTATCGCTCAAATTCTTGACGGCGCGCGGCCCGATGTTAGGCCGCGCGCCGTTCAGTTGATCGTCCGCGATGCGCTCAGGCTTGCGCGGCTCGGTGGCGGCTCGCGGGGACTTCGAAGTCGTAAGTCTCGCCGTGGCTGAGATAAATCATGCGCTCACTGAGTCCCGCCTCGGCAGCGGCGCGCTTGAAGTCTTCGAGCGGCGACTTGAAGACCTCGTAGTCGTTGTAATGGATCGGAATCACCTTCTTCGGGTTGACGATCCGCACGGCCTCGACGCCCTGCTCGGCGTCCATCGTCAACAGTATCCCCATGATGGTCGTGCCGCCGAGGTGGAAGAGACCGAGATCGATGTCCGGGTAGCGCTTCGGTATCTCGTTGAGATCGTCGAAGACGAGCGTGTCGCCGGTGATGTAGAGGCGCAGGGCGATGCGCCCTTCGGCGGTCTCGAATTCGAGCATCGAGCCCATCACGGGCGGCAAGAACTTCTCGACGACCGGCGGCCCGTGCCGACCCGGCATCGACGTGACGCGCACGCACGCGCCGTTTTTCTCGACCGTCGCCGCGCCCCACGTGTCAAGCGCGACCGTCTGAGTGAAACCTTTGTCCTTGAGTTCCCCGGCGGCGTGCTCGGTCGTGACGATGGGCACGTCCTTGCGCAGCTTCTCTTCGGCGATGCGGTCGAAGTGGTCGCCGTGGTAGTGCGAGAGGACGACGAAGTCGAGCGGCGGCAACTGCTCGATGTCGAGCGCGGGGTTCGTCAGCCGCTCGGCGGTCAGGCCGTAGCCGAGGTGGACGTGGTCGCCCGCGTGCAGGAAGTTCGGGTCGGTCAGGATCGTGAAGCCCGCGTAGCGCAGGATGACGGTCGCCGTGCCGACGAAGTAGATCGAGCCGCGCGCGAAATCGGCGGCTGCGTCGGCGCCCGCCGACAGCGACAACACTCGCTCTGTGCTCATGGCAATTCCCCCCTCGTGTGTTCGTTCGTGTGCGCGGCAGCTTACCGCAAAAAGGGGACGCGTGCGCGGGCGACAAGTAACAAGAGTGCTGAATTTTCTTGTCGGGCGGGAAAGTGAGCAATGAGCGGTGAACCGTAAGCAGTAAAGACGAAGACAATATGCTTACTTCGACTGCTCACTGCTCACAGCTTACTGCTCACACCAGATTCATCGGCGTCGGGTTCTTCGGATCGGTGTAGTCGTAGAAGCCGCGCCCCGATTTGCGACCGTAGAGACCCGCCATGACCATGCGCTTGAGGAGCGGCGGCGCAGCGAAACGTCGCTCGCGAAACTCCGTGAACATGATCTCGGAGATGTAATAAGTCGTGTCGAGGCCGACGAAGTCAAGCAGGGTGAGCGGCCCCATCGGGTGACCGCAACCGAGCTTCATGCCGTTGTCGATGTCAACGATACTCCCTGCGCCTTCTTCGAGCGCGCGGATGGCGTCGAGGAGATACGGCACGAGCAGACGGTTGACGACGAAGCCCGAACGGTCGCTCGCGCGCACGGGAACTTTACCCAGTTTTTTGCCGAACTCGACGGCCTGCTCGTAAACGGCGTCGTCGGTCAGGATCGTGCGGACGACTTCGACGAGCTTCATCAGCGGCACGGGATTGAAGAAGTGCAGGCCGATGAAGCGGCGCTGCCGCTCCTGAGAAGTCGCCGTCATCATCTCCGTGATCGAGAGCGAAGAGGTGTTCGACGCGAAGATCGTCTCCGGCTTGCAGAGCCGGTCGAGCTGGCTGTAGGTATCGCGCTTCGTGTCGAGGTTTTCGATGATCGCCTCGATGATGATGTCGCAGTCCGAGAGGTCTTCAAACTTCGTCGTGCCTTTGAGCCTGCCACGAATCTGCGCCTGCTGCTCGGCGGTGATCGTACCCTTCTCGGCGAACTTCGCGAGCGACTTGTCGATCCCCGCGAAGCCGCGTTCGCATAACTCGTCCGAGACCTCGCGCACCACCACGTCGAAGCCCGCGCTGGCGGCGGTCTGCGCTATCCCTGAGCCCATCAAGCCGCAGCCGAGCACGCCGACTTTCCTTATCTCCATCTTACGATTCTCCTGTTGCTTAAAGTTTGATTACCTGAAATCGCGACGCGAAGATCGCGCGGCGGGCGTCGGACTCATTTCTGATTCGGCGACACATTTTGATTGCCCCCCGGCGTCGGGGCGCTGCCCTCGCCCGAAGACTTCTCGTCGTCCAGCACGATGCCGTACTTCGCGCCGTTAGACTTGACCCAGTCGTTCGAGCGACCTTCCCAGACGCCGAAGTCTGCTTCGATCTTTTTGCGCGCTTCACGACCCGGCTGGGCGTCGCGCTCCGCCGAAGCGAGCGCGGCGTAGTCGCGCGCGCGCACGACAAGGATGCGCAAGTCTTTGAGGATGAGATCGCTCTCGGCGTCGAGCCCGTGCGCGGCGTCGAGTTTCGTCAGCGCGGCGTCCGCCGCTGCCTTGTCACCCTTCTCCAGCGCGGCGTGAAAGCCCACCTGCCCCGCGTTGATCCCTTCGATGAAGGTGTCGAGCGCGGCGGGCGTGGCAGGCGAAACCAGCGCCGCCCGCTGCGTATCGGCGAGGGTGCGGTGCCCGCTCTCGTAGTGGCGCATGACTTCGCCGAAGCCCGCGACGACGAGCGCGAGCGCGACGATCTGGAGCGCGTGCCACGTGACGGCGACCGAGCCACGCTCGCCCGGTCGCTTGTAGCCGACGAAGAGGGCGAAGAGCATCCCGGCGGCTAAGCCCCCGATGTGCGCGGCGTTGTCAATGAAGGGGATCGTATAGCCGATGACGAGGTTGATCAGAATCGTCGGGAGCATCCCCAGACCGAAGGCGCGCTTGAAGCCGTCGGGCAACTCGTGCCGGAACTTGATGCCGAAGACGAAGAGCACGCCGACGAGCCCGAAGAGCGCGCCCGACGCGCCCGCCGAGGGGCCGTCGCCGCCGCGGAAGAGGAACTGTCCGAGTACGCCGGGCTTGCCGCCGACGCTCGAAGCGAAGTAGCTCGCCGCCACGCCCGCCACGCCCGTCGCCACCCAGAAGAAGACGAAACGCGCCGAGCCGTAGAGCCGCTCGACGTAGGGCCCGAGCATGAAGAGGCTGTACATGTTGACGAACAGGTGCAGCACGCCGATGTGGAGGAAGACCGGTGTGACGAGCCGCCACCACTCGCCCTGATTGATCAGCGTGTTGAACTTCGCGCCGAAGAGGAGCAGCACGCGCGGGTCTTCTGTGCCCGACACGCCGCCGCCCTTGATGCACATCAGCAGGAAGATGAAGACGTTGAACGTGACGAAGACGAACGTGAAGGTAGCGGGTCGCGCGAGCACTGTGCGCGCGAAGCGGACGGTCTCGTTGTCGTAGAGCTGGCGCGCGTCGCCCTGCCTCTCGTTGCGCTGCACGGAGGCTGCGGGCATCCCACACGCCGAGCAGGTGGTCTCGCCCGCGCCGACGAGCGCGCCGCAGTTGCGGCACATCGTCGTGCGCCCGGCGTAACTGTTCGCTGGCTGCGGCTCGGACAAAATACCCCTCCGCGCGTCTCGCGCTGGACGCGCTCCGACTTCTCTTCGCTGGTGTTGGCTCGGGGGCGATTCTAACCCGAACCGCCGAAGGCTGTCATGCGCGGCGTCCTTCGCGTAACCGTTCGGCGCGCCGTCACCCACGTCCTGTCACGCACAGTCATCAGGCTGAACGAACTTTCAGATTGACCGGGCGTGACCGACAGGTTTTGTCTGAGGCTTGCCGGAGAATGCGAAAAAGGCGCGGAAAAATCGTCTCAACCGCCATCGTGCCGGGCGGCACGGGAGTTGTTTAGTGATTCGCGCGGCAATTTCTCAACAGGCGTTGAGCCTTTTGCTAAAACCCCCTCGCCGCCAACGGAGTGATGATAGGAATGATCCACAGACGCACCCTCTCACGCCTCTTGACCCTAGCGCTCGTCGCCTCGCTCGGCACGACCCCCTTCTTCATGGAACGCGCCGGCGCGCAGCAGACCGCCCGCCGCGCCCAACCGTCGCGAAGCCGCGCGGGCGGCGCGCTCGCGACTTACGCGCGCGACCTGACCGATCTCGCGCGGCGTGGGCACCTCGCCGCCGTCGGCAAACACGACGCCGAGATCGACTCGCTCATCCGCGTGCTCGCGCGCCGCACTAGGAACAATCCCGTGCTGACGGGCGAGACGCCCTACGGCAAGGCTTCCATCGTCGCCGCGCTGGCGCAGCATGTCGCCGCCGGCGATGTCCCGCCCACGCTCGCGGACAAGCGCGTGCTGACGCTCGACGTGGGCGCGCTCGTCGCGGACGCGCGCGACGCCGCCGAGGTCAACTCGCGCGTCGAAGCGGTGCTCACGGAAGTCGCCGCCGCGCGCGGCTCTGTCATCCTCTTCGTGAATAACGTGGACGGGCTCGTCGGCGCGAACGCGGCGCACGGGCAGATCGCCGCAAAGCTGTTCGCCGATGCGCTCTCGCGTGGCGAGCTTAACGTCGTCGGCGCGACGAACGAAGCCGCCTACCAGACTTTCATCAAACGCGACGCCGCGCTCGCGGCTCTCTTCGACGAGGTGCGCATCAGCGCCGCGACCGACGAGACGGCGGCTGACGCCAAAAAGCGCGAGGCGTCGGACGACGACTCCTTTGTCGGCGACAAAATCTCCCCCGACCTGCGCGAGATGATGAAGAGCGCGCGCTCGGCTGAAGAGCGCGTCGGCGTCATCCTCCAGGCCGGCGACGTGCGCAGCCGCGAACTCGCGGCGCTGCTCAGCCGCAACGGCATCGAAGTCAACGCACAGATGGCTGAACTCGGCGCGATCAAGATCGACGTGCCCGTCGGTGCGCTCGAAGCGCTCGCCGCGAGCGGCGCGACCGGACACCTCTCGCCCGACCGCGAGACCGTGACGACCGGTCACGTCACGGCAACGACCGGCACCGATCAGATTCGCAACCCGACTTCCAACGGCGGCCTGCTCGGCACGGGGCTGCTCGCCACGATGTCGAGCGTTGACGGCACGGGGATAGGTATCGCCGTCCTCGACTCCGGCGTTGACACGTCACACAACGCGTTCGTCAAGAGCGGCAGCTTGTTGGGCGGCAACCGCATTGTCGCCAGCAAAGACTTCACGGGCGAGAACAACACGACGACCGATCCTTACGGCCACGGCACGCACGTCGCTTCGTGTGCCGCCGGGCTGGGCTACACGAACGGCGACTCCTACTCCGGCATCGCGCCGAACGCCAACATCGTCAACCTGCGTGTGCTCAACTCAGTGGGCGTCGGGACAACCACCGCCCTGCTCAACGCGCTCAACTGGATTCTGAGCCCGGTCGATCCCACTAAGGCGCTCAGCAGCAGCAACCCGACGAACCAGAGCAAGTACAACATCCGCGTCGTCAATATGAGCCTCGGCGCACCGGCGCTCGACTCGTACAAGAACGATCCCCTGTGTCGCGCCGTGCGCAAGCTCGCAGACGCCGGCGTGGCGGTCTTTGCCGCTGCGGGCAATGACGGCAAGAGTCTCACCGGACAGAAGGTTTACGGGCGCATACACGCGCCCGGCGACGAACCCTCGGCGATTACGGTCGGCGCGGCCAACACTTTCGGCACCGACGTTCGCAACGACGACGGCGTCACCACCTTCAGTTCGCGCGGTCCGACGCGCGGCTCCTACCTCGACGCCGGCGGCGTCCGCCACTACGACAATCTGTTCAAGCCCGATCTGGTCGCGCCGGGCAATAAGCTGATCTACGCCGAGTCGGACGCGGGCTGCGGTCTCCTTTGTACCTCCCTGAATTATCTGGTCAGGGTGAACCCGCAACTCGACGCCGGTGTCACGTCCAGCGACAACAAGCGGCTGATGTACTTGAGCGGCAGCTCGATGTCGACGCCGCTCGCCGCCGGAGCCGCGGCGCTCATGCTGCAGGTCAACCCGAAGCTGACGCCGAACATGATCAAGATGATCTTGATGTACACGGCGCAGCCGCTCAAGGGCTACAACATGCTCGAACAGGGCACGGGCGAATTGAACATCGAAGGCGCGCTCAGGCTGGCGTCCGTCATTCGCACCGATCTGACGAATGGCACGCCGACCGGAACACCGCTACTGACGACGAACACGCCGCCTACACCGCAGACGACTGTCGCGGGACAGACGTTTACTTGGGCGCGTGGCATCATGCTCAAGCAGCGTTACGCGACGGGCACGAACCTGATTACGCAGTACCAGAAGGTCTATGGGCTAGGGGTGGTACTCGGCGACGGCGTCGTGCTCGGAGACGGCGTGGTCTTAGGTGACGGCGTGGTCTTAGGTGACGGCGTGGTCTTGGGTGACGGCGTTGTCCTCGGCGATAAGATCATGACGAGCGACGGCGTCGTGCTGGGCGACGGTGTGGTGCTGGGCGACGGCGTGGTGCTCGGTGACAGCATCGTGCTGAGTAGTGGCGTGGTACTGGGCGATGGCGTTGTGCTCGGCGACGGCGTGGTGCTCGGCGATGGTGTCGTCTTAGGTGACGGCGTCGTCCTCGGCGACACCTCGATGTCTGCGCTCGTTAACGGTGATAATACTACCGCGATGAGAGCCCGTTAAGTTTTCCCGCTTTAACCTTGACCTCGAAGGGAGCAGACGAATGGCGGTAAGCGTCATGCGGCATGAGATCAACCCCGCATCATTCGGGATGGCGGCTGGTGGCGCTCCCTTGCATGCGTTCGCACTCGGCGAAGAACACCGCGTTGAAGCCCTCCTCTTCCTCGCCGAGCGCCCCATCCACACGGTGTACATGGCGAGCCTCATCCGCGACAACGGCGTGATGAGCCCCTTAAACCGCGGCACGTTTTACGGCTGCCGCGACGAGTCCGACAGCCTCGTCGGCGTGGCGCTCATCGGTCACGCGACGCTGGTCGAGGTGCGCTGCGACGCGGCGCTCGAAACCTTCGCGCGGCTCGCCCGCGGCTGCGCCACCTCGTACCTCATCCGCGGCGAGCAGGATGTGATCGACAAGTTCTGGAAACTCTACTCGACCGAGAACGGCGCGCTCCCCCGCCGCATCTGCCGCGAGATGCTCTACGAACAGCAGATGCCGGTGGCGACGCGCGAGCCCGTGCGCGAGTTGCGGCAGGCGACGCTCACTGACCTCCAGCAGGTGATGGAGGTCAACGCCGCGATGGCTGTCGCCGAGAGCGGCATAAACCCGATGCAGCGCGACCCTGTGGGCTTTCGCGTCCGCACGGCGCGGCGCATCGAGCAGGGCCGCGTCTGGGTCTGGCGCGACGGCGACGGGCTCGTCTTTAAGGCTGACGTGCTGGCCGAGACGCCCGAAGCGATCTATCTGGAGGGCGTCCACGTCCGCGCGGACGCGCGCCGCCAGGGGGTGGGCTTGCGCTGCATATCGCAGCTCGGGCGCGAGCTTTTGCGGCGCGCCGACGCCATTTGCCTCGTCGTCAACGAGCAGTCCGAGACGGCGCAGGCTTTTTATCGAAGATCGGGCTACCGTTTTTGCGGCTACTACGATACTATCTATTTGTAGCTGCGCGGCGGCAACTGACCGCCGCGCCCTCCCCAGAGCCTCCGAAGGCACGCCCCGCTTAATTTCCTCTCGCAACTTGAAACTGAAGACGCCTGACGCCGTCCGTGTGCCAACCCGTGCGCGTCATCAAAGCGTGGCTGACGCCGAAGCGTGAAGGGCGCTCTCGAACGAATGCCGCCAAAAAACATTTACCCGTCTAATGCTCGTCTGTACCAGACGGCGGTCTCGTTTATCGGGGTCGCT
Organism: Pyrinomonadaceae bacterium; assembly: GCA_045807785.1. Classification (GTDB taxonomy): domain Bacteria; phylum Acidobacteriota; class Blastocatellia; order Pyrinomonadales; family Pyrinomonadaceae; genus JAIVGV01. Next base: position 18,272 of record JBJMGS010000199.1, read on the forward strand.
CTCTGGGCGTTGGCGGTCGCGCGCCTGCACGTGGATCGCCCGCCGCGCGAGCAGATGATTCTCATCGGGCTCATGCCCGTCATCGTCCTCGCCGGACTCTTCACGCAGCACTTCCGCATCCCGTTCGGTCTCGACCTGACGCACGAGCGGCTGACCTTCTCGCTCTCGGACGCCATCGTCCTGCTCGTCGCCTACTGGTACGGCGTCTATCCGGCGATCTTCGTGGCGGGGCTCGAAGGCTTCATCACCTCGCGCCGCACGGTACGCCGCTGGTCGAGCAATCTCTTCTCCATCGGCATGATGTCGCTCGTCGCGGCGTCGTCGGCGCTCGTCATCAAGGCGGCGTCCGCCCTCGGCGCGAACCCGGCTGACGCGCAGTTGCCGTTCCACTACGCCGCGCTCGCCTTCTTCGCCGCGAGCGTGACACACAACTTCGTCAACATGGCGCTGCTCTCGACGCTGCTCGCGCTGCGGCATACGAAGCCCATCGTCGCCTCGTGGAAGGAAAGCTTCCTCTGGACGGCGCCCATCCTCTGCCTGCCGACGAGCGCCGCCGCGATCCTGATGCACCACGCGCTCGAACACGGCTGGCTGACGCTGGTCGCCATCGCCACGCCGACGCTGCTCGCTATCAACATCAGCCAGCGGCAGAACCGGCGCGGCGTCGAGCAGCGCGTCTCAGCGGTCGAGAAGGGGCACCGCGAAACCGTCGAGGCTCTCGCCGTCGCCATCAACGCGAAAGATCAGGTGACGCACGAGCACGTCCTGCGCGTGCAGATTTACGCCGCGGGCGTCGCGCGGATTCTGGGCTGCACGCCCGCCGAGATCGAGGCGCTCAAGGCGGGCGCGCTCTTGCACGACATCGGCAAGATCGCCGTGCCCGACTACATCCTGAACAAGCCGGGCAAGCTGACCGCCGCCGAGTTCGACAAGATGAAGATTCACACGCTCGTCGGCGCGCAGATTCTCGGTCGCGTGGACTTCCCCTACCCGGTCGTCCCCGTCGTGCGCCACCACCACGAGCGCTGGGACGGCAAAGGCTACCCGGACGGGCTCGGCGGCGAGGACATCCCGCTCACGGCGCGCATCCTCTCCGTCGTCGATTGCTTCGACGCCGTGCGCGAGGACAGGCAGTACCGCCGCGGCCTGACGCGCGACGAGGCGATTGAATTGATCATGCAGGGTTCAGGGACGCAGTACGACCCGCGCGTCGTCGGCACGTTCGTCACCCACCTCCCGGAGTTCGAGGCTGAGGTGCAGGCGCAGCGCAGCGCGCCCATGCCGACCTACGGCATCGAGCCCGCCGAGCATCTCACCGACGCCGCCGCGCAGGTCGCGCCCGCCGCCGGGCTCGCCGAGGACTCGCCAGCTTCCGACGGGAAACTCTCCGACCGCACGCTCGACGCGCTCGACGCGCTCAGGCGCGCGAGCGACGCCGCGCGCCCGGACAAAACGAAAGTCGTCGAGACTTTCGTCGCCTCGCTCGCCGCGCTCGTCCCCTTCGACTCGTGCGCCATCGCGCTTCTTGTCGAGGGTGAGTACCGCGTCGCCCACGCGGCGGGCGCGCACGCCGAGTTGCTGCGCGGTCGCCGTGTCCGCCAGAACGACGGGGTAACGGGGTGGGTACTCGCCAACCAGCGGCCATTCTGCAACGCCAACCCGCAGCTCGATTTCGATCCCGACGTCGCCCCGCGCTTCGCCGACTACCGCACGCTCGCCGCCTTCCCCATCTCGTGCAGCAAACAGGCGCACGGCGCGCTCACGCTCTACTCTTCTTCCCTCACCGAGTACACGCCCGATCACCGACGTCTGCTCGGTGCGGCGGCGATGGTGCTCGCCACCGCGCTCTCGCCCGCGCCGCGCGCCGAAGTGCAGATCACGCATCCCAGCCGACACAACTCCGACGCCCCCGCCGCGCTCGACTCCACCGCGCTCAAACTCCAGGCCCCGATTGAGTCGGAACTGACGCACTGAACAGGTAGCGATTAGCTGTTAGCCCTTAGCGGCGTCCCGAATGTGTGGCATTACCTGTCTGGCTAATAGCTAATCGCTAACAGCTTCATTCTATTTTTCCCTGAACCTTTATCTCGCGCGGCGCGTTCGCGGCGGTTGAAACTTCGACGGGGACGCGCCAGACGAGCGTCTTGATGCGGCACGTGCCGGTGTTGTCCTCGCGGCAGTAGTAGGCCGTGAGTTGCGCGCGCAGTTCAGCCGCGCCCGCCGCCGTCGCGCGCAAAGGGACGGCGAGCGGGAATTTCACTTCCTTGCCGGCGCGCGTCAGAGTCTGCCCGCTTTCGAGCGAGAGGGCTTGCGCGCCGCCGACGACAGAGACTTGCATGCGCTGCGGCGCGGCTTCGTTCAGGTGATAGCCCGCGGGTAGCTCGACGTTGATCGTGAGCACGCCGCCCGCGGTCGCGAGCCGCTGCGGCGCGACGGCGATCTCGTCGCCAACTCCCCGCGCGCCCGCGCGCGCCACGCCCACCCACGCGCCCGCCGCCAGCAGCGCGATGCAAGCGATCAACCACGCACGTGCGCCCCTGATAAAATTCATCTCAACTTCTAATTTACAGCCGCAGGCTTTTCATATACGCGGCGGGCGGGAGATTGCCGCTTTACCGCACGACATCCGTCACAACTGCGCGCCAGAGGCATTGTGGAGGTGGACGAGTTTACCACTCGCGACTCGATTCGACCTGCGTTGACACCCTCTCCGGCGGCGTGCTAGAACCGCGCTGTTTGATGAGCAGACAAGACAAGGACGACACGCGGCGCACGCTTGAGTTGTACGTGCTGCGCGCGGGCGGGCGACTCTTCGCGATCCGTGCGGCGGAGGTCGAAGCCACTGCCGAAGGTCTCACGGCGACGCCGCTGCCGCGCGCGCCGGAGGCGGTCGTCGGCGTCGTCAGCCTGCGTGGTCGCGTCCGCACCGCACTCAATCCGCTGCGCCTCGTCGCCGCGCGCGACGAGACCGACGCGGCGCGCGCGGCCGACGCTCACGCGGATAAACGCCCCGCCCCGCGCTTCTTCGTTGCGCTCAAGGGCGACGATCAGCTCGCCCTCGCCTGCGACGGCGCGGAAGCCGTGATCGAAGTCGCCAGCCAGGAACTCACCCCCACGGCGGACGCACAGTCGCCCGCGCTCGGCACGTTCACGCACGGCGGGCTCAACGTCACGCTGCTCGACGCCGCACGCCTCTTCGACGCCGCCATGCAGGGCACAGATCGACGCCGCAGGCGATCCTGATCCCGCCCCTCATGCGGCGCACGTGCGGGCGCGCGCGCGCGGATGCTAAGATGCCCCGGTCAATTCCGACAGCCGTTTTCTAACGAGCCGCGCCAACCAGCGCGAGAACGCATGAGCCAGACGCAGACGACAGGCGCAGCCGCGGGCGCGCGCGTCCGCCCCGCGCGCAGAGAGGACGAGGATTTCATCCTCCCGCTCGTCGCGCGCCTCGCCGAGTTCGGCCCGCCGCCTTGGCGCGACGCCGCCGTGATGACCGCCGCCGAGCAACGGGTCGTCGCCGCCGCACTCTCGACGCCGAAACCGGACGAAGCGATCTTCGTCGCCGAAGACGATGACGGTTTGCCGCTCGGCTTCATCCACCTCGTCACGAGCGTTGACTACTTCACGCACGCGGCGCACGGGCACGTCTCCGCGCTCGTCGTCGCGCCAGCGGGCGAACGCCGCGGCGCGGGGCGCGCGCTCATGCAGGCGGGCGAAGAGTGGGCGCGCGGGCGCGGCTACCCCCTGCTCACGCTCAACGTCTTCGCCCGCAACACACGCGCCCTGAAGTTCTACGAGCGCCTCGGCTACGGCACGGACACCATGAAGTACGTCAAAGAACTCGGCTGAACAAAGAGCGATTAGCTGTTAGCTATTAGCGATTAGCTATGAGCTAACAGCCGGAAGCTAACAGCTAATCGCTAACAGCTCTTCCATGAACGAACAGGCATTCGGGGTACTCGAATACGACGGCTTGCGCGCGATTGTGCGGCGCGGCGCGCAGACCGAGATGGGTCGCGCGCGCGCCGACGCTCTGGCGCCGCTCTCCGATCTCGACGCGGTGCGCCGCGCGCTCCGATCAGTCTCCGAGTGTCTTGAGCTGCGGCGGCGCGGCGCGCGCTGGTCTTTCTCGGAACTCGCAGACCCGTCCGAGTCAATCGCGCGCTTGAAGATTGAGGGCGCGGTGCTCGAACCACTCGCGCTGCTGGAACTCGCACGCCTGTGCGATCAGGTGGGCGAGGCGCGCGCCGCCGTGCAGTCGGAGCGCGACGCCGCGCCCGTGCTGTGGGAGACGGTCGCGGACTTGCCGCGCGCGCTCTACTCTCTGGCCGCGCGCGTCACGTCGAAGATTCTGCCGGGCGGCGAGTTGGATGACCGCGCCAGCCCGGAACTCGCGCGCATCCGCCACGACATCAACCGGCTGCGCTCCACGATCACGCGCTCGCTCGAAGCCCTGATGCGACGCGCCGACGAGGCGATTCAGGACGAGATCGTCACGATCAGGAACGACCGCTTTGTCGTCCCCGTGCGCGCCGATCATCGCAGTCGCGTGGCCGGCGTCGCGCACGGCTCTTCATCGTCAGGCATGACGGTCTTCGTCGAGCCGCTGGAGACCATCGACTCGAACAACGAGCTGCAAGCCCTGCGCGAGACTGAAGCAAGGGAGATCACGCGCATCCTCGCGACGCTCACCGACGAGATGCGGCGCGAGCTTCCGTCAATCGAACGCGCGGCGGATGCGGTCACGGAGCTTGATTTCGTCGGCGCGAAGGCGGCGGCGGCACTCGCGTTCGACTGCGTCGAGCCGGAAGTCATAGAGGGCGGCGCGCTCGAACTCGACGAGGCGCGTCACCCTCTTCTCGAAGAGACCCTGCGCGCGGAAGGCGACACGGTCGTGCCCGTCTCTTTGCGCCTCGACGCCGAGCGCCCCGTCATGATCATCTCCGGCGCGAACGCGGGCGGCAAAACAGTTGTCTTAAAAACCGCCGGGCTCGTCGCACTGATGGCTCTCTCCGGCTTGCACACGCCTGCGCGCGCGGCGTCCGTGCCGCTCTATGCTTCGGTGCTCGCAGACATCGGCGACCGCCAGTCGCTCGCCGCGCACCTCTCAACCTTCACCGCACACATACGCAACATCAGCCAGATGATCGAGCTGTGCGAGCAACCGGCGCTCGTCCTGCTCGATGAAGTCGGCACGGGGACAGACCCGGAAGAGGGCTCGGCGCTCGGCGTCGCCGTCGTCGATCATTTCCGGCGAGCGTGCGGCGCGCACGTCGTTGCGACGACGCACTACAGCGGTTTGAAGTACTACGCCGCGAGCGACGAGGGCGTGACGAACGCGAGCGTCGAGTTCGATGAGAAGACTCTGCAACCGACCTACCGCCTGCTCGTCGGCGTCGCGGGCTCGTCCTCCGGCTTAGAGATCGCCCGCCGCTTCGGCTTCCCCGGTCGGATCATCGACGCCGCCGCATCGCGCGTCGAGACGTCCGCGCGCGACGCGGGCGAGTACCTGCGCCGCATCAAGCGCGAGGCGGAGGAGGCAGAGGCGCTGCGCCGCGCGCTCGAAGAGGAACGTGCCGCGGTCGCCGAGAAGTACAACTCGCTCGAACGCGACGCCGCGCGGCGCGACGCGGAGCGCCAGCAACAATTCGAGCGCGAGATGCGCGCCGGAGTCGCTGACTTCGAGCGTCGCGCGCAGGAACTGACGAAGCAGATTGAGGATCGTGCCGAGCGCGTCCGCGTCGAGCGCGAAGCCGAGCGGCGCGCCGCGGAACTCCGGCGCGAGGCACAGCGCGCCACCGCGCAGACGCGCACCGCTACGCGCGCGAAGACCGTCGAGCAGCCGGGCGGCGTGCGCGTCGTCCGCAACGCGGGCGCGTCTGGCTCGGCACTTTTTTCGTCTGCGACGGCGCAGTCGTCATCCGCCGCCGCGGGCGCGGACGAGTTTCGCCCCGCGTCCGAGGCGCGCGAGATCGCGAAGGGCGACCACGTGCGCCTGCGCTCGTTCGGCAAGACCGGCACGGTCGAGAGCGTCAAAGGCGGCGAGGCGGAGGTGCGCGTCGGCAACGTCCGCCTGCGCGAGAAGGTGAAGAACCTTGAACTGTTGGAGCGCGCGCCCGACAAGACAGACGAAGCGCGCTTCTCGCGCCTCGAACGCATGGCGGAAGCCGCGCGCGCCTCGACACAGGTACGCCTCGGTGACGCGCGCCGAGAGCCCGACGCCGAGTTGAACCTCATCGGCAAGACGACGGACGAGGCGCGCGACGCCGTCGATAAGTTCCTCGACGAGGCGTATCTGCACAGCCTCGCGCGCGTCCGCATCATCCACGGCCACGGCACGGGCGCGCTGCGCCGCGCCGTCGCCGAACTACTGCACGGACACCCCCACGTCGCCAGCTTCGCGCCCGCCCCGCCCAACGAAGGCGGCGCAGGCGCGACTGTGGTTGAGTTGAAACAGTGAAGAGTTTCCGCGTTTAGCCTCGGGACAGTATGACAATGCGTTACCCGTAGACATTCCTCGACGATCTGAAACGGCAGGCGGACATCGTGCGCGTCGCCTTGCATGGCGTAAAATATGGCGAAGGAGTTGAGCCATGACACAGGAGCAGTTGATAGATGAGATCAGGCGGCTGCCGATTGAGCGGCGCGTCGAATTGTTGGAGCTAATCTCGCGCAGCGTGCGGGAAGAGATGCGACCACATGGCGAGCGCGTGTCGCTCGTCGAACGCTTGCGCGGCATTGCCAAGCCCGATGGCGAGCCGCCGACCGATGAGGAGATTAAAGAGGACTACACGCGTTACCTAACGGAGAAGTATTCCTGATGCGTGTCTTGTTCGACACCGACGTAACGCTTGATCTCATTCTGGATCGCGAGCCGTTCGCGGAGGACGCCGCGTCCGTTTTCCGGCTGCACGAGCAAGGTCGCGTCAAGGGGTATATTTCTGCCAGTACCGTAGTCAATGTGTTCTACATCACGCGCAAGGCGCACGGGCTTGATGGGGCGCGGCAGGCGGTCGGCGAACTTCTCGCAGGATTGAGCGTGTGCCCGACGAATGATCTGGTTTTGCAGGAAGCATATCAACTCTTTTTCAACGACTACGAAGACGCTGTACAGCACGCTTGCGCCGTTGCCGCAGGGCTCGACGCAATCATCACTCGCAATCTCGAAGATTATAAGAAGGCGACGCTGCCGATCTTTTCGCCGACTGATTTTCTTAGCTACATCAAATCTCAGCCTTAAAAGAGCCGTGCGTTTCCCGCAGACATTCATTGACGATCTGAAACGGCAGGCGGACATCGTGCGCGTGGTGCAGGACTACGTCAGCTTGAAGAAGAAGGGCGCGAACTGGATGGCGTGCTGCCCGTTCCACCAGGAGAAGTCGCCGTCGTTCTCGGTCAACCCGTCGAAGGAGATGTTCTACTGCTTCGGCTGCGGGAAGGGTGGCGGCGTCTTCAACTTCGTGATGGAGATCGAGCACCTGACGTTCCCCGAAGCTGTGAAGGTCGTCGCCGAGAAGGCGGGCGTGCCGCTCCCGCAGATGGTTGACGACGAGAAGTTCGAGTCGCGCCGCAAGGACGCCGACGAGGTCGTGCAACTCAACACCTGGGCGCTCGAATGGTGGGAGCAGCAGTATCAACAACCGGCGGCGAAGGCGGCGCGCGAGTACGTCGAGGGGCGCGGCATCACGGAGGAGACACGCCAGACTTTCCGCCTCGGCTTTGCGCCCGACAGTTGGGACGCGCTCTCTTCGCACCTGAAGAGTAAGGGCGCGACCGTAGCGCAGATCGAGCGCAGCGGACTTGTCGTCAAGAAGGATGTGGGCGGCAGTTATGATCGCTTCCGCGGTCGCGTCATCTTCCCAGTGCTCGACGCGCAGGGACGCGCCGTCGCCTTCGGCGCGCGGGTACTGCCGAATGGTGGCGAGCCGAAGTACCTGAACTCGCCGGAGACCGCCGCCTACACGAAGGGGCGACACCTTTACGGGCTGCGCCAGACGCGCGAGGAGATTCGGCGCAAAAAATTCGCGATCCTGGTCGAGGGCTATCTCGACTTGATCGTGCCCTACCAGTTTGGCGTACGGAACTGCGTGGCGAGCCTCGGCACGTCTCTGACATCGGAGCAGGCGAGGCTGTTGAGCCGGTTTGCGCGCCGCGTGGTGGTCAACTATGATGGAGACCGCGCCGGAGTCGCGGCTGCCAAACGCGCCATCGAGGTGCTGCTGCCGGAGGATTTGGAAGTCAAAGTGCTCGTGCTGCCCGACGGCGCAGACCCGGACGAATTCCTACGCGCCCACGGCGTCGAGGCTTACAACGAGCGCCGGGGGGCTTCACTCCCCTACATCCAATTCGTGCTCGATCAGGCGACGACGGGTCGCAACCTGCGCCGCCCGGCGGACAAAGCTGCGGCGGTCGAAGAGACGCTGCCGTTCGTGCGGGCAGTCAAGAACAAGATTCAGCGGCGCGAGTATTTCGACATGACGATGGACGCGCTGCGCATCGAGGAGCCCGGTCTGCGCCAGGAACTCTGGCGCGCGACGAACGCGGGCGCAACCGCCGACGCCGCCAAGGTGCAGCAGCAGATCGTCCGCGCCGAGAGCGCGCCCGTCACCGTCGCCGAACAGAGGCTGTTGGAGTTGCTCGCGCACGACGCCGAACTCCGGAGCACGATCCTGCCACGACTCGAAGCGGCGGACTACGCGGAACTTCCAAGTGCGCGCGTCTTCGAGGCGCTGAAAGAGATCGAGCGCGACGGGCTGGAAGTTAACTTTGAAACGCTCGGCGAGCGCACCGAAAACGATCCGGTCGCCGCCGATCTCGTCCCGCTCGTCCTGATGAGCGAGCCGGCGCGCGCAGAGGGCGAGGCGGCTGATGACGCGCTCGCTGAAGCCGAAAGATGCTTCGCCACGCTCAGGATGATGCGAATCGAGCGACGTCTGAAAGAACTCGCCATTGAGATCGGTGAAGCTGAGCGTGCAGGCGACAACGCACGGCTTGATGCACTCGTAAGCGAAAACCTTGAGTGGACGCGTCACCGAAACAAGATGTTCCCCCACGCTTGAGAGAGTTTTGATTTTCAATCCGCAGCGAACCGTCGGGTGTCTCTCATAAACTTATAGAAATGAGCATAGAAGAGAAAGATCAGGATGACGTGGTGCAGCGGCTCTTAGAGCTGGGCACGGACAAGAAGTTCCTCACCTTCGACGACCTCAACCGGGAACTCCCGGACAACATGGTGTCGCCCGACGACATTGAGGACGTGCTTCAGAAACTCAACGGCGCGAACATCGCCGTCGCCGACTCCGAAGAGCGCATGATCGAGCAGGCAGCGGTCGCCTCCGCCGCCGAAGACGAGGAGATCGACGAAGACGTCGAACTCGACCTCTCGGCGGGCGCACTGGAGAAGACGAACGATCCCGTCCGGCTCTACCTGCGCGAGATGGGCGTCGTGCCGCTGTTGACGCGCGAGGGCGAAGTCTCCATCGCCAAGCGCATCGAGCGCGGGCAGATGAAGACGCAGAAGGCGATCTCGCGCTCGCCCATCGCCGTGTGCGAGTTGCTGAAGATCGGCGACGAGCTGGAAGCCGGCAAGCTCAACATCCGCGACGTGGTGGGCTTCTCCGATCAGGCGGAACTGACGGGGCAAGAGGACAAAGCGGAAGAGTATTTCCAGTGGACGCTCGAAGGCATCAATAACATCCGCCGGGTCTTCAAGGCGGGTCTCAAGGACTGGGATCGCCTGCGCGCCGAGACGAAGCTGACGCGCGGCAAGAAGTCGAAGAAGCTTTTGCGCCTGCGCCGCAAGGTGGCGCGCGCGCGGCTTGAGATCGCGCAGCAGATCGCCGGGTCGCGCACGCCTGCCGGGGCGGACAAGGGGCTGAACCTGACGGAGCGCGCGCGCCAGCGCCTGATCAACTCGATCCGTACCGTCGCGCTCGACGTGCGTTCAGCCGAGCGCGACATCGAGCGCTACACGGAAAAACTTGGGCGCAAGCGGCTCAAGCCGGAGGACGAGCGCGAGTTCAAGCGGCAGGTTTCGGCGGCGAAGAAGCGCCTGCAACTGATCGAGCAGGAGACCTACATCTCGCCCGTCGAGATCAAGCGCGCGTTGCAAGCAATCGTCGTCGGCGAGCACGAGACCGCGCAGGCGAAGCGCGAGCTGATCGAGGCGAACCTGCGCCTCGTCGTCTCGATTGCGAAGAAGTACACGAACCGCGGGCTGCAATTCCTTGATCTCATTCAGGAAGGCAACATCGGCTTGATGAAAGCCGTGGACAAGTTCGAGTGGCGGCGCGGCTACAAGTTCTCGACCTACGCGACATGGTGGATTCGCCAGGCGATCACGCGCGCGATTGCCGATCAGGCGCGCACGATCCGCATCCCCGTCCACATGATCGAGACGATCAACAAGCTCATCCGCACTTCGCGCGCGCTCGTGCAGGTACTGGGGCGCGAGCCGACGAGCGAGGAGATCGCCAAGAAGATGGACATCCCCGTCTCGAAGGTGCGCAAGGTGCTCAAGATCGCGCAGGAGCCGATATCTTTGGAGACGCCCATCGGTGAGGAAGAAGACTCGCACCTCGGCGACTTCATCGAGGACAAGTCGATCCTGAACCCGGCGGACGCCGTCGTCGCGTCGAACCTGCGCGAGATCACGGACGAAGTTCTCGCGACACTGACGCCCCGCGAAGAGAAAGTCATCAAGATGCGCTTCGGGCTCGGCACGACCGGCTCCGAGCACACGCTCGAAGAGGTCGGTCAGCACTTCGCCGTCACGCGCGAGCGCATCCGCCAGATCGAAGCCAAAGCCTTGCGCAAGCTGCGGCACCCTTCGCGCTCGCGTAAGTTAAAGGCATTTTTAGAGGGCACAAAGCAGTAATAGATGGACTTACAGCATCTAATCGACCGCGTTAATTCCAAAGAGTCCTTCCTCGAATTTCTGGAAGCGCTCGAAAAAGATTGGGACAAAGATCAGGAGCTTTCAAAGGGCGCACCGGATGCGCCCTTTGCCGTCAGTCCTCTGGGGTGGGAGAATGGGACGGTTGGTGCTTTTCTCGAAGCGATGCGCGCGTGGGCGATTGACACAAATACGTTAGGCGAGGAACCGAGTTGGAAAGCCTTCGCCGAAATTTTGCGCGCCGGGAAAATGTACGAATAGCCGGATGTGAACTTAGAAGTTGAATGAAGAAGATCGTCGAAAGTTATAAGCGGAGACTCGCCACCGAAGAGGGCTACACGGTGAAGCGCGGCGCGCAGCTCCGCGTCGCCCTGTGCTACCCGAACGTCTATGCGGTCGGGATGGCGAACCTCGGCTTCCACTCGGTTTACGAACTCTTCAATAACACGCCGGAAGTTTCCTGCGAGCGCGTCTTTCTGCCCGAAGAGACGGAGCTGCGCGAGTACGAGCGCACGCGCACGCCGCTCCTCTCCTACGAGACGCAGACGCCCGTGCGCGACTTCGACGTGGTAGCGTTCTCGATCTCTTTCGAGACCGACTACTACAACATGGCGCGGATGCTTCGGCTCGCGGGCGTGCCGCTCTGGTCGCGCGAGCGCACCGCGCACGATCCGCTCGTCGTCATGGGCGGCGCAGCGTCGTTTTTGAACCCCGAACCAATCGCGGAGTTCACGGACGTGGTCGGCGTCGGTGAGGGCGAAGTGCTCGTCCCGCAGCTCATCGACGCGATCTTCGAGAACGAGGGCGACAAAGAAGATTTACTGCTCGCGCTCGCGCGCCGCGGTCGGGGCTTCTACGTGCCGTCGCTCTACGACGTGACGTACAGAGAGGACGGCGGGGTCGAAGAGTACACGCCGAAGCAGCCGGGAGTACCGTTGCGCGTCGGGCGTGCGGTCGCGGCGGAGAACCCGAAGGAAGGCACGCTCAAGCGCGCGATGCGACGGGGCGATCTGGAGATCGCAGCGGCGCTGCGCGACCGAGACGTGTTCGCGCCCTCGACCGTCGTCTGGGCTCCGACCGCCGAGATGGGCGAGCGCTTCCTCATCGAAATCTCGCGCGGCTGCTCGCAAGGCTGCCGCTTCTGCTGGGCGGGCTTCAACTACTGGCCCCCGCGCGTCGTCCCCGCGCGCGACATCCTCGCCAAAGCCAGAGAGTGGCGTACGAAGACCGACAAGATCGGTCTCGTCTCAACCGCTGTCTGCGACCACCCGGAGATCAGCGAAATCTTGCAGGGCTTGCGCGGAATGGACTACCGCATCTCTGTCTCGTCCCTGCGGCTCGATCAAATTGAAGACGAACTACTGGACGCGCTCGTCGAATCAAAAGATCAGCAGATCGCCGTCGCGCCGGAAACCGGATCAGATCGTTTACGCAAAGTCATCAACAAGAATCTGACGAACGACGAAATTGTTGACATCTGCGGCGCGGTCTTCGACCGGGGGATGCTCACCATCAAGCTCTACCTCATGGTCGGGCTGCCCACCGAAACCGACAAAGACCTCGAAGAGATGGTGCGTCTCGTCGAGCGTATCAAGGACAGGATGCTCGAAGCGGGCAAGCGGTTCGGCTATGCGGGCAAGATCATTCCCGCCCTGAACGGCTTCGTGCCCAAGCCGAACACGCCGTTCCAGTGGGAGCCGATCTGTGAGGAGCGCGAACTCAAGCGCCGCCTCAAGTGGGTCTCGAAACAGCTCGCGCGCATCCCGAACGTCGAGGTGCGCGCCATGTCCGCGCGCATCGCGCACGAGCAGGCGCTCTTCTCTTCGGGTGACCGCTCAGTCGCGCGCGTCATCGAAGCGATGACGCACACCGGCGGCGATCTGCACGCGGCGCTGCGCGAGACCGGCGTCGATCCGGCGGCGCACACCATGCGCGTGCGCGACTATGAAGAATTTTTGCCGTGGGAGATCGTCGATTCGGGCATGGGTCGGGCGTTCCTGCAACAGGAGCACGCGCGGGCGCAAATCGCCAAATCGACCGCGCCCTGCCCCTCGGTCAGCCAGTGCGAACGCTGCGGCGTCTGCCCGACGACCTGGCTCGCCGATGCCGCCCCCGCCCTCGTCCAACTGCAAAGCTCGCTCGGCGCGAAGGTGTCGGCGGCGATCTAAAAGTTTGCGAGCCTGCGCCGCCGTCGGTGCTGACAAAAGAAGCGCGCGACCAATTCACGGGTCGCCCGCTTTCGTCTTCCGCCCTAGCGTCTCTCCGCTAACCGCCGGTGACGCCGGTCGAGCTGCGCACGGTCTTGTCGAAGCTGTAATGATACTCAGTGACGACGAGCGGGATCGTCTGCGTGAACTGCACCTGCGCTTCGAGTTTGCCGTCGCGGACGGTCGATTTAATGATCGCGTCGGACGGCACTTCGTAATCGGCGAGCGACTTCTTGAGTTGCTGCTCGACCCACGCCGCATTCTTGTCCGTCACCGCCGCGTTGTTCACCGTGTCCTGCATGAAACTCTCGAAAGTCTTCGAGCGGTAGAAGACCGGGAACATCTGGAAACCGACGTAGCTGAGCGCAACGATGATCGCCAACACGATCACGAAGTTGAGCCGCGCCGCGCCGCGCTCCCCGCGCCGCGCCCCGCCGCGTGAAATTCCCCCACACAAGATTCTCATCGGCAACTTTTCACCTCCCGCCCAGCGTCTCTCGTCACTCTAGCCCCGCGCGGATCGACTCGCGCAGCAAGCTCTGCGGAATCTCGCGCCCGCCGACGACGCGCGCGCGCCCGATCCGCTCCAACAGAATCCACTGCACCTCGCCGCCCGTCGATTTTTTGTCCCCTGCTGAAGCGCGCAAGATGTCGTCCGCGTCGAGATCGTCCGCGCGCGGCAACCGACCGGCGAGGGCGACCGCGCGCCGCAACGATTCTAGCCCCGAAACGTCGAGCAGTCCTAGCCTTTTCGAGATTTCGGCGGCGACAATCATGCCGTGCCCGACCGCCTCGCCGTGGCGGAAGCGACGATACTGCGTGACCGTTTCGAGCGCGTGCCCGACCGTGTGCCCGAAATTCAACACGCGCCGCGACAGCGCGCCCGCACGCTCGACCGTCTCCCGCTCGTCCGCCGCGACGACCTTCGCCTTGAACGCGCACTGACGCGCGATCAACTCTGCGAGTTCGTCGTCGCCCCGATTAGTGTCACTCCCCTCGCCGCGACGCGCTCCGGTCGCGAGGAAGTTGCACGTGCGCGCGAACAGTTTCTCGTCGCCGACCACGCCCTGCTTGATCGCCTCGCAGAAGCCCGCCGTCAGCTCGCGCCGCGGCAGCGTGCGCAAAGTCGCGGTGTCGGCGACGACCGCCGCGGGCTGATGGAACGCGCCGATGAGGTTCTTCCCCGCGCGCGTGTTGACGCCGGTCTTGCCGCCGACCGAGGCATCGATCTGCGCGAGCAGCGTCGTCGGAACTTGAATGAAGCGCACGCCGCGCAGGTGTACTGCCGCCGCGAAGCCTGTCAGATCGCCGACCACGCCGCCGCCCAATGCGACGACCGCGTCCGTCCGCTCCAACCCGCGCGCGTTGAAAAACTCCAGCGTACGCTCGACGTTTCGCAGAGTCTTCCCGTGCTCGCCGGCAGGCGCGATCCAGCTCGCGACTTCGTAGCCCGCGCCGCGCAGAGATTCTTCGGCGCGAGCGCCGTAGAGCGCGAAGACGCGCGCGTCGGAAACGACGACGATCCGGCGCGCGCGCGCATGGAGCGAGTCGCACGCGACCTCGCCCAGGAGATCGAGCGCGCCCGCCCCGATCAAAATCTCGTAGCCGCCCCGCGCGCCCGCGCGCACACGCACACGCCGCATCATTCGCCTTCCCCCGCCGCCGCGTTCAAAGTCTCCGACAGCAACTCCGCGTCCAAAGCACCGGCACCCGCGAGCGGCGCGAGTTCCTCGACGGCGTAGCGCGAGCCGGTGTTCCAGAGATCGACGAGTTCGTCGCCAGCCGCAGGCCGCGCCCACCACCGCCTGCCGTGGCGCGTGCGCAAGTATTCCAGGAGCGACGCAGCGAAGAGGCGACCACGCAACTCTTCGGCGGCGCGTCGGCGCGCCGTCTCGGGCAGATGAAGCGCGGGCGCCGTGCGAAAGCCCGTCGCCTCTTGACGCCGCGACGCGAAACCGCTGGCGAGACTTTCCGCGCGCGGGTCAGGCGCGGCGAACAACTCGAACTGATCGATGACGCGCGCCGTTGAGCGTCGCGCGTCGTGCAGTTCCACGAGCGCACATTCTCTCGCGATCTCTTCCGCGTCTGACGCTCTTAAGCCGAGCGTCTCCGTGAGCCACGCCCGGTCAGTGAAGAGTGCGCGGAAGAGAAAACCGAAACCCGCGCTCGTCGCCCCATCGGGCGCGTGAACGAACTCCGGGTGGCGCGACGTCACCTCGCGCGACACCCAGGCGAAATGCTGCGCGCGACCAGCCTCGTAAAAAAAGCGCCGGTAGAAGTCCGCGCCTGAGCGCGCATTGAAGACGAGCCGCACGTCCTCCGGCGCTCGCACGCCGAAACAGCGCGCCCGCCCCGCCTCAGAATGCCGAGACTCTACGACGCGCAGGTTCTCTTGCTGACCGACGCGCACACCCAAGCCGCGCATCGTCGTCTCGAATGCGGCGCGCGCGCCGCCCGGAGGGAAATAGTGATCGAGGTGTGAGAGTCGCACGAAGAAAGGCTCGTCGGCGAAGTCTGGCGTGCGCGCATCGCCGGGCGGGAGCCGTCGCGCCGCCCACGCGGCGAGCCGCGGCTCGTAAACCGCAGAGGTGCGTTCGAGCACGACGCGCGCCGCGGCTAACAAGTTTTCCGCGTCTGTGTTCGTCGCAGCGTTTAGTAGCGCGTTGTACGACTCGAAGTCTAGCTCCCGCGCGGCAGTGCGTAGGCGTTCGAGGTGCGCGGCCCGCAGATCATCACAGGCCTGCGCGGCGTCGATCAGGCCCGCGCCCAGCTCGCGGCGCCGCGTCGCGTCGGCTTCTGCGGCGAGCCACGCCCATCCTTCGCGCCATCCCAGATGCCCCCCACCCCACGCCACGCGCGACGACGCCTCGCAGCGAGATAACTCATCCGTCACTTCCCGCGCGTGGGCTTCCAGGTATTCAAGCCTTGCCGCGCCCGCGAGCACGCGCAGGGCAGCGCGCTCAGTCTCGAACGTCGCGGGCGTCTCATCGCGCGCCCTCTCAAGTTCCGCGATGGCGTCGCGCGTCCATAGCTCGGCGTAGCGTTCATGGATTGCAACGAACCGCGCCTCAGTCGTCTTACCGTTGTAGGTCTCGTAGCGCGCGCCCTCATAGGCTGAGCGGTAGGCTGCGTACTCATGTCGGTAGCGGCTCGTCTCCATCGGGCGGCTGCGGCGGGTGCGTCTTCGCGACGTTGGAAGGGGCTAGAAGAACGATAGAAATTGTATCACGTCGGGCGTTGCGGAGACGGAAGCACGGGATGAAAGAGGTGCGAGGAAAGGCTAGCCGAAAAGATGAGTCCAGATATAAAAAGGTCGGGCGCAGCAAACTTGGGGAATGCTGCGCCCAACCCAATTCGTGGTCACTGTCCTCACCCCAGCAACCACTGAGACGGAGGATCCACCAACCGTCTCTCTTGCCCCACAATATACATCGCAACGCTTATGCCATGCAAGTGACAGTAAAAAAAATGTGTCTCAACCCGCACTTTTTGCCCGGCTTTTAGCAATTTCCTTGCCGACGACAACGCAATGCAGGATCCCGCGCCGTGCGCTGTCCGCGTAAGAATTACACCACCCATCGCGTAAAGTTTTCACGAACGCGGACGGTCACCCCTTGCCGAGCGAACGCTCGATGACGGCGGCGAGTTCCGCCGCGAGCGCTTCAATCTCCGCCTGCTGCTGCCCTTCGATCATGACGCGCGCGAGCGGCTCCGTGCCGGAGTAGCGAAGCAAGAGGCGACCTTGATCGGCAAGCTCGGCTTCGACGCGGCGCGATGCTTCGACGATCTCCGGCACCTCCTCGAACGGTCGCTTCTCCCGCACGCGCACGTTGACGAGCGTCTGTGGGTAACGGACGAAGCCTTCGGTGAGCTGGTGGAGGGCCTGCTGAGAATCTTGCATGGCGCGGAGTAGAAATAACGTCGTGATGAGCCCGTCGCCCGCGAGGCTGACGCCCGGAAAAATAATGTGACCGGACTGCTCGCCGCCGAGCGACGAGCCCGTGCGGAGCAGTTCGTCGAGCACATACTTGTCGCCGACGCTCGCGCGCAACAACTCGACGCCGCGCCCCTTCAGTGCGAGTTCGAGACCGAGGTTGCTCATCACGGTGGCGACAACGCGCCGCCCCGCGAGTTCGCCGCGCGCGTCGAAGTAGTTCGCCAGTGCCCAGAGCGTCGCGTCGCCGTCCACGACCGCGCCGCGCGCGTCAACGAAGAGCGCCCGATCCGCGTCGCCGTCGAACGCGACGCCGAGGTCTGCACGACGCGCGAGAACTTGATCGCCAAGGCGCGCGACGAAGAGCGACCCGCACTCGCGGTTGATGTTGCGTCCGTCGGGCGTGTTGTTGACGGTCGTAACTTGCGCGCCGAGTCTCGTAAAGAGCGTGGGGGCGAAGTCGCACGCCGCGCCGTTGGCGCAGTCGAGGACGAGTTTGAGATTGCCAAGATCGAGACCGCGACCGATCTCTTCGGCGAGGTAGTCGAGGTAGCGCGCGGCAAGAGCCGGCGCACCGGCGTCGCCCTGCTCGTTAACGACCGCGTGATCGCCGTGCGCGTCCGCCGCCGCGGACGGAAGTTGCGAGTTGCGCTGGCGTAAGATGTCGGCTTCAATGAGCCGCTCGGTCTCGTCGTCCAACTTGCGACCCGAAGGCGCGAAGATTTTGATGCCGTTATCTTCGTAGGGATTGTGGGACGCGCTGATGACCACGCCGGCGTCCGCCGAGAGGGCGCGAGCGAGGTACGCCACGCCAGGCGTCGTGATGACGCCCGCAGACTCGCACCGTGCGCCGCCCGCCCGCGCGCCGTCGGTGAGTGCGCGTTCAATCCACGCGCCCGACTCGCGCGTGTCGCGACCCGTGACGACGAAGGGCGCGTGACCCGTGCGTGCCGAGAGGTGACGCGCGAGCGAGAAGCCGACGTTGCGGACGGTCGCGGAGTCGAGCGGGAACGCACCCGCCTCGCCGCGCATCCCGTCAGTGCCGAAAAGTTTTTTCATGATGAGCGATTAGCTGTTAGCTGTCAGCTGTTAGGAAACCTATAGTTGTAGGCAACTCGACAACGTGTGTGAACATTCCTTCTGGCTGAAAGCTAATGGCTAATCGCTAACAGCTACTTGCTAACAGCTCTTTCATTTCTTAATCGAAAAATTGGCAGGCTGGGTTGAGAGAAGTTCGAGGTCGGCGTCCGACGCACCGGAGGCGAGGGAGAGGCGCGGCCACAGCGCGCCGTCCTGCCCCGCTTCGATGACGAGGACGAGATCGGCGGCGCGCAGCTTCTCGACGACCGAGCGCGCGCCGCGCAGCTCGACCGTGGCGCGCTGCGGTAGCGGCGTCGCGCCCTGCGTGCCGGGCGCGAGTTGGACGGTGACGCCCTCGAAGCGGCGGGTCAATCGTTCCTCGCCGATCTTGATGATCACGTCAACAACCGCGTCGAGCGGGACGATCTTGCGGTCGGGCAGATCGACGGCGATCTGCGAGGCGACGAAGCTCTCGGTCTTACCTTCAATCGTGATCGTCTCGGTCGGGGCGCGCGGCAACCCGTTGAGGTGGCTCTCGGGTCCACGCACGCGCACGCGCGCCGGTCGCGCTTCGACACCGAGCAGCTCGTAGCCTGCGGGGACTTTGCCTTCAAGTTGCGGCTCGACCTCGACCTCACGCTCTAGACGACGTTCGAGTCTGAGCGGCACGGTCGCGGGCTCGACGCGCTCGATGGTCACGTCTTCGGGGTTCATGTCCTCTGGCACGTCGAGCTTAACCGTCTCGGGCGTGAGCCGCACCAGGCGCTCGCCGGGGCTGAAGTTGCTGGCGTCGAAGGTGACGACGGCGTCCTGCGCGCGCAGGTTGTTCAAGACCTGCTTGCCGCCGCGCAGCATGACGTCCACCTCCTCGCGCGGCTCGTTGCTGATCTCCATGTCGTTCGGGAGCACGAAGTGGAGCGCGACGCGGCGCAGGCGCGCGGTGGCGGGCGCGCGCTGCCCCGTGACGGCGAACCAGAGACCGAGCGTGATGGCGACCGCGAGCAGCTTCAAGCCCCAGTCGGCGAACAGCAGATCGTGCAGCCAGCGCCGCCCGATCACCACCGCATCTTTTTCCACATCACGAAGCGTCATAACTCAGGAGTGGTGCCCTGCCGGGTCTTTACCCTTCAAGACAACAGTCACTAGTCGCCTGTTATCTCGACCGACCGTATAGCGAAAAAGCTCGTTTCCATCTTGCCGCATCAGAATTGCGTGAGGATATTTCTTTTCAACTAATTCTTCCGCACTCGGCTTCCCTCTTCCGTTAATAGTTTCGGCGAAGACTCTGCCTAGCTCTCTCTCTTCAGGCGTATCGATCTGCTCTAAGCTGGTATAAACCTCAACGTCTAATCTATCAGGTTGAGAGAATCTCTTTGAGAGAAGACGGAATAGCGTTTTAAGCGTTTCCTCAGAAAAACTTTTTTCGTCCAACAACACTTCAACTTGTCGGTTCGTGAATTTCGCATCAACGTCTTCTTTGATTTCGTCATGAACTATGACGTAACGAAACGGAGAGTGATAAAGCCTTTCATGATTGCTGAGTCCGCGTGTGGTTACAGACGATGACGCAAGACCGAGCACTAGAAAAAGTGTCGCTGCAATCTTCATACTCATAAACATGACGGTTGCACCTAAGCCTGTCTCATTCGATTTATGTCGAGACCACTTCGTTCGTTTCCGCCTCGCCGTCCGCATCCCTCGCCTCTTCGCGCGCGGGGGCTTTCATGGCGTCGAAGATTTGGGCGCGGAGTTTGGTGGCGTCGAGACCGCGGCGGATTTGCCCGCCCGTGACGAAGGAGATGAGCCCGGTCTCCTCGGAGACGACGACGGCGACGGCGTCCGTGTCTTCGGTGATGCCGATGGCGGCGCGGTGGCGCGTGCCGAGGTCTTTCGAGAGCATCGGGTTCAAGGTCAGAGGCAGGAAGCACGCGGCGGCGGCGACGCGGTGGCGGCGGACGACGACCGCGCCGTCGTGCAAGGGCGTCGCCGGGTTGAAGATGGTGACGAGCAGATCGTAGGATAGTTCCGCGTCCATGCGGACGCCGCCGTCGATGACGTTTTGCAGACCGATGTCGCGCTCGATGACGACGAGCCCGCCGGTCTTCGTCGAGGCGAGCGTGGTCGCCGCGAGCACGATCTCGTCATAGACACCCTCGCCGAACTGCCCGCGGTGGCGCGCGAACAGCGGCAGGCGGATGCTGTTGCCGAGCGAGATGAGCGCCTGTCTGATCTCTGATTGGAAGAGGACGATGATCGCGACGCCGAGGTAGAGCAGCGCACCGCGCAGGATGAACTCAAGCGTGGCGAGATCGTAGCGGTAGGCGACGACGTAGAGCAGGGCGAAGGCGGCTAAGCCCGCCGCCATCGGGACGGCGCGCGTGCCGCGCAAGAGTCTCAAGACCGTATAGACGATGAGAAAGACCAGCGCGAGGTCGAGCAGATTGCGCGGCTCGCGCAGGCGTTCCCAGTATTCCGTGTACGGCAGTGTGAAAAACGCGACCATCGCTTCGGGTACACCACGAGCCTTGAAGTTTCGCCTTCAACCCCGCCTGCCCGTGTGTCGTCGTGCTCATCAACGTGGAGCCAGCACCGACCTCTCGAAAGAGTCAGCAACTACGGCGGCGCGCGCCCGTCCGCGGGTGTACGCCTCCGCGCAGATTATGCAGTAAACGGAAGGCAAAAGTAAAAATTAAAAAGGTAACAGTGAAGATGCATGTTCTTAGTTTTGCCTTTTTAATTTTTACTTTTGCCTTCGCTTGATCTGCCCGCGCTGGAGGAAGCCGACGAGTTCGCCGCGTTCGTCTATGACGCCGAGCGCGCCCGCGCCGTTGCGCTTCATCAGGGCGTCGGCGTCTTCGAGCGAGGTCTGTGGCGCGACGAAATACTCCGGCGCGACGGGTCGCATCACGTCCGAGACGCGCGTCTGATGCCAGCGCTCGCGCGGGAGTCGCTTCAAGTCTTCCAGCGTCAGAATCCCGTACAGACTATTCGCGCGCGCGACGGCGAAGGCGGCCTGGCGGTGCAACGGCAGGATCGCATCGACGAGATGACTGACGAGCGTGTCGGGCTCGACCGAGAAGGGCGCGCTCATCGCCTCGGCGACGGCGTGCGCGCCCGTCGCGCTGTAAGCCCGATAGACCGAGCGCGCCGCGTCCCACAAAAAGAGCCCGACGAGCACAGACCACAGCGCCATGAAGTAAGCCTGATGCCAGACGCCCATGAAGACGCCGTAGATGACGACAACGCCCGCGATCAGTTGCCCGAACTGGGAGACGCGGCGCGTCGCCTGTTTGAGTTCGCCGCCGCGGTGCCATAGAAACGCGCGCAGGACGCGACCGCCGTCGAGCGGGTAGCCGGGCAGCAGGTTGAAGATGGCGAGCATCAGGTTGCCGCCCGCGATGATGGCGAAGATCGCCCAGACGATCTGCGAGTGGAAGGCGAAATACGCGACGGAGAGAATCAGGAAGGCGACGAGGGCGAAGAGGAAGCTCGAAGCCGGCCCCGCCACGGCGATGCGAAACTCGGCGCGCGGGCTATCCGGCTCGCTCCGCATTCGGGCGAGCCCGCCGAACGGGTGCAGCACGATCTCCTCGATCTCGATGCCCTCCACGCGTGCGACGAGCGCGTGCGAGAGTTCGTGGCCGAAGATGGAGAGGAAGAGCAGGAACGTCGTGACGATGCCGACAACCCACGAGGTCGCCGCGTCGAGCGGCGGCACGTCCCAGAAGCCGCGGTAAAAATTCTCCGCGATGAGCCACGCCGAGAGTGCGAAGACGACGAACCAGCGGTAATCGATCTGCACGGGGATGCCGAAGACCCGCGCCACGCGCACCTGCCGGTGGATGATGCTGCCAAGCCTCATGCTCGTGAATCGTCAATCGTGAATCGTCAGAAGGCGGATCGTGACTGTTATCGCCAGACTGTTATCGTCAGTCGAGGAGAATGGAACTGCTTTAACGATTGACGATTGACGATTCACGACTCAGGACATTTCAAACGCCGTCGAATCAGCGTCGAGGAGCGACTGCTCGTTGCGCGTGACGCGGCGCAGGAGGAGCGGCGCGTCGAAGAGTTGCATCAAGCCGTTGACGCAGGCGTAGCGCGGCTCGCTGACGACGCGCATCGAGAGGCTCGTCTCGCGCTGCAAAAACTCGCCCAGGCCGTCGAGCAACGCGCCGCCGCCGGTGACGAGCACACCCCGCTCGTAGATGTCGGAGACGACTTCGGGCTGCAAGCCGGAGATCGCCTCGCGCACGCCCTCGGCGATCTTCATCAGGATCGGCTGCGCGATGGCATAGACCTCATCCGCCGTCACGTCGAGCGCCCCCGGCTTACCCGTCGTCACCTCGCGCCCGCGGACGCTGACCGTGCGCGCCGGGTCGGCGGGCTCAATCGCCGAGCCGAGTTCGATCTTCAAACGCTCGGCGGTGGGCGCGCCGATGTTAAGACCCCGGAAGCGGCGCAGCCGTTCCATGATCGCCACGTCGATGTCGTCGCTCCCGACGCGCTCGGCGCGCGAGTGGATGATCATGCCGAGCGCGACGACCGCGATGTTCGTGCTCGCGCCGCCGAGATCGATGACCGCCGAGGCGCGCTTCTCTTCCACGTCAACGCCCGCGCCGATGGCCGAAGCCAGGCCTTCCTCGACCATATAGACGCGCCCGATGTGCGCGTGCCCGGCGGCGGTCAGCAGCGCGCGGTGCTCGACGTGCGTCACGCCGGAGAGGACACTCATCACGGCGCGGCGGCTGAAGTGCGAGAAGCCACTGCGCGCCGCCTCGACGAAGTGCGAGAGCATCTTCTGCGTGGCGTCGAAATCCGCCACGACGCCGTCCACGACCGGTCGGACGAGCGTCACTTCTCGCGCCTCACGCCCCTCCATCTCGTGCGCCTCGCGCCCGATGGCGACGACCTCGCCCGTCATCTTGTTGATGGCGACGACCGACGGCTCGTCCACGACGACGCCGCGCCCGCGCACGGCGATGACCGTGCTCGCCGAGCCCATGTCAATCGCCATCGAGTCGGAGACGAGATCGCGCAGCGTCTGGAAGTGCCAGAATGAGTTCGTCCGCCGCTTGTAGGTACGTCGCAGCATAAAAGTTTTCGGCGCTCTGCCTCGGAAGCCGCCTCTCGATTCAAATGTTAGGTAGCGTTGGGCACATCTTAACACGCGGCGGGGCGGGGCGAGAAAAACCGCTGCCGAGATTCGCGGCAGTCGTGAGATAATAGCCGCCCAGAACCTGACCCCGCGGTGAGAAAATATGGCAGACCAGAGCGGCGCCCGCAAACCGCCCGCGCCGGTACAGATCACGGTCTTCAACCAGACCTACAAGGTCGTCGCCACGGACGGCGGCGAGCGCGCGGCGCGCGTGGCGCATCTCGTTGACGCGCGGATGCGCGAGATCGCCTCGCACATCACCACGCACGAGGTGTCGCGGATCGCCGTGCTGGCGGCGCTCGGCATCGCCGACGATCTGCTCTCGCTGCAAGAGGCGCGCGGGGCCCAAACTGAAGCGCCGCGCGAAGCGGCCGCCGCGCCCGCAGAGGAAGTGGCCGCCCCGCGGGTTGACGATGCGGACACGCGGTCGGCGGAGACACCGTCGCCTGCGCGTGTCTCCTGGTTCGAGTCAGTCTTCGACGACGAACTCGGATCGCCGCAGCGGCGCGCGGGGAGGATGAGCAACGAAGTCGCCGGGCGATTACAGTCCGCACGACAGCCCGGCGAGGCGGTGCCGAACGCGGAGCGCAGCCGGGCGGTCGCGGACGACTGGACGCCGCGCGACGTGAGAAGGAGGGAGCGCGTGATGACGGATCAGAATAGACACAGGCACGACGAGAAAGCCGAGCGGATTCTCCGCTGGCTCCAGGAGCACCGCGACGAGTTCGAGAGTTCCGGCGTGAGCGAGAATTCGCTGGCTGCCGCAGTGGGACTCTCGCAAGACGAAGTGACGGAAGCGGTCGATCACCTTGAGAACCGCGAAGCCGTCGCGCGACTCCCGCAGCACGGCGCCGGGGCGCAGGGCTTTCTGCTGGAGCCCGCGCGCGGCTGGGCTGACATCTGCGAAGAGTTGGGCAGCGGCGCCGCGGCGGGCGAGGCGACGACCTGAGCCGTCCGGGCGGCGAACACGACGCGGCGGCGGGGCGGGCCGAAACGAGCCCGCCGCCCGCACAAGGGCAGACTGTGAAGAGCACGGACTTGACGATCCCCACCGGGGCAGTCTCCACCCCGGCGGCGAGCCGCTGGCGCTCGGTCGTGTTGCGCTACTTCCTCGCGGCGGCGTCGTTCGTGCTGGTGCTGCTCCTCGACATCTGGGTCAACCGCGCGTTCAACCTGAAGCTCGACCCGACCCTCCTCATCCTCAGCATCATGATCGCGAGCGCGTGGTATCTGGGGCGCGGCCCCGGCCTGCTCGTCGCCTTCGCGTTCGAGCTGGCGATAGACTACTTCGCGCGCCCGCACACGTTCGGCGCGTGGGTCGTCGTCCTCAACCGCACGCTCCTCTTCGCCAGCGTCGTCTGGTTCGCCAGCTCGCGGCGCGGGGCGGAGCGCCGGCTCCGGCAGCAGCGCGAGTGGCTGCAAGTCACGCTCTCCAGCATCGGCGACGCCGTCATCGCGACCGACCTCGACGGCTCGATCAACTTCATCAACCCCGCCGCCGAAGCCCTGACCGGCTGGACGACCGCCCAGGCCGCAGGCCAGCCGCTCGCCGAAGTCTTCCGCCTGCGCGACGACGCGACGCACGAGGACGCAGCGAGCGGCGCGCTCTCCGTCATCAAGCAGGGGAACGGCGACAAAGGGTTCGCCAACCACACCGTCCTCGTCACGCGGGACGGCGGCGAAGTTCCCGTCGAAGAGCACGCCACGCCGATCCGTGACGCGGACGGCAACGCGGTCGGCGTCATCGTCGTCTTTCGCGACGTGAGCGAGCGCCGACGCGCCGACGAAGAGCGCGAGCAACTGCTCGAACGTGAACGCGCGGCGCGCGGCGAGGCTGAAGCGTCCGACCGTCTGAAGGACGAATTTCTCGCCACCGTCTCGCACGAACTGCGCACGCCCCTGACCTCGATTCTCGGCTGGGCGTCCATCCTCAACAACCACGGCGCGCGCACCGAGGACGAGCTGCGCAGCGGGCTCGGCTCCATCGAGCGCAATGCGCGCGCGCAGGCGCAGATCGTCGGCGACATCCTCGACGTCTCGCGCATCATCACGGGCAAGCTCCACATCGACCCGCGCCCCATCGAACTGGCCGCGCTCATCCAATCGGCGGTGGACACCATGCGCCCGGCGGCGCAAGCCAAAGCCATCAGGCTCTCAACCTCGCTCGACCCGACAGCCGGCTTTGTCTTGGGCGACCCGGCGCGCGTGCAGCAGATCGTCTGGAACCTCGTCTCGAACGCGATCAAGTTCACGCCCAAAAACGGGAGCGTCGAGGTGCGACTCGCGCGCGTCGGTCAGTACGTCGAGGTGAGCGCGAAGGACGATGGCATGGGCATCAGCCCGCAGTTTTTGCCCCACGTCTTCGAGCGGTTTCGTCAGGCCGACTCTTCCAAGACGCGCACGCACGGCGGTCTCGGGCTCGGACTCGCCATCGTGCGCCACCTGGTCGAGCTGCACGGCGGCACGGTCACGGCTGAGAGCGCAGGCGAGGGACGCGGCGCGCTGTTCACCGTGCGACTACCGCGCGCGACCGTGATCGCGTCTTCCGGCGCGGCGGCTCACGAGTTGAGTCCGGCGGCGGGGGCAAGCCTCATCGCGGCGGGTGCGCCCGATCTGTCGGCGTTGCGCGTGCTCGTGGTTGACGACGAGCCGGACACGCTCGACTTCTTGCGGACGGCGCTCAGCCAGTACGGGGCTGAAGTCTTCACCGCCGCTTCGAGCGCCGAAGCGCTGTCGGCTCTGCCGCGCTGGAAGCCAGACGTGCTGGTCTCCGATCTGGGGATGCCGCGGGAGGACGGCTTCGCGCTGATTGGCAAGGTGCGCGCCCTCACAAGCGATCAGTGCGGCGACATCCCGGCGGCGGCGCTGACGGCTTACGTCCGCGACGAGGATCGCGCACGCGCGCTCGACGCCGGTTACCAGGCGCACGTCCCGAAGCCCGTCGATCCGTCCGCCCTCGCGCGCGTCGTGGCGAAGCTGGCGGGGCGAAACTGAGCCGGAGAAAATTTCCCACGCCCGCGTGCCACTTCTTAACGCTTCCTTAACATCCACGCTATATCTTGTTCAGGCGCGAGCGACAACCGACTGCCTGCTCTTCCGTCGCAAGCCGGGCGAGCGTGCCACACGGAAGACGCGCACGCGCCAGCTTTCGACCTTCACTCGTCAGTAGAAAGGATTCAACATGCTCGGACTCTCCACACGCCCCATCGCCATCTGCCTCTTCGCCCTCGCGCTCTGCCTGTCCGCACGCGCACAGACGACCGCACCCGACGCGAACAACGTCGCGACGACGACGCCCGCGTCGGGTAGCAACAATGCCGACCCGGCCACGCTCGACGCCGTGCAGCGGCAGTTGCGCGAGCAGCAGGCGGAGATCGAGCGCCTGCGCGCCACGCTCGCCGAGCAGTCGAAGGCGATCAATGAGTTGCTCTCGCGCGCGGCGCCGCCGCCGAACAACATGACGGCGAACGCGGCGGGCGTCCGCGAGGCGACTTACACGGTTGACGGCGTCGCGCCGACCGACGTGCTCGCCGCGCAGGGTCAGGGCGGCGCGGCGGCGAAGAACCCGCAGACCGAGCAGACGCTTGAGTCGCGTGTGGGCGCGCTCGAAGTGCAGTCGAAGAAGTCCGGCGAGACGCTGTCGAAGCTCGGCGCGATCACCTTCAGCGGCGATCTGCGTTTGCGCTACGAGACGCAGTTCGGTCTCCTGAACTCGCTCGCCAACGCCGACAATCCGGCCATCGTCGGCAACGAGCTCTCGTCGCGCAGCCGTGCCAGAGTCCGCGCGCGCTTCGCCCTGAACGGTCAGATCGGCAAGCGCTTCGAGTGGGGCTTGCGCCTCGCCACGGGCACCACGCCCGACGTCATCAGCACCAACCAGACCTTGACGGACTTCTTCGGTCGCAAGTCCTTCGCCCTCGATCAGGCCTACATCTCCTACAAGCCTTCGCGCATGCCGGGCCTGCGCGTGCAGGCGGGCAAGTTCGCCACGCCGTGGCTCTTCACCGAGATGACCATCGATAACGACATCTCGCTCGAAGGCCTGAACGAGACCTACACGCGCGATCTGAAACACTCCGGCGCGCTCAAGAACCTGGCCTTCGTCGCGTGGCAGTTGCCGATGCTCGAGCGCGCGCCGGGCTTTGTCCTCGCTGCGAATGGTGGACTGGACGCGGAAGCCTCGCGCCGCGCGGGGCGCGATCTCGCGCTCTACGGCGCGCAGGCGCGGGCGCGCCTTGATCTCGACAAGCACACGTCGCTCACCATAGCCGCCGCCGATCTCAACTTCAACGGCACGCAGCTCATCACGCCCGCGCAGGTCTTCGGCGCGAACCTGCAAGTGCCCGTCACCGTCACGATCCCGGCGACGGCGACCACCCCGGCGCAGACCGTCACGACCACCGTCAACATCCCGCGTGACTTTCTCGTCAACGGCAGCAGCCTCGGCCTCTCCGTCGGCAGCACGAACGCGACGAACCGCGATGGTCACCTCTCTTCGGGCTACAACATCGTCGATCTCCTCGGTCGGCTCGAATGGACGGGAAGCAAGCGCTTCCCCGTCACGCTGCTCTTCGACTACGTGACGAACACGCAGGTGCGCGACGTGGTGTCTGCGACGGGGCGCGTGCTTGCTAATCATGAGAGCAACGGCTACTGGGCGGAGTTTCAGGTGGGCAAGACGCGCGAGCGCGGGGACGTGCTCTTCAACTACACCTTCACGCGCATTGAAAAGGACGCCGTGCTCTCGCCCTTCAACTTCTCCGACCTCGTGCAATCCACGGACGTGCGCGCGCACCGCTTCATCGCCTCTTACGCCGCTGACCCGCGCGTCACGCTCTCTTTGACCGCCATCGTCTCCGAGCGTCCCAACGGCCTGCTCGGCGCGTTCGGCGCGACACCCGCCGGCTCGCTCAACCGCGCGACGACGCGCCTGCAATTCGACACGCTGTTCCGCTTCTGAACCGGCGCGCTAGACGCCGCGAAGCGCGGGCGACTTCGCCGTCGGGCACACGCCAAAAGACCGTGCGAGGCATTTGCAGCCTCGCACGGTCTTTTCGGTGTGTTCAGTGATGCGCGGATGCGCGCTTCAGCGTCAGTTGATGCGGAAGCGCGGCGCGGTATCCGCCGGGCGGCTCGGGATGCTGCTGGCGATGACGGTGATCGATACGTCGCCCGCGCCCGCGAGCGTCGCGGGCAGGGTGAAGTCGATGGTGAAGACGCCCGGCATGTCGGTCGCCTGCGCGTCGCGCGGGATGGCGTCACCCGTCAGATCGACGGTCGTGTTGTCGCCCTTGGTGAGCCGCACGGTGATCGCGCCCTTGGCAACGCCGCGCACGCCCGTCAACACGACGCGCAGCACCGTCGGCGCGGTCACGCTCGTGCCGGAACTGTTGACGAAGGTCGTCGTGACGTTGAACGGCTCGGAGGTGCCGACCGCCAGCAGCGGGTTCGTCACGTTCGTGACGGCGGCACGACCGCCCGCGCCGCCCGTCGAGGAGAAGATGTCTGGCTGCGCCGCGATGACTTGCAGCGTGCTGCGGACGGTGCGCACGCCGCCCGTCTCGCGGATGTTGATCGTCACCGGGTACGTGCTCGACCCCGTCTGCGCGACGAGTCCCGGCGGGACGACGAACTGAATCTCACTCGCCGAGACGAAGTAGAGACCCGCCGCCGCGCCGTTGATCGAGAGCGAGACGCCGTTCAGCTCGACGGGGAGCGTCGGGCGGTGCGCCGATTCGGAAGCCGCGTCGCAGCCCGGAGTGTCAGCCGGGCAGACGCCCTGCGAAGTCGCCGAGAAGGTGATCGAGGAACTGGTCGTGCGCACGATGCCGAGCATCCCCGGCGCGAGCCCCGTCACCGGGGGCGTGCTCGGCGTGGGCGAGGGCGTCGGCGTCGGCGAAGCGGCGGGAGTTATCACGTCACGCCGGGTCGCGCCCGTGAAAAAGGCGAGCGCGCTCGAAGCTGCGGGCACGTCGGCGGTCGAAGGCGCGGGCGGCGTGAGCAGGTAGTAAGCCTCGTTCGCCTGATCGGAGTTGCCGGTGCCAAACTCGTAGGCGGCGAGGCTGAAGGCGAGCCGCTCCTGCGTGTTGCTCAAATACGGCTGCATCGTGCCGCCGGCGTCGTTGCCCGTCAGATTCGTCAGCCGCGTAACGGAGGTCGCCGTGCTGCCGGAGGCGGGCACGGTCGCCGAGAAGATTTGCTTGAGGCGTGCGGGGTTGAGCCCCGCCGCGTCGGCTTGCGCGACGCGCGTGCCGTCCGCCTTCAGGTTCAGGTTGGAGGTGAAAAAGACGCGGCTGTTGTCGCCGGCGAAGGTCGGGAAGCGCAGCACGTCCTCGAACTCCGCGCCCGTGCCCGTCGAGACGGCACGCGGCCCGACCTGCGTGAACGAATCGGCTGAGATGTTATAGACGAAGATGGCGTTGTTCGTCTCGTTCGTCGTGCTGTTGTCGGCTTTCGGATCGGCAGCGACCGACTCGAAGGCGACGAGGTTGCCGTCGCGGCTCAGGCGCCGACCGGGGTTGAGGTAGTTGACCACGTCAGCCGGTATCTGCCGCTTCGTGCGCGTCGCCTGCCGCATCGAAGTGACGGTCGCGCCGTTGTAGCTGGCGACGAAGAGTTCGTTGTCACCGTCGGAGTTCGCCGCGGCGACGTTCGAGGCGGCGTCCGTCGAGTTGGTGAAGCGCAAGTCTTTCGCGTTCGAGGTGAAGGCGATGGTGGCGTTGGTCGCGCCGCTCCCCGAAATGTTCGGGTTGTCCGCGAAGACGAGCAGGTTCTGATCGAGCGACGTGACGGTGATCTGGGAGATGGAGCCGCCGCCCACGTTGTTATAGACGAAAATTTCGGGGCTGCCGTCCGCGTTGAGCCTGCCGAGGTTGAGCGACTGAAGGTTGCGCGTCGAGACGAAGACGACGCGCGAGCCGTCGTCGTTGATCTGCGCGGCGCGGTTGTCGTCGGCGACGAAGGGGATGCTCGTGCTCGTGCCGGCGCGGGGCAAGCTGCTCGCCGGGGTGTTGGTCGCGCGCGTGAAAGCGCTGACGCCGCCGACGGTGCCCTGGCGCAAATCCTGGTAGGCGGGCGTCGTGCCGCTCGTCAGATCGGCTGCGCCTACGTCCGGGATACGGTAGAGGAAAACCTCCTGATTGCCGTCCGCCTTGAGCGCGTCCTCGTTCGTCTGCACGTCGCCGTCGAAGCTGAACGGCGACGACGAGTTGTCGTTCTGGTTGAACGCGTTCGAGCTGAAGACGATCCACTTGCCGTCGCGGCTGATCATCGGGCGGTTGTTGCTCACCTCGACCTGAATGTTCGGGCTGAGGAAACGCGTGGCGATGGCGAGCGTGGCGTCCTTGAGCGCGCTCTTCGTGTCGGTGATCTGGAAGATGCGGCGCTGCGCGAAGTCGAAGAGGAAGATTTCCCGGTTGCCGTCGGCGTTGTTGGGCGACTTGGTGGTGGCGGTCTGTCCCGGCGGCAACGTGGCGATGTCGCCGTTCGACTCGATGACCACAAAGCGACCGTCGCCGCTGATGTCGCGCGCGAACGAGTCCACGAGGCTCGAAGTGATCTGCGTGACTGAAGGGTCGGGCGTGGGCGAAGGCGTCTGCGCGCGCAAACCGGCGGCGCAGAGACAGACGAGGACGAGCGCGAAAAATGGCAGGCGAAGAGCTTGTTTCACCGGAAAAATCTCCAAACGAAGACCCTTAGAACTGGATGAGAAACGCTTCAAGAAATCGCCCTCGGCGGGCGCGCGCCGCGCTTTGTAGGAGAGACCGCGCGCGGACAAATCGGAACCGGTATTCTAAGGTAACCCTCGCAACAGGGCAAGTTGATCAGACGCCAATCTGATGAGCCGAATCGCGCCCCGCGTTGGCTGAGCCGCCCGCCTCGCCCCCTTAAATCACGTCGGCGAAATTCTTCCGCGTCTTGGCGAACCACCAGTAGCCGAAGACGAAGAGCAGGAGGGCGAACCCGGCGAAGAAGGCCAGCCCGCGCCACTCCGGCGGCGACGCTTCGAGGATCACGAGCCGGTAGTTGCGCACGAGCCCGGTGAAGGGGTTGAGGTTAACGAACGGGCGGTAGGCGGCGGGCACGACCGCCTCCGGATAGATGATCGGCGTCAGGAAGAACCACGCCGTCACCACCAGTGTGATGATCTGCGGCGTGTCGCGCAAAAACACGCCGAGCGCGGCGACGAACCACGCCGCGCCGAGGGTGGCGACCAGTTGCGGCACGATGAGCAGCGGCAGCCAGAGCAGGTTCGCGCCCGGTCGATGGTGCGTGAGCAGTGCGGCGATGAGAAGGGCGACCGTGCCGAACAACTGGTTCGCCAGCGCCACGAGCGTCAGCGAGATGGGCAGGGTTTCGAGCGGGAAGACGACCCGCTTAACGAGGTTCGCGCGCGTGACGATGACGTTCGAGGAGAGCATGATCCCCTCCTGAAACGCCGTCCACGGCAGCAGGCCGCAGAAGAGGTACACGGCGTAGTCCCACTTCGAGCCGCTCGCGCCGAACTGCGCGCCGAAGATGCCGGAGAAGATGAACGTGTAGATGGAGAGCATGACGATGGGCGTCAGCACCCCCCAGGCGGTGCCGAGCGCCGAGCCGCGGTAGCGCGCCGCCAGTTCGCGCCGCGCCAGCAGCAGGATCAGGGCGCGGCGACGCGGCAACTCCAGCAGCGGTCGCCACACCGCGCGCCGCGCCTCTTGGGCTGAGATCATGCTCGACATTCTCGCATAGTTGCGACTATGTTAATAACATGAGTACCGCCCTGCGCGTCGAGCACGTCTCGAAGCAGTTTCGCATCTACGCGCGACCGAGCGACCGCCTCAAGGAGAGCCTGACGCGCGGTCGCGTCAAGACCCACCGCGAGTTCTGGGCGCTCAGCGACGTGAGCTTCGAGGTCGAGCGCGGCACGACGTTCGGCATCGTCGGCGCGAACGGCAGCGGCAAGTCCACGCTTCTCCAGATCATCGCCGGCACACTCGAACCGACGCACGGCAGCGTCGAGCACGAGGGGCGCGTCGCCGCGCTGCTGGAACTCGGCGCAGGCTTCAACCCGGAGTTCACCGGCGTCGAGAACGTCCACATGAACGCCGCGCTGATGGGTTTCTCGCGCCGCGAGACCGAGGAGATGCTGCCACGCATCGAGCGCTTCGCCGAGATCGGCGACTTCATCCACCAGCCGGTCAAACACTATTCGAGCGGCATGTACGTCCGCCTCGCCTTCGCGACGGCGATTAGCGCGTCGCCGCAAATCCTGATCATCGACGAAGCGCTCGCCGTCGGCGACGCCGTCTTCCAGCACCGCTGCATGCGCCGCATCAGGGAGATGCAGCAGGCGGGCACGACCATCCTCTTCGTCTCGCACGACCCGAACGCGATCCGGGCACTCTGTTCGCAAGCCATCCTCCTGCACGCCGGGCGCACCGAAGCCATCGGCAAGCCGACCGACGTGCTCAACCGCTACCAGAAACTGATCATGGCGCGACAGGACGCCTACGACGAGGGGCAGCGTTCGGCGGCAGCAGCCGATGAACCCGGAGACGTCTCCGCTGCCGACGAGACAGTCGCGCCGCTGACGTATACCTTCCGGCACGGCGACGGTAGCGCGGAAGTCGTCGGCGTCGAACTGCTCAACGCCGCGCAGAAGCCGGTCGAGATAGTGGAGACGGGCGAACCGGTGCTCGTGCGCCTGCGCGTGCGCTTCCACGCGGACGCGGAGTCGCCCGTCTGCGGCTTCCTCTTGCGCAACCGCCACGGCATTCAGATATACGGCACCAACACGGAGTTGCAGCAGGCGAACTTCGGCCCCGTCCGGCGCGGCGAGACGGTCGAGGTCACCTTCGCCTTCAACTGCTGGCTGGCGCCCGACGCCTACGCCGCGACCATCGCCGTGCACGACAGCAGCGGCATCAGCTTCGACTGGCTCGACGGCGCGCTCTTCATCCACGTCATGAGCGGCGTCGCGATGGAGGGCGTCGTGAACCTCAACGCGAGCGCGATGGCACGGCGGGTGGGGTTCGGCGCAATCCAGCCGGAGGCTGAGGCTGTCAGAGTGTGACGCGACGAACGGCGCGACCTCGAATTGATGTGCCGACTATGACACTCCGCGCGCACTACCCTTCGAGGCGCGCCCGGTCAATGTCCGGGGGGCGAGTCAGCGGTTTTAAACTCCATCCGGTGGGTCTTCCAATCGGTAGGGAAACATCCGTACGTATCTTCGCCAGTCGTCTCGCTTGTGAACGTCTTCTTCTGCCCATCCACCTTTAACTCTTCAAGTCGGCGATGCTGCGGCAGCAGCACGCAGAGTTCCCCTGCGCCGGGGATGTTGCTCTCATACACCATGCTCGCCGTCTGAGACACTTCGTCATAGCCATACCGGTAAGCGACGTAATTATCCGTCGCCGGTTGGTACACGTGTATTTGCCCG
This sequence comes from Pyrinomonadaceae bacterium, assembly GCA_045807785.1. GTDB lineage: Bacteria > Acidobacteriota > Blastocatellia > Pyrinomonadales > Pyrinomonadaceae > JAIVGV01. Next base: position 51,971 of record JBJMGS010000199.1, read on the forward strand.
GGTCGATCGCTCAAGCGGATTTTCAAATTGAGCATCCCGCCACTCAGGTAAACGCCGTAGAGTCCTTGAAACACGGCGGCGGACAGAGCCCCGGCGCTGCCGGCATAATCGGAGCTTCCCTTTCCCTGGCCGTCTCTGGTGTGCCACTCATACAGCCCGTTATTGCCGACCGCCTTCCCTCCGATCTCGATCAACTGACGGTAGGCTCGCGCCGAATAGCCTCTCTCAAATTCAGCCAACAAGAATCGCCCCGCGAACCAGTCCCACTGCCCGCCGTTCTGGTAGTTATATTCCTCGTTGACGGCTGGGTGTTTGAAGAACCCCCTGGGGTATGGCGGCGACAGAACACCCGCGACGGTAGACAACCCGCCCGCCCGCTGACGCTGCTCCGCGACCTCGAAGATTCTGCGTGCCTGTTCGTCGTCCGCCACCGCGTACAGCGCCGCGAGCCCGTTCCCTCCCGCCGCGAAGATGTTCGAATCATCCTCCCAATCTTTGCCGCCGGGCGAGGTCAGCAACAGGTGAATGCGGTAGAAGCCCTTATCTTCCTGCCAGAGATTTTTGTTGATGTTTGCCTTAACCGCAGTCGCCTTCGCCTTCCAATAGTCGGCTTTCCGGGTCTGCGCGAGAGCCGCGTACATCTCCTGCAACTGTTCGGCGGCGCGATAGAACAGGACGTTCGTATAGAGCCCCGCGACCAGAGGCGTTTTCTCGTCCCAGTAGATGGCGCGTTGATCCGGGTAGGTCGGGCTCACGTCACCCCAGTCGGCTGTGAAGGCGTTTTTCACCAGACCGTGCTTGTCGTCGAATCTGGCTTTCAGTAAATATTCGAGAGCGAGGTCCAAACGTTTCAGAAGCGTCGTTCCACGAATGTTCTTGTTTAACCAGTCGCGATCACCCGTGAGCTTAAAAACCTGGTAGGCGGCGTCAACCGCGCTGGTTTCCTGATCCGCCTCGGTGGTGTTTTTATCAGCCGAGATCGTGATGGTGTCGCCCCCACCTGTGTCGGCCCCGGCCCGATAAACCTCCTTGACTTTGGGCGCGCCCGGCAGGAAATTCGCCGTGCCGCCCGAGGCGATCCAATCATTCAAGCGCCCGTCATCTCCCTGATAGGAGAGGTGCTCTTCGAGCCACGTGGTCAGATATTCCGCGGGGTAGTAAAAACGGGAGGCGGGGATGATGGTGGCGCTGTCGCGCAGCCAGATTTGCGGGTAGACGCGTCCCGCGCCGAAGCCTTTAACAACGCCCTGCCGTCCTGAGAACTGCTTTGCGTTGGCTGCTAACGTAGGCAAGAAGAAATCTTGCAGCCGGTCGAGAGAATCATCACAGGATGAATACGCCGTCTGACGGCTATATTGGTTATCTATCGGCCTGTTGACCGCTACCTGCTGCGGCAGCGTCAAGCGCGATGTGTCGGACATATTGCTCTCGGTGGGCGCGCTGGCCGCCGAGTCGTTCAGGTGTGATTCTCGCGCACATAGCTCTGCCACCTCTTTTGTCGGACTATGAGCCCGATTGTCGTGAGCGACACAACCTGTCAACGCTACAGGGATCGCAAGTAGAATCATCGCGCGGAGCAGTTTTTCCATTTCGATCCGTGTTGCCTCTCGACGATGGGTCGCCATAAAAGATTGAAGCTGGTCATTATCAAATGACCAGCTTCATATGAGAGATGTGCTGTGAACGTCCGGAGCTGGTTTCAGGTTCTCCGTTAACCCCGGACATTCTTCCGACTTAAAATCTGCCGATATACTCGGGTGACTCGATAAAGCCACGGACGATGGTGTTCTCTAAGAAGTCCTTGTCGGCGACGAGTTGGAACCGGTTGTTGTGGAAGATGTAGCCGCACCCCGAAGGGTCACTCCCAAACCAGTTCTGCGGCAGATGACAGTCCTCCGGGTCTCGCCTCAAGTACCCGAAGTACTCCATCGTGACAAACGCCTGCTTGTAGAACTTCTCGTTGACCTCCGCGCTCTCCGCCACCGCCTGCAACAACTCCGCGC
>JBJMGS010000200.1:0-5887 GCA_045807785.1 Pyrinomonadaceae bacterium
CGTCAGCGCCGCCGGACTCTTTTTGCTTACCTGCGGTCTGGCGAGCACTAGCGCGCAGCAGCAGCGTGCGAAAAGGGCTGACCGGAAGACGGTTGTCGATAAAGTGGACAGGAAGGTGGACAGGAAGGCTGACACGTCTGCCGCCTTGATTCCTAAGTTCGTCAACAAAGGTTCGCGGTTCCAACTAATTTGCCGCGGCGGTCAGGGGCTGCTCATCACTACATCCGATTCGCGACCTGATCCTCAGGGCCGTGGCTTTCCTCCATACGCATACGCCCCGATCACTACCATGAGGGTCAGCTTCCAGCGCAGTACGCAGCCGCCCACCGGTTCCGGGCGCAACCTGCAACCGGGCCAATGTAGTCCCGCCGACTTTCCGCTACAGGAAGCCGATCCGGCGCAGATTCAAGTGTGGGGCGTTACCACCGACGGACAATGGAGGCGGGAACGCGACGGCATACCGTATGACAAATCGCCGGAGGTTGCCGAAAGATATCCGGACTCGCAGAACACTACGGAATATCTCAAGAACCCGAGAAATTACTGGTCTTTCTTTGTGACGGACAAGGGTGAAGGCTACTTCGAGGGGAGTGAGTCGAGATACTGGAAGCCAGAGTTCTACAAGGGGATCCCCGTCAGGCCGTTCGCAGAGGAGATCAAGACTCTGCCGCTCTCCAAGCCGCCGAGATGATTCCTCACCGCGACTTGTTCTGAAAATCGAGAGACGTGAAGATGATGAACACGATCCCGCACGTTCACCCTGCGCGGAGTTGGCCGCGCGGCGCTCGCCGGCTCGGCGCGCGTGGAATCTTATGTGGCTTGCTGTTGCTGGCCGGTGGCACCGCCTTCGGCGTCCGCGCTCAAGAGCGTCCGCCCGGCGCGCGAAGACCTACGCCCACACCCACGCCGCAAGCAACGCCGACGCCGACATCCGCGCCACTCAGGCGCGTCGGTGGTGATGTCGCCGAGCGTGTCGGGCAGGGAGGACAGGCTTTCCTGACGGCGGGAATCTACGGCGCGATCCGCTGGAAGAAGGAGTATGGTTTGCCTTCAACTGATGGCGGCCAGACGCCGAACAAGAGCCTGAACTGCACCGCCTTCAGAGTTGATGTCACCGTGCAGGAGGGTGCGCCGGGCACATTCGGTAAAGCCACTTCGGTCGGTTACTGGACTGTCCAGAACGAGCCGACTGAGGAGAACGGCTACTACGTCTGTCGCTACTCCGTCACTGATCGCAACCCCCTGCCACGCGATCGGGTGATAACTGTCTCGGCTTACCTCGGCCCGTTTGCGAGCGCCGAACTCAACCGAGCGCTCAGCACCGGGGCCTGGTTTGCGTCGAGCGCGTCGCCGCCGCCGACAGGCCAGCAGCGCGTCCTCGTCGGAAGTCGCGGCATCACCTTAACGGACAGCAAGCCGCGCGCGACCGTGGATTTTGAGATGGTGTACAGGCCACTCCCGTCGTTGCCCAGATGACTGCTGGGCGAGGCGCGCGTGAAGGTGTCCTGACACTTCATCTCCGCGACGAGCGGGAAACGAAAGGATAGCGAGCGATGGGAATAATGAGATCGTATCTGACGGGCGCCTTCGTCGTGTGCCTGCTGTGCGTCGCGGGGGCGGCGGTAGCAGGCTCACAGACCGTGCGGAAGGTGACGCCGACGGAGAAGGAATCGGAGACGCAGCTTGAGGCGGAGCGCGCGGCGATCAGGAACCCTCAGCCGGCGGCGACGCCGAGCAACGAGATTCGGTGTCGCGGCGGCCAGAACAAGCTCATCTTCACCGCCGAGAACTCCAAGGTCGGCCCGACCGGCGAGGCCATCATCATCACCCTGCTGACCTTCGAACCCGCGTCGTCTGCCGCTGGCCCGAGAGGCGAAGGGTTGCGTCCCGGCGAGTGCGCGTGGGCTGATCGACCCATCAACGGGCGGTTCCTCATCCGGTTCGAGACGCCCGCCAACGCGCAGCTCAAGCAGTCGCTGCACGGGAGCGAGGTGGACCGTTCGCCCACGGCTGCCGAGAGCTACCCGGACTCGCGGACGATTCCCATCTACATGCAAGACCCCAATCACTACTGGAGCTTCTTCGGCCCCAAGCCGGTGAACAACTTCTTCACGGCGACCGGCAATGGGAGCTTCAAACCTGGAACCAGCATCAAGGATATACACAAAGACCCCGACGCGTTCAAGCAACGCAAGCGCCCGATGACCCCTAAGCCCTAAGCAGTCGGCAGAGAGCGTTTCGAGAGGTGAGCCTCGACCGTCATGGGCGGACGAACTCGCACGTCCTTCATCTCGCTTGTCGCACGATGACTCTACTTTGCCGCGCAGGTTCATCAAATTATGAAAGTCATCTGTGTTACGTCCGCTCTAATAATTCTGTCGGCGCTACAAGCGTGCTCGCACGCTGAGCAGTCGAGCGCCGCGACGAACTCTGCCGCCGCATCTCAGGTCGCAACAGCCCCGAGTGCGCCGAAGCAACACGAGCAGCCCACAGCCTGCGCTCTGGTCACAGAGGATGAGATGTCGCAGATACTCGGCGCGGCAGTGACCGCCGAGCCGGACGAGCATTCCAACGGCAAGACCAAATGCACGTACAAGGCAGTGAAGGGAATCAGCCCTTACGTGGAACTCGCGGTCGAGTGGGGTGAGGGCGAAGCCGCGCTGAGGGCGACGGGGGGGATGGGGAAGGCTGTGCCGGGCATCAGCAACCCTTACGAAGGGATCGGCGATCAGGCGGCGGCGGTTGGCCCCACGCTCTGGATTCGCACCGGCGACGATCTGATGACCATCGTCTTCTCCGGCGTCGAGGGCGCGCCCGCCAAGGCGAAAAAGATTTTCGATACCGCCAAGCCGAGGATGTGACGCACGCGCCGCCGCCGCTTAACTTACATCCCGGCTTCGTCACCGTCGAGGCAACTAAGGACGTCCATCAAGTGCCGAACGCGTTCAAGGAGCGCAAGCGCGTGATCATTAAGCCCCGGTAGTTGTGATGAAGTCGCAAAAGAGATGAGGCATGAAAGGGCAAGTGCATGAAACATCCAATCATGATCTGCGCGCGACGGCGTTTCCCATGGCAAGTCCGTTTGATCTTCTTGCCGGCAGCGATCTTCTTCTTCGCCCTTTCCGCGCACGCTCAAGCCGACGTGAAGCTTCCAGCAATCGGCGGCGGCGGCGGGAGTGAGTTCGTTGCCCGCTGCCCGGACGGCGAACTTTTAGTAGGCTTGTACCTGCGAGACGGGGACTGGGTGAATGCCATCAGTCCCGTCTGCGACGCCGACTACGGGCTGTTTTTGGTGGGGCCGGGCGCGGACTATCCATATCAACACTTTGGTGGGGAAGAGGGCCGCATTTCCCAGCTTTCTTGCTCGGATCATAGGGACATACTTGACGCAACTTATTTCGACCTATTGGGCAATAGGACGAATCTTGCCCTCTCACTCTCTCCCATCGTGCTCGGGATGTATGTGGGTTCAGAAGGCAAGCATACGGTGACCGTCAATAGGCTTCATTTGATCTGCGGCATAGCTGATCCCGATAAAATCGGTGCCCGTGATCTTTCCAAGTATGTTTTCGGGGGAAGCGCCGAAATAGACGCCGCCATAAAGGCGCAGCTTAGAGCTAACCAAATAAGGCCTCCGACGGTAAGCTTTGATGGAATTACTCGCTATCCGGGTCCCGTAGGTGAGCAGAGATGCCCCGACGGGCTCGTGGCCGTCGGCATTCATGGGCGGTCGGGCGAGTGGCTAGACGCCGTGGGACTGATCTGTGGCGCGCCGAAAATTACGCCGGTCCCGAGCGCTAAATCCACCCCGCCACCGATAGCACTGGGCAGGGTGCAGAGCACGACGCCGCAGGGGCCGCCGATGTCGATCTGCGAGCGTGCACAAGACGCGCGCGCGCGGAACTCTCCCGCCGCTCCGAGTCTCGAAGCGCAATGCCGTGCCGCCAGAGACAAACTGCCGCCGGTCGCCCTTGGTCGAGTGCAAGGGACACAGCCGGGAACATCAATGTCGATCTGCGAACGTGCACAAGATGCGCGTGCACGGAACTCTCCCGCCGCCCCCAACCTCGAAGCGCAGTGCCGCGCCTACCTCAAGTCACACCCGCCCGCTGACGGGAACGCTCCTCCGGCTCCTGCCGCCGTCGGGCCAACGATTACCGCCGGTGCTAATCCCGTCATGGTGCCAAACGGTCAAGTCTCCGGCACGACGACCATCACGTGGAAGGCCGCGCCCGATTACAACTACTGCGAGATTTATCTCTCCGTTGACGACGGCGAGTGGAGCGAGTTCGCCAGAGGCGGCGACAGCAGCAAGCCGGTGACAGTCAAGCGCGGCAGTAGCTACACCTTCCGCATGATGGTGTACGAAGGGCAAGAGGGCACGCCGAAAATCATTACGACTCTCACCGTCACCGCAAAGAATTGAAGAGGGAAGCTGATGAACGAGACAAGCGTGAAATGCACACGATGGCATTTGCGAAGCTGCCGCCACCACACGGCTGCGAGTTCCTCGCAGCCACAAAGACGTTGGGCTGCTCTGGGCATCTCCGCGATGCTGTTGTTCTTCGCTTTTTCCGTGCACGCCCAAACCGCCATTCTTCCACCGGTCGGCGGCAGCGGCGGCAGTCAGTTCGTCGCACGTTGCGCGGGCAGTGAGCTTCTGACCGGCTTCGAGTTGCGCGCGGGCGACGATGTCGATGCGATTCGTCCCCTGTGTGTCGCCGCCTTCGGCCCGCACGAGACGAGTCCAGTCCAACTGACCAACGGCTCGGGGCTGATCGTCACCGGCAAGAATGCGGTCGGAGCAGACATAGTGAAGCTTGAAGGCGGTTGGTACGGGGGCACGGGAGGTGGACTCAACAACGTCATCTGTCCGAAGGACACGCCCATCGTGACAGGGATGTACGTCAGGGCGGAAGGCGTCCACACGATCACCGTCAACAACATTCATCTGTTCTGCGGAGTTGCGGCCAGCACACAACAGCCAAGCGAGTTTCCATCCGCAGTGTTCGACGCTCCCCTCGCCGAATCTTCGGTTGGTCTGTTCACACAAGATGTTGTCCGTGAGACTCAAGCTACGCAGTACTGCCCGGCGGGACTCGTCGCCGTCGGCATCAACGGGCGGTCTGGTGTGTGGCTCGACGCGACGGGACTGATCTGCGGCGAGCCGAAGCTGACGCCCAAACCCGTCGTCTTGGGGAGGGTGCAGAGCACGACGCCGGAAGGGCCGCCGATGTCGATCTGCCAGCGTGCGCGGGATGCGCGCGCGCGCAACTCTCCAGCCGCGCCGAGTCTTGAAGCCCAATGCCGCGCCGCTAGTAAAAAGCCGGCAGTCGTACTGGGCCGGGTGCAGGAGACGCAGACAGACGCTGCGCCACGACCGATCTGCGAGGTGGCGCGAGATGCGCGTGCGCGAAACTCTCCCGCCGCGCCTGGTCTCGAAGCTCAATGTCGCACTTACCTGGCGGCCAAGGGGGCGACTATCGCGGAGGCAGACGCCGAACTCGCCGAAGCCCGCGGCGTCGAACCGGACGCCCTGTACCGGCAGGGCTTCGATATCGCCACAGGGATTTTCGGCGACCCCGCACAGGGCGCACAAGGTAACACGGCTCTGGGTCCCGGCTCTCAGAGGATTCGAGCTTCTCTAAGCGCCGTCGGGCAGAGGGGCTTCGACGCTTCCGTGAAGATACATTTGAGCCGGAAGTATCAATGAATGGCTTCCGCAACCGGACACCGGTATCGAATGAAGGAAGTTTGCGCATGAAATGCCTGCCCGTTTCCGCAAGCGTTACTGACCAGGCAGACAACCCATCAATTGGAGAATGACGTGAAGAAATTTATGTTCGGTTTCCTCCTGCTCGCGCTGACCACGACAGCCTGCTCCAGC